>NZ_JALPRS010000001.1:906328-1208437 GCF_023630255.1 Pontibacter deserti | reverse complement strand
TTCGTGCTTGCACGCAGCCAGTGATAAAGAGGCTACAGTTACGCCAAGGGCAAGCTTTGTTAATTTCACAGGTTGGTTAATTAAGTTAAAAAGGTTGTTTGCTGGTAAATATAGTTAATGTTTTAAAACTTCAGTATAAGTTTCTTCAGCTTCCATGAGTCCGGTTGCATTTATACCTGTAAGGCGCACATGCTTCATTTCATTTACAAGTATTGGGTCATATTTGGCAGCAACACGCACATAATTTTCTGTCCAGCCTTCCATTACACCATCTTTTACATCATCTTCGAAAAGCACTGTAAATTCACGGCCAATGTTTTGCTCATAAAAGTAGCGTTTCTTTTTCTCTGACAGGATGCGCAGCATATCAGCACGGCGATTGCGCTCTTTTATACTTACCTTACCCGGCATTTCAGGAGCCAGTGTATTTTCGCGCTCAGAGTACGGGAACACGTGCAGGTAACTTACATCCAAGCCATTAATGAAGTTATAGGTCTCCAGGAAGTCTTCCTCTGTTTCGCCCGGGAAGCCCACAATCACATCTACACCAATGCAGCAATGCGGCATCAGTTCTTTGATCTTCGCTACACGGTCAGCGTATAGTTCGCGCTGGTAACGGCGGCGCATCAGTTTAAGTATTTTGTTTGAGCCCGACTGTAATGGAATATGAAAATGTGGCATAAAGCGGTTGCTCTGGCTCACAAATTCTATAATCTCGTCTTTCAGCAGGTTTGGTTCTATAGAAGATATTCTAAAGCGCTCGATATTTTCTACTTTATCCAGTTCCTTAACCAGGTCAAAGAAAGTTTCTACCCGCTTGCCATCCTGCAAACCAAAATCTCCGGTATTCACTCCGGTAAGCACTATCTCTTTTACACCGGATTCAGCAATTTCATTGGCAGAACGAACAACGTTTTCTATACTATCGGAGCGGCTGTTGCCACGAGCCAACGGTATGGTGCAGAACGAGCACGAGTAGTCGCAGCCATCCTGTACTTTCAGGAATGTGCGGGTACGGTCGCCGAACGAGTAAGAGTTATGGAATGTATTGGCTTCTGAGATCGGGCTGGCGTATACTTCGGCTTTCTCCTTTTTCGTAAAACCTTCCAGAATATCAACTAACTGAAATTTTTCGGCAGCACCCAATACGGCATCCACACCCGGAATTTCAGCAATCTCTTTAGGTTTAAGCTGGGCATAGCACCCAAGTATGGTTATGAAAGCGTTTGGCGAATGCTTCTGCGCCTCTTTCACAATTTTCCTGCACTTCTTGTCCGCATTATCGGTAACAGAGCAGGTATTTATCACATAAATATCAGGCGTATCAGTAAACTCCACCTTCTCAAAACCGCGCTCCTGGAAAATTCTGCCGATCGTACTGGTTTCGGAATAGTTGAGTTTACAACCTAATGTATAAAAAGCTACCTTCTTCATAATAAGCTGCAAAGGTACGAAATTTAGTTTTGAATGTGTAAATGAGTGCTTAAACGAATGAGTGACTGATGAATTTCATTTTTATTCACTCATCCGAAAATCACTCAATCAAAATTATTTTTTCAGGAAATCATCGAATGAATACTGCAGATAAGCTTTGCCCATCTCTAATTGCTCTTCTGTTACCGATTCTCCTTTTGTGATAACTTTCTTCGATGTGTTATCAAAGGTTACCTCGCCGGCAGGTGTCAGGTAGCCAAAACCATCCTGGTATACATAAAAAGCAAATGGCTGCGTAGTAGGTGCCAGCAAGTTACGACTCCATACATATTCCTGATGTGGCAAACCAACCTGTGAAAGTATAGTTGCAGCAATATCTGTCTGAGAGCCCAGCGCATCAATAGTTATACCTTGTTTTGTTACAGCGCCACCTGTAAGTATAAAAGGTATGTGGAATTTACTCGGCACATGGTTCTCATCTTTGTTCGGGTACGGGTGACCGTGATCTGCCACTAAAACAACTAAGGTGTTCTGCCACCATGGCTCTTTTTTAGCTGCATTTATAAAGTTACCTAAGGCCCAGTCGGTATAATAAAAGCTATTCCTAAACTTCGAAACATCATCTGTTACCGGGAACTTTGGTTTGGTTGGGATCTCGAAAGGCTCATGGCTGCTTAAGGTATAAATCGTACTAAAGAAGGGTTCTTTCTCCGTTTTCAGATCTTTTAATGCACGCTCAAACAACACATGGTCGTGAGCTCCCCATTTGCTGTTGTAGCTCTCTTCCGGAAAAGCGTATTTATCAATTAACTTATCGTAGCCGCCATTTACGAAGTATGATTTAAGGTTAGCAAATTCCAGTTCACCACCATAAAAAAAGCTGGTTTTGTAGCCCTGCTTCTCAAAAGTAAGGCTCAGCTGTGGCAGCTTCTCCGACTTTTTAGGAACCTTAACGATAGAGGTAGCTGGCTGAACAGGATATCCGCTAAGTATAGATACCATACCTTTCTGGCTACGGTCGCCGCTGGCATACATGTTGGTAAAAGTTATGCCTTCTTTAGCCAGCTTATCCAGGTTTGGTGTAATGCCTTTTTCGCCTCCTAAGTGCTCTACCATTTTAGCAGTATAGCTTTCCAATATAATGAACAACACATTAGGTTTGCCCGGTTTTACAAGCTGCTGCGAAGAATCTGCTACTGCTGCATATAGTTGTTTAACCTTCTGCTCCGCCGAATCGGCTGGCAAGTATAAGTAAGGGTTTTCGCTGTGTTCGCCATACTTCAGCATAGAGTGCACCATGTTCCAGGGCATGTTCAGGCTGGCGTGGTTTACAAAGGGCTTATCAGAGAAGTAAGCTATACTTTGGTTTATTGGAATCTGCTGTACCCCGCCACGCATTGGCAGTACCAGTAAGGCTATAAAAACAAATGATAACACAGCTGTTAACCAGGAGAAACTGGCAGATTTATATTTCGTCAGATCGAAGTATAGGCGGTACAGAAGTATAAAAATGCCCGCTAAGGCCATAGCTACAAAGGTAAGCAGCAGGAGAGGGGCCGATGCTGCTGAAGCTGCCATCTCGGTTGGAGTGTTCAGATATTGTAAAGGAGTGGAATCCATCCGGAAACCCCAGTGAGTATATAGTTCAAGGTCGGCGGCTAGGATAACTGAAGCAATGCAAAGAAATACAAATGTGTAATACCTGATAATTGCAGCAGCCGGAAAACGCTTCCAGAGTGTACTGATAAAAGACAGAATAAAAGGAACAGCGCTAAGGTAGGATGCAAAAGAAAAATCGAGCCTGGAGCCATACCAGAATGTAGCGGCAATATCAGCTGCACTTACCTGGGTGGAGTTATCGAAGTGGTAGAGCAGAAATGCCGCTCTGGAAACTACAAAGAACAGGACCCAGAAGAGGAAGTATAGTGGCTGAAAGTATAAAGCTTTTTTCACGGTACAAAGATAATCACTTACCAACCTGATTAAACATTATAGTTACAAAGTAAATTCCAGTTGGGGGTAATAGCAAGTATTCAATTAAGAGGGGGTGGTGTTGAATTGATGTATGAATTTTAAACAATACCCTTTTTGGTAATAGGGGTTATTTGAATAAAGTTACTGAATTTTGATTTGACCCCTTTAAAATTTATACCTTTTAAGCTAGATTATGGTTTTTACTTCTATATTTGCAGCAACAAATAAACATCTCAACCCAAATCTCATGGCTATCCTTCGTTTTAAAGCGCTTGAGCTTGTAAGCCAGCGTAAACCCGGTGAAGTTAACCTGCCTTCACATGTTATTTCAGATTACTTCGGAGAAAACGTGTTCAGCCTGCAGGCAATGCGTGCCACACTTTCTTCTGATTATTTTAAAAGGCTGAAACGTACCATAGAAGCCGGAGAGCAAGTAGATCGTAACCTGGCTGATGCTGTTGCTGCTGCCATGAAAACATGGGCTATGAGCAAAGGGGCTACACACTATACGCACTGGTTTCAGCCGCTCACAGGTTCAACTGCCGAAAAGCACGACTCGTTCTTCGACCTGACATCAGATGGAGAAGCTATTGAAAGCTTTAGAGGTAGCGCGCTGGTGCAGCAGGAGCCCGATGCTTCGTCTTTCCCGAGTGGCGGTATCCGTAATACATTCGAGGCCCGCGGCTATAGTGCCTGGGATCCGTCTTCACCAGCTTTCCTGATCGAAAACGCAGGAGCTAAAACGCTTTGTATCCCAACTATTTTTGTTTCTTATACAGGTGAGGCCCTGGACTACAAAACACCGCTATTAAAATCCCTGAACCTGTTAGGCGATGCAGCCCTGCCGGTTTGCCAGTATTTTGATAAGGACGTAACTAAAGTAAACACTACACTAGGTATAGAGCAGGAATACTTCCTAGTTGATCGTGCGCTGTATGAAGCCCGACCAGACCTAGTAATGACAGGTCGTACTTTGTTTGGACATGCCCCGGCCAAAGGCCAGCAGCTGGAAGACCATTATTTTGGATCTATTCCTAGCCGTGTGCATGCCTTTATGGTTGATTTTGAGAAGACTGCCTTACGTTTAGGTATTCCGCTTAGAACACGCCATAACGAAGTTGCTCCAAACCAGTTTGAGTGCGCGCCTACATACGAAGATGCAAACCTTGCTGTAGACCACAACCAGCTGTTGATGGATATTATGGACCGTGTGGCAGAGCGACATAACTTTAAAGTGTTGTTGCACGAGAAGCCATACAAAGGCGTAAACGGTAGCGGTAAACATAATAACTGGGCCATGAGCACCAACACCGGTGTTAACCTGCTAAGCCCGGGCAAGAAACCGAAAGAAAATCTGCAGTTCCTGACTTTCTTCATTAATACCGTGATGGCTGTGTATAAGCACGCTGACCTGCTTCGTGCAAGTATAGCTTCTGCCAGCAACGATCACCGCTTGGGAGCCAACGAAGCGCCTCCGGCAATTATGTCGGTGTTTGTGGGCCAGCAACTGACAGCAGTTTTAGATGAACTGGAAAGAACTTCAAAAGTGCCGATGGAGAAAGGTGACAATATGTACCTGAAACTGGGCATCGACCGCATTCCTGAGGTGCTACGCGATAACACAGACCGTAACCGTACTTCTCCGTTTGCCTTTACTGGTAATAAGTTTGAGTTCCGTGCAGTAGGTTCGTCTGCTAACAGCTCTTCTTCTATGACAGTATTGAACACTATCGTAGCTGATCAGTTGATCGAGTTCCGTAAAGTGGTGGATGAGCTGATCGAGGTGAAAGGTATGAAGAAGGAGCTGGCGATAATACAGGTGTTGCGTGAGTATGTGGTAGCTTCCAAAGCCATTCGTTTTGAAGGTAACGGTTACTCTAAAGAGTGGGAGGAAGAAGCAGCGCGTCGTGGTTTATCCAATGTTAAATCTACACCGCTTGCACTTGATGTGTACCACCGTTCTGAAGTTAAAGACCTGTTCTCGAAGCATGGCATATTCTCTGAAATAGAGATAGCTGCCCGCCATGAGATCTTGCTGGAAGATTACATTAAAAAGATACAGATAGAATCCAGAATAATGGGTGACCTGGCTGTAAATCACGTTATTCCAACAGCTGTAGCTTACCAGAACAAGCTTATCCAGAACATTCGCGGGTTAAAAGACCTTGGCCTGGAAGATGAGTACACTGAAACAACTATAGAAGCTATTAAGAAAATGTCGCGCCACATTACTACCATACAGCGTAGCGTGGATGCCATGATCGATGCCCGTAAAGTTGCCAATAAAGTAGAAGATGCCCGTGAGCGTGCTATTATATACCGTGAGCAGGTGTTCAGTTACTTCGATACGATCCGTTACAGTGTAGATAAACTGGAACTGATGGTGGACGATGAAGACTGGCCTTTGGTAAAATACAGAGAACTAATGTTCTGTCATTAATAATATTGAGTTTTATCTTGGAAAGGGGCGTCTGCAAAAGGCGTCCTTTTTTATTTCCTAAAGTATAGTTTCTGGCAGAATCAGACTACTTGTTCAGGTCCCTGAACTTACTGACAGCGTCACCACCTAGCTTGGCAAGTATAAGAGGCAGTATGATGGCTGCAATAGCCACTGCAAGCACTTTTCGTAACCCCAGCCGCATGATCAGGTTGCTAATTACATGGTCCTGGAGTTGCTCAAACATAAATTTACCAGCATTGGTCATCGGCTTACCTTCCAGAACATCCTCCACTTCTCTCCATTTACCTTTTTGTAGCTGCCGCTTCAGGTAATCGACAACAGAATCTTTTGTGATAAGTATAGCCTGGCTAAGTTGCTCCTGTCGCAGCTTGCCCCATTGCAGCAGTTCCTTTAACCTTTGCTGCGAGCCGGCAGTCATAAAAGCGCGCATGTGTATCATCAGAAAATTTCATATATTCTGGTATACGTATTTTAAAGAATAATGCGCTTATACTTGTCGCGAATAAAAGCTAATTTTACGTGAATTACCCATTGAACAAAGCAGACGCAACTTTAGTTAAGAGATAGATGAATTGCGAGATCGATCAGATGAACAAGAACTATTGCCCGAGCCTAACCGAATATAAACGCCGTAAAACACGCGTGGTAAACATTGGTGTCATACCGATGGGCGGCGATCACCCGATTAGGGTGCAGTCGATGACAACGGTTGATACGATGGATACCATGGGATCTGTGGAGCAGTGTATCCGCA
This sequence comes from Pontibacter deserti, assembly GCF_023630255.1. Classification (NCBI taxonomy): domain Bacteria; kingdom Pseudomonadati; phylum Bacteroidota; class Cytophagia; order Cytophagales; family Hymenobacteraceae; genus Pontibacter; species Pontibacter deserti. The sequence goes on along the minus strand of NZ_JALPRS010000001.1, from coordinate 1,201,814 downwards.
TGATCGAAGCTGGTTGCGAGTACATACGTATAACGGCGCCAAGTATAAAGGAAGCCGAAAACCTGAAGAACATAAAAGAGGAACTGCACAAGCGTGGCTATAGTGTACCTCTTGTTGCGGACATCCATTTTACACCGAATGCTGCCGAAGTTGCTGCCCGTATAGTTGAGAAAGTACGCGTGAACCCGGGTAACTACGCAGACAAAAAGAAATTCGAAGTAATAGAGTATAACGACGAAACGTATCAGGCTGAGCTTAACCGAATACGTGAGCGTTTTGTACCGTTGGTGCGCATCTGTAAAGAGCATGGTACCGCCATGCGAATCGGAACAAACCATGGCTCCTTGTCTGACAGAATTCTGAGTCGTTACGGAGATACCCCGCTGGGCATGGTAGAAAGTGCTCTGGAATTTATCCGCATCTGCGAAGATGAAGGTTACTATAACCTGGTTATTTCAATGAAGGCATCTAACACGCAGGTAATGGTGCAGGCCTATCGACTACTGGTGCAGAAACTGGATGAAGAAGGATTACAGCCTTACCCGCTACACTTAGGTGTTACAGAAGCCGGCGAAGCAGAAGATGGCCGTATTAAATCGGCTGTCGGCATTGGTACCTTGCTGGAAGATGGTTTAGGTGATACAGTGCGTGTTTCGTTAACAGAAGCGCCCGAAGCCGAAGCTCCCGTGGCCAAAGCCTTGATTGATCGATATACACATCGTGCTGAAAAGGCACAACCGATAAAGCCGATCTGTAATGTTCCGATTGACCCGTTCCAGTACCATCGTCGCGAAACAATTGAAGTGGAGAACCTGGGTGGGCAGAACGTGCCGCGTGTTATTGCAGATCTAAGCCGATTGACTGATGTACAGTATGCAGACCTGAAATGTGTAGGCCACCTGTATTCTATGTTGCTCGATAAGTTTAACATGAACGACCTGGGAGCTGACTACATCTATACCGGTGATAACCCGATCACCTTCATGCTGCCAAACGGCCTGAAAGAGATTCTGAACTATACTTCGTGGTTAAAAGCTGATAGAAGTGAACACAGCCATCCGCTTTTAACTGCTGAGCAATACCTGGCAAACTCCGAACGCGACCATAAGCTAAACTTTATACTTGCCACCATCAGTGATCTTACTTCTGAACTACTGGAGCAGTTAAAGACGGATGGAACAGCAGTGCTGATGTTGCAAACTACCAACGAGCATGCGATGCCTGAGCTTCGTAAATGTTTCTTCAGGGTAATGAATAATAACGTACAGGTGCCATGCATCATTAAACGTGCATATGGCCAATTGACTTCCGATGAAGTACAGCTTTATGCTTCTACTGATGTGGGAGGCTTACTAATTGACGGTTTGGGCGATGGTGTAATGCTGGGTATTGAACTGTTGCCGGATCAGGAAAAAGGTGCATGGCTGCAAACAATAGATGTACTGAACAAGCTAAGCTTTGGTATACTTCAGGCTGCCCGCACGCGCATGAGCAAAACAGAATACATCAGTTGCCCAAGCTGTGGCCGTACCCTGTTTGATCTGCAGGAAACAACTGCTATGATTCGTAAGCGAACCGACCACCTGAAAGGAGTAAAGATCGGAATTATGGGCTGTATAGTTAACGGACCCGGCGAAATGGCAGATGCTGATTATGGATATGTTGGCGTTGGAAAAGACAAGATTGCGCTGTATCGTGGGCAGACTGTAGTTAAAAAATCGGTGCCGGCTGACAGAGCTGTAGATGAATTAATAGAGCTGATACGTGAAGATGCGCGTTGGATTGAGCCGGTACAAATGGAAGAGTAAAACCGGATCAAGTATAAATCTTTTCCTGATTAAACTTGTTAAGTAACTGTAACAGAGATTCCTGTTAATTGATAATTGTTAACTGATAACTGAAAATATGAAGGGATTATTTGATTTCACGGAAGTAGCCACTTACTTTTTCCGTAAGAAAGACCCAAACCGCAAAAGTACTTTTAACCTGCGTGCCATGCACACGATCAACAAGATTTCGATCCTGATGTTTCTGGCAGCTATCATTTATTTTATTATAAAACACATATAGGCTTACAGCCTTTGTCAATATATTCAGGAGAGCCATTTTGGTTCTCCTTTTTTATTATCTTAAATCTGTAAACTATAATTGTTAGTCAATGAATATCGAGGATTTCAGGGAGTATTGCCTTGCCAAACCTGGTACAACAGAAGAACTCCCTTTTGATGAAGATACACTGGTATTTAAGGTATGTGGCAAAATGTATGCCTTGTGCAGCTTATCAGAATATGGAAAAGGTATAGCTTTAAAATGCGATCCGGATGAAGCAGTGGATCTACGTGAACAATACGCCCAGATAAGGCCAGGCTACCATATGAACAAACAACACTGGAACACTGTGCTACCGGAAAGCGGCTTGCCGGAGCAACTGCTGCTAAACCTGATAGATAACTCTTATAAATTGGTTTCTGCTAAACTTACCAAAGCTCAGAAGCTATCTATTGGTTTATAGTATACGCCAACAAGCTATTGAACTTTAAGTTATACTTATAGCTTATGCATTATAATTCGGAATACTGATGATCATTAAAACAACCTATGCGCTTTAACGTAAGCAGGTGTCTTAAAATCAATTAATATAAAAGGCAGGTAATCTGTAGATACAAAGTTGTTATCCGACTGAAATTTTTGGTCGTTTGTCTTATATATTCAATTTTTTTAAGTATAATTGACGTCACACCTTAGACTATTTTATGCATTTTGAGAATGAAGTTGGGATCAAGATCCGCAACGAGTGGCAGAAGGCAAGTTTAAACCTTCTTTATACTTCAGGTTTTCTTTTTAACGGCTACGAGAGCTTTTTTAAGCGTTATGGTCTTACTACGCAACAGTATAACTCATTACGTATTCTCAGGGACCAGTATCCAAACCCTATCTCAACATCCGGGCTAAGGGAAAAGATGCTGGATAAAATGTCTGACACATCAAGATTAGTTAGCAGGCTAAATGCGAAAGGATTTGTTGAGGTAAAGCAAAACCCGCATGACAAGCGGCTAGTAAATATTATACTTTCAGAAAAAGGTCATCGTCTTATGGAAGCGATCGATCCTGAATTGCCAATGCTGGATGGTATGCTCAACGGCCTGACTGAAGAGGAGGCCACAATGCTTAGTGATTTACTTAGCAGGGTAAGAGGTTCTATCAAAACGGCTTCCAGAAAGATCAGAGCTGCTGCTGTAGAAATAAACTAAGGTTTACTTAAAGACTAAGTTTAAGGTGGTACTGCCTGTGCAGTACCACCTTTTTATTTGCTCCTAAAAAACCAAAAGCCACCAGATGGGTTCCTGGCGGCTTTTAGTGAGTTAGTTGGTAAAATGGAATTAACTTATACTACCACGTTTATGATTTTGTTAGGTACTATAATAATTTTCTTTGGTGATTTTCCATCAAAAAATTTAGTAACCTGCTCATCATTCAAAACAGCCTTTTCAATCTCCTCTCGCGGAGCATCTGTTGCAAAAGCAAGCTTGGTACGTGTTTTACCGTTAACTGATACCGGGTACTCAAATGTATTCTCTACCAGGTACTCTTCCTTCCATTTCGGGAAAGTAGCATAGCTTATACTTTCTGTATGGCCTAAGGCATTCCATATCTCTTCGGTAATATGCGGCGCATACGAAGAAAGTATAATAGTTAGTGGCTCAAGTATAGCACGCTTATTAGTTTTCAGTTGCGTTAGTTCGTTCACACAGATCATGAAAGTAGAAACTGATGTGTTGAACGAGAAACGCTCGATATCTTCTTCTACTTTTTTTATAGTCTTGTGCAGCGACTTTAGTTCTTCAGCTGTTGGCTGTTCATCTGTAACCTGCAAGTTTCCGTCTTTATCAAAGAAGAGCTTCCAGTACTTTTTCAGGAACTTGCTCACTCCATCTATACCATTAGTATTCCATGGTTTGAATTGCTCCAATGGTCCTAAGAACATTTCGTACAGACGAAGTGCATCAGCTCCAACACGTTCAACTATGTCATCTGGATTAACAACATTATAGTAACGTTTAGACATCTTCTCAATCTCAACGCCTACGTTATACTTGCCATCTTCGAGTATAAACTCAGCATCTGCATTCTCAGGTCTCCAGTTTTTGAAGGCATCCAGATTCAGTACATCGTTTTCTACAATGTTCACATCTACATGTAGTGGCGTAACATCATACTGATCTTTCAGACCAAACGAAATATACTTGTTCGTATCCTTAATTCGGTATACAAAGTTAGAACGACCCTGGATCATACCCTGGTTGATGAGCTTTTTGAATGGCTCTTCTTCCACTACTAAGCCCAGATCAAACATAAACTTGTTCCAGAAACGTGAGTAAAGCAGGTGACCAGTTGCGTGCTCAGATCCACCAATGTATAGATCCACGTTTCGCCAGTACTCGATCTTATCTTTTGAAGCAAACTCGCTGTTGTTCTTAGGGTCCATGTAGCGGTACCAGTACCAGCTGCTGCCTGCCCAACCTGGCATGGTGCTCAACTCATACTCATATTGGTTGTTATATTTCCAGTCTACAGCGCGGCCAAGTGGCGGCTCTCCGGTTTCAGTTGGCAGGTAAGCATCGATCTTAGGCAGTTCAAGTGGCAATTCTTCATCCTTTAACAGCTGCGGAATTCCATCTTTAAAGTATACCGGTACCGGCTCGCCCCAATAACGCTGGCGGCTAAATACTGCATCACGCATACGATACTGCACACGTCCTTTACCTACTCCAAGTTCTTCAGCTTTGGCTATACCTGCTTTTATCGCATCTTTTACATCCAACCCATTCAGGAAACCAGAGTTAATGATTATACCTTCTTTGGCTGCATAGGCCTCTACTTCTAAATTTCCGCCTGCTACAACTTCTCTGATCGGTAAGTTAAAGTGTTTGGCAAAAGCATAGTCGCGACTATCATGGCCCGGCACGGCCATCACAGCGCCTGTACCGTAACCTGCCAGTACGTAATCGGCGATCCAGATCGGCACACGCTCTTCTGAGATTGGGTTAATGGCATAGGCACCTGTAAATACACCGCTCACGGTTTTCACGTCCGTCATACGCTCGCGCTCCGAACGGTTTTTAGCTACATTTACATATGCTTCAACTGCTGCACGCTGTTCTTCTGTTGTAATCTGGGCTACCAGCTCATGTTCAGGAGCGAGCACCACAAACGTTGCACCGAAGATAGTATCGATACGGGTTGTAAAAACTTTGATAGAACCATCGCCTTCAATGGCAAAATCAAGCTCTGCACCAACCGATTTACTGATCCAGTTGCGCTGCATTTCCTTCACAGGTTCCGGCCAATCAATTGTTTCCAAGCCTTGCAGTAAACGCTCAGCATAAGCCGTGATGCGCATCATCCATTGGCGCATTTTTTTGCGCTCAACCGGGTAACCGCCACGCTCCGAAACACCACCAACGACTTCATCATTCGCCAGCACCGTACCTAAGGCAGGGCACCAGTTTACAACCGCTTCGGCAACATAAGTCAGCCTATACTTTAACATTATTTCGGCTTGCTGCTGCTCGTTCATACCTTTCCATTCTTCATCAGTAAAGGCAGGCGTATCCTCGTCGCAGGCAGCGTTTATGTTAGCATTACCGTTGGCTTCAAATTCAGTAATTAGCTTGTCTATCGTTTCAGCTTTATCAGAGCTATAGTTATAGTAGCTGTTAAACAGCTGCATAAAGATCCACTGCGTCCACTTATAGTAGCTCGGGTCAGAGGTTCGCACTTCGCGTTCCCAGTCAAAAGAGAATCCGATATTTTTTAGCTGCTCTATGTAGCGGGCAATATTCTGTTCGGTAGTTATAGCCGGGTGCTGGCCGGTTTGAATAGCATATTGCTCGGCTGGCAAACCAAACGAGTCGAAGCCCATCGGGTGCAGCACGTTAAAGCCTTTCAGGCGCTTGTAACGGCTAACAATGTCAGAGGCGATGTAACCTAGCGGGTGGCCTACGTGCAGACCAGCACCTGACGGATACGGGAACATATCCAGGGCGTAGTACTTAGGTTTATCGGTACTTTCTTTGGCTTTAAACGTCTGGTTTTCTTCCCAGTAGCGCTGCCATTTCTTCTCAATCTGACTGAAATTATTCTCTGACATAGTTATTCGTGAATTCGCGTGTATCTTACTTAAACCGCTAAGTTAATTGTTAATTGTTAATTGTTGGATTGTTAAATGGCTAAATTGTTAATTCTGTGCGTGTGTAAACTGATGTTTGTTCCGGTCAATATTTTGCGAACACTCAAACAATCATAAATCAACAACCAACAATTAATTAACTTTGCAGCTTCAAAACTGAAGTATAGAAATGGAAAAATACGACTTGCTGGATGTACCACACCTGATTTATGTAATGGATCCGATGTGCTCGTGGTGTTATGGTTTTGCGCCGGTGTTGCACCGCATTAAAGAGGAACAGGAAGGTAAACTGAATTTTAAATTAGTATTAGGCGGACTTCGTGCGAATACTGCACCTATGGAGGCTGAGGATGTACAGAAAACACGACAGCACTGGCAGGATGTGGAGCAGGTAACAGCGCAGCCATTTGATTATTCTTTCTTTGAGCGTGAAGACTTCATCTATAACACTGAGCCTGCCTGCAGAGCAGTAATTACCATGCGTTATCTGAAACCGGAAGCAGAACTGGAAATGGCCGAGAAAATTCAGTCTGCTTTTTATGCCGGAAATAACGATGTTACAAACGAAGTCGTACTTGCCGAGATTGCCACTACTTTCGGAATAGAAGAAGAAGCTTTCCTGGAGAAGTTTAACACCGAAGATATGAAGGAAAAGACGCAGCAGGATTTTGTGATTGCAAGACACTTACAAGCTGTTGCTTTCCCAAGCGTTTACCTGCTGAATGGCAATGAGGTGAATGTGTTGAGTCGTGGGTACAGAACTTACGAAGCAATGAGTAAGCTGATTGAGAATGCCATGAAGCTTATCAATAACCCGAATCAGTAGTAAGATTATTTAACTATAACCTATAAAAGCGCAGTATCTATAGTTGGTACTGCGCTTTTGTTTTTTATTGGGTCAACTCCATTCCAGGTGCCTTCTGTTTTAGTAACTATAAACCGGGCAAATAGCTCTTCAGAATACCAGTTTTCGGAGCGGGTTCGCTTGATAACTTCTTTGTGTTTCGGGTTACGGTAGGCATAATTTTTCATAGCTTCTGCCGACTCCCAGATGCTAAATGTCGCCTGCCGGATCAATGGTAATTCTCCCAACCCGATAGAACATAATAAACCTTCTGCATCGTCCAGCGCTTTACTTGATTGTGGCACATATTTCCAGAAACTTGGTAAAGCCAGCCAGTTTATACTTGCGCGTGTAATTACAGCCAGTGGCCCCGAAGTATAGGTTGTTGTAAGAGCAGTCGAGAAGGGTTCCTGTTTGTCCCACTGCCCGTGGCTTTGCAGCGGATGCATGTAACAGGTCCATTGTTCAAAAGTATGGTATTCGTATTCCTGCATCAACGCTGATTTTTCGAAAAAGTCTTGTGCAGCCTGATCGCTTTCCCAGGTACAGATAAGCCCGTAACGGTAAAAGTTTGGTTTTATACTGAAGCCCTTGCCATGCCCGCTGCCTAATAATTTGTAAAAAAGTAAACCGGGTACATGTTTCAGTTTTGGACCTGAAGTACCCATTTGAGCAAGCCCCCACCGAACATGTCCTTTTTTTATACCAAACAAAGTGAGGGTGGTGAGCCGGTGAGAAGAAATTATACTTTCCTGCAAGGGTCGGGATGAATTAGGAGTTTAGAATTATGAATTACAAATTAACCTGAAAAAGTAAAACTGAAACTAAGCATTATTGTGCAAAAAAACACCTGCCAGACGGGAGTAAGGCAGGTGTTGCTTTCAAGCTATAGGTAATAGTTATACTTATAGGTTTATTTTTTTGTTTTCGCCCGGATCGGCTGGCTGACCTGTAATGGCAGCTTTTACCACACCGTATAAATGCACCACCGCACTGTTCGGAGAATCCCAGTATTCTGCTTTGTCAATTGTTACTTTTATCAGTCCTATATTCGGATCATCTTTTCCTTCCGGAAACCACGCTTTCAGAGCTGGATTCCACAATTCCTCAATTTTTGCTCTGTCTCTGGACAAAGATGCTCTGCCGGATACCGATACATATACATTATCAGAAGGCTTGGCATAACTTAAATTCACGTGAGAATCGTTTTTCAGTTCGTGCGATTTGCCAGACTCATAACCGGTAAAGAACCAGATGATGCCATCTTCATTTATCTGCATATTTCTCATCGGCCGGCTACGAAGGCTACCATCCTCATCAGCGGTGGTCATCATCGCAATGTCAATGTCCTTAATTTTATCTACCAGTTTGTGCAGGTTCTCGTTTTGTTCGTTATTCATAGTTTTATTTTGTTGGATGTGTTTTGATTACGCGCCCATAAACAATAGGGTTTATGGGTATAAGCTTATACCTTTAGAACAATACAAAGTATAAGATGTTTAAAGCTCTATACTTAAACTTATTATTTTGAATTACCTCGCCCATTTATATTTATCCGGAAACGAAGAGGAACTGCTGCTTGGCAACTTTATAGCAGATGCTGTAAAAGGCAAGCAGGCAGCGCTTTATAGTGCAGGCATTGCTCGCGGCATTTACCTGCATCGCCTGATTGATTCTTATACCGACAAACATCCGATAGTTTTAGAAACCAAGGCCCGCCTCCGCGAAAAGTATAAAAAGTATGCACCCGTCGTGGCTGACCTGTACTACGACCATTTTCTGGCCAGCCAGTTCGAGCGATTTGCAAACGAGCCACTAAGTGCTTATACTCAACGAACGTATGCGTTGATCAACAGTCATCTGCCTAATCTTCCGGCCCGTGTACAATACTTTTTCCCATACATGATGGAGCAGAACTGGCTGTTAGGCTATGCTGAAGTGGAAGGTATTACCCGCGCCCTAACCGGGCTTAGCCGCCGCACAAATTTTGAATCGGGGATGGAAACAGCAGGAGAGGAGCTATCTATAAACTATACTTTGTACCAGCAGGACTTTGAGCTATTTTTTCCGGAGTTAGAGCAGTATGTAGCTGAAGTGAAAAACCAACTTTAAACAAAAAAGCAGCACAAGTATAAACTCATGCTGCTTTTCAAATATCAATTCAGATATTAATGATGATGTCCGCCGGCACCATGTACGTGGCCGTGATCTAACTCTTCTTTGGTAGCTTCGCGAACCTGGGCAACTGTTCCTTTGAAATATAGTTCTTTGCCAGCCAGTGGGTGGTTAAAATCCATTTTAACAGAGTTCTCTGAAATTTCTGCTATACGGCCCTGTAACTGGTTGCCTTCGCTGTCAGTCATAGGTATAAAGTTGCCAACTTCCAGCATGTTGTCCGGAACCGCACCTTCCACTTCAAACACATTCATAGGCAGCTCCACTACAGCATTCTCATCAAATTCACCGTAGCCTTCTTCCGCATCCAGTTTAAAGTCGAAGCTGTCGCCTTCGCTCAGGTTGCTCAGGTTTTCCTCAAACTGGTCAGGCAGGCCGCTCATGCCGTAGATAAAGGCCATCGGATGTTCTTCATTCGCTATTTCTATCACGCTCTGCTCTCCGTTCTCGTTTTGCACACGTAACTCGTAGGTAAGCGTTACTACTTTGTTCTTTTCAATTTTCATTTTATCGGTCATTTTTTTGATGGCAGCAAGGTAACTATTTATACTTGCTTTCACATCCTTCGGTTCAAATTATCCGCTAGGGCAGGCACTCCGTTAGCTCCCAGGCACTACGGTAAGCATGTATACTTTCGGTATACTTAATAAATGCGTCGTAATACGGATGGTGCGTAAGCGTGGCACTATCACCAACTATAACCAGTTTCTTTTTGGCGCGCGTCATGCCCACATTCATTCTCCGGATATCACTCAGGAAACCGATCTCACCGGTATCGTTGCTGCGCACCATGCTGATGTAAATGATATCGCGTTCCTGCCCCTGGAAACTGTCTACAGTACCAATGGAAAGCTGGCGGTTCTTATACAATTCGTGGAGGTGCGGCATGTGCTCTACCTTATCCTGCAGGTAATTGATCTGGGCTCGGTAAGGCGCAATTACTCCAATTTTTAGCGGCGCAACTTCTTCATCCTGCTCATAGTCTTTGAGTAAAAGTTGCAGGTGGTTCAGCAGAAGGTCGGCTTCTTCCGGGTTAGCAGAACTTTGTGCTTCCGGGTTCACAACTTCATTATATCCGCAGCCGGCCGTATCTATAAACTCAACTGCCAACCCAGGTTTAAAAAAAGTATCATAGCCATGCAGATCACTGCTGTACACACTTTCGTGGGCGGTGAGTTCTCCATTATAGAATTGCTCGTTGGAGAACTGCATAATATGGTGGTGCATACGATACTGCGTTTTCAGCATCACCGATACATCTTTCTGCCGCTCTATACATTTTTCAAACAGGGTTACACTTAACCCTTTCTGGTCGGCTAAGAAGGATTTCACAGTTGGTGGCAACTGGCAATGGTCACCAGCCAGCACCACACGGTTCGCTCTGGAAATTGGTACCCAGCAGGCTGGCTCCAAGGCTTGTGCCGCCTCATCAATAAATACGGTATCGTAGTGCAGGTGTCGTATGGCTTTGTTGGCTGCGCCCACCAGCGTACACGTAATTACCTGTGCATTTTCGATCAGATCTTCGGTAATGTAGTGTTCAATGTTATCGGCTTCATCGAGCAGACGATTACTTTCAGCTTTGTATAGTTGACGCTGCATACGTTCTTCGTGTCCGAATTTGCGCTTGAACTGGTAAGCCATGCGCTTATACTCTTCAGCAGTTTTGCGTACCGATTTAAGGTCTTTATACGCTTTGTGCTCCATAATCTGCGCATCCAGGGTATGCTCCAGCAACACATCCGAAACCCGCGAAGGATTACCGATTCGGATCACATTAACACCTTCATTGGCCAGCTTTTCGGTTAATAAGTCTACAGCCGTGTTGGAAGGAGCTGTAACCAAAAGGCGCTTCTGGGTTTTAAGTGTATGTAGTATGGTTTGTACCAGCGTAGTTGTTTTTCCTGTTCCCGGAGGACCATGTATAATAGCCACATCTTTCGCCTGCGCTACCTTGCGCACCGCTTCGTTCTGCGACTCGTTCAGTACCTGAATCTCATCAACTTTAACATCGGTAAAAGCAGGTTCTTTTATACCTAATAAGATATCACGGAGCTCGGCTAAACGACTTTTGTTAGCTTCAATTACTTTCTTCATGGCTATCTCCATTTCACGATAGCTCATTTCATCAAAAGTTAGGTCGATGCCAAGTTTCCCATCATCTATCCAATCTGGTAGGTCTTCCTTGTTTGTGGCAAGTATAATCTTGTTGCGCTTCAGGCCAACTATAACACCGTTCAGGCTATTGCGTTCGCCACTGTTACTAAATAAAGCAGCTGCCTTACCCGTCTGGAAAAGGTGTAGCTGATCACGGCCGGAAGTTCGCTCCAGCTCGATCACTACTTTATTGCCAAAACCAATCTCTTCTTTCGAAATAACGACAGGATACCAGCAAAAGCCCATCTCTTTACGCTCTTGTATCGAGCTTTTAAGGCTTTTGATTTTAAACTGCTGGCGGTCTTCTTCCTGTTCTATTTTAAGCAGTTCCTGTACCTGCTTCAGTTCTTCAATAATATCTCTCATCTATGTCAAAAATAAGGGCTGGTATTTACACGCCAGCCCTTGCATTGTGTTAGCTATTGTATACGTGAACCTGCCATAGGGCAAGGAAAGTATAACATAAAAAAAGTAGCTATTAATTCCGTTTTGTACCTCTAAAACAAGGCATAACTATAGTTTATACTTTCTTTTTCTTTACCTTATTCTTTGCATTGTTAAGCCGCACCTGCAGCATAATGGCATATAATAAAAGTATAGCCGAAACGATAGCCAGCACTGTAATTACTTTGTCTTTGCCATAGCGTTTTTCGTTGGCTTCGTTCAGTTGTACTTCCAGATCTTTTATAGTTCTTTCCCGTTTTTTTATCTGGCTCTGTAACGTACTTATCTGGCTTTGCAAACCTTCAATTCTGTCATTTATCTGGCGCTGATCTACTACGGTCTGTTTTCCGGTGCGCTGCGTTTCTACAGTTGTTGCCGCTATCTTTTTTATACTTGCTTCCTTTACGGCAGCAATCAGCTCAGAGTCTTTCCGGATAATCTCCTTTAAAGTATCTACAATCTTGAGCAGGTCTTTTTTGGACTTATTTCCCCAGAAGCTATTATTCTGCTGGTTCAGGTATTGGTATTCCAGAACAAGTTGCTCGCGTTCGCTCATCAGGCGTGCCAGTTTGTCTTCCTGCGCCTTTGCATTTTCCGTGGTAGATGCGTCCTGGGCCTCTACATTTAAAAACATAGAACACAGCAGGCCCAGCGTTAAGAGTTTTTTCTTCATGGTTTGTATGCTTACTATGTTATTACACGCAAATATGAGAAGCATATTGGATAAACCCTGATTTATTTTTTCGAAGGGATAATAAGTAAAAGTAACTCAGTAATATAAATAAGTGATGAACATCATTTACGAAAAAGCGTAATTCGTCTACCTTTACTCCTGTAATTATCCTGATCACATCAAATCACTCAGATATCATGAAAAAGTTAGTTCTTGTTTTAGCCCTTGCCGGATTTATAGGAGCCGGTGCTACGCCTGCAATCGCTTGCGAAGGCGGAAAATGTAAAATGGAGCATGCTGATAAAGATAAAAAAAGCAAGAAAGGCAAAAAAGCTGCTTCTGCTGAAAGCTGCCACATGGAAAGTACGACTGCTGATGCTGGTAAAACTCCATCGTGCTGCATGAAAAAAGATGCAAAAGCAGGGGCCTCAAAAGAGACCAAGGAGACAAAAACTCAGAATTAATTTAGACCTTGAATCTGTAGCACAAAAGCCTCTTGCCAGCGCAGGAGGCTTTTTGTTTTGCAGCAGTTTGCTGCTATCTTTAACGTTCAACTATAAACTATACTTTCGCCTATACTTTACCATGAAGCAATATTTAGACCTGATGCAGCACATCCTCGATAACGGGGTGAAGAAAGAAGACAGAACCGGCACCGGCACATTGAGCGTTTTTGGTTACCAGATGCGTTTTAACCTGGCCGATGGCTTTCCGCTGGTTACTACCAAAAAAGTGCACCTGAAGTCTATCATACATGAGCTGCTCTGGTTCCTGAAAGGCGATACGAACATTGCTTACCTGAAAGAGAATGGTGTTAGCATTTGGGATGAATGGGCGGATGAGAATGGAAATCTTGGCCCGGTTTACGGATCGCAGTGGCGCAACTGGCCAACCCCCGACGGCCGCCACATAGACCAGATCACGCAGGTAGTAAATCAGTTAAAGAACAACCCGGATTCGCGCCGGATTATAGTTAGTGCCTGGAATGTAGCTGAGATAGAAAATATGAAGCTGCCGCCTTGCCACGCCTTTTACCAGTTTTATGTGGCTGAAGGCAAACTAAGCTGCCAGCTATACCAGCGCTCTGCCGACGTATTTTTGGGTGTACCGTTTAACATTGCTTCGTATGCCTTACTGGTACTGATGATGGCGCAGGTAACAGGACTGGAGCCGGGTGAATTTATCTGGACTGGCGGCGATACGCATTTATATACTAACCACCTGGAACAGGCTAAACTTCAGCTTACCCGTGAGCCAAGAGAACTGCCGCAAATGAAGATCAACCCGGAAGTAAAAGACATCTTCGGATTTAAGTATGAAGACTTTGAGCTGGTGAACTATAACCCGCACTCAGCTATAAAAGCGCCGGTGGCCGTATAAGCTAGGTTATTACCTGATACTGGTAAATAGCGTAAACAAAAAGCTGCGATTATACTTTATAGTTACAACCACTAAAACTTATACTATGAAACTAAAAGCATTTTTTACGTTACTCTGTAGCCTGGTCATACTTCAGGTATCTGCGCAACAACAGGTTAAGCCGGATATGGTGAAGACCAACAAAGGTCAGTTAAAGATCCAGCCCATTACTCATGGCACTCTGGTGCTATCCTGGAATGGTAAAACAATCTATGTGGACCCTTACGGTGGTGCCGAGCTATACAAAGGTATCGCAAAGCCAGACCTTATACTTATCACTGATATACACCCGGACCACCTGGATACTAAGACGTTGGATGGACTTGATCTTAAAGGAGCTAAAATGGTAGTTCCTCAGGCCGTAGCCGATCAGTTACCAGAAAAGTATAAAGGCCAGGCTGAGGTAATTGGGAACGGCCAAAGTACAAACCAATTAGGTATTCCGATTGCTGCTATACCTATGTATAACTTACCGGAAGCTGAAGATTCGAAACATGTAAAAGGAAGAGGCAACGGGTATGTTCTGAATATTGGTGGCAAAAACATCTACATCTCCGGCGATACGGAAGACATACCTGAGATGCGCGCGCTGAAGAACATTGATGTAGCTTTTGTGAGCATGAACCTGCCTTACACAATGGACATAAACCAGGCTGCCAGTGGTGTACTCGAGTTTAAGCCTAAAGTGATTTACCCATACCACTACCGTGGCACTGATGGGCTGGCCGACGTTGAATCTTTCAAGAAAATGGTAAACGAGAAAGATGCTAACATTGAAGTAAGGCTTCGAAACTGGTACCCGACAGAGGCTAAGAAGAAGTAAACTTTACACTATAGTTTAATAGAGGAGCACAGGTCAGCAGCCTGTGCTTTTTTTATTTATATTATTTCATATATTATATATAACTTTCAGGCTATGTTATAACTTAAATCTTTATCACTTGAAACAAACTTTACACCCAACAAAATCTTCTAGAGCTGTAAGCTTAACTCTAGGATTACTTTTTTTCTCCTTCGCAGCAACAGCACAACCCCAACCTTCGGATACGTTGCAGTTAGGCTATGGAAACAGAACATTAAATACAGTAACAGAAAATGCTGGACATCTGAAAGAACCAGCTTTTAACAAAGGTCTGCTCACGAGCCCGGAACAGCTGGTAAATGGCAGATTTGCAGGTTTACGAATAACACCCGGGAGCGGACAGCCAGGGGCGGGAAGCCACATAAAACTTAGATCCGCTACTTCTGTTTTTGGAGCAACAGCACCACTTATAGTTATAGATGGTGTTCCATTTGACAATACTTATCCATCAATTTATACTGGCTACCTGAATTTCATTAACCCAAACGACATTACTTCTGTTACGCTGCTAAAAGATGCTGCAACTATAGCAATGTATGGTGAGAAAGCGGTGAATGGGGTAATGTATATCACAACTAAAACACCTGCTAAAAATGCTAGGCTGTCTGTTTCTTATAGTTCAACCGGCGCAGTTTCTGTACTTCGGAAAAAAGCTGAAGTATTGTCAACTTCCGAATTCAGAGAGCTGGTTCAGTCTGAGTTTCCTGAAAAAGAGTACTTGCTTGGTGACCAAGACACAGACTGGCAGGATGTGATCTATCGTAAAGCTTTTAGCCATGATCAACATCTGAGCCTAAGCGGATCGTTACTCAAAACTGTTCCTTTCAACGTGTCGATTGGCCACCTGAACCAGAATGGAATCCTGAAAGCATCCAAGAACACAAAGAACACTTTGGCACTTTCCCTTAACCCAAGTTTGCTGGACGACCATTTACGTTTGAACCTGCAGGTACGGGGTACGCAACAGATACTTCGCGTAGCGGACACAAGAGCAATTGTGAATGCGATGGCCTTTGATCCTACGCAGCCTGTGTACCAGAATAACGAATTTGGCGGCTACTTTACTTACACCGACGAGAATGGTGAATTAGAAACATCTGCTTTGCTGAACCCGCTGTTCATACTGGAACAACGCAATGACGAAGACAGAATAGGAACGCTTCAGGCACAGGGGCATCTCCAATACAGACTTCACTTTTTCCCGAGCTTAACTATAAACGCCCGTTATGCTAAAACCAAATCAGACAACGCATTTAAAACACATTTGCCTGTTGTGGAATATGATCGTTTTATGGGTGAAAAATTTGTAAGCTGGGATGAAAATAGCCGAAATTTAGATAATACTTTCAAGGAAGCATTTATAAGTTATAACCAGCCGCTTCTGTTTATGCAGAGCAAGCTAAATATAGTTACCGGTGTAAATAGGAAAGAACTTGAGAGTAATGAAGAGATAGCAAATACTTCGTTATACAAAGACATGTATACCGGCGAAGACAAGTATTCAACAACAGGTTCTTCCGCATCATACCGTACCGAACATAATTCTGTTTTTGGTAGACTCAGCTTAACTTTTAGAGATAATTTAACAGTAGAAACAGCTTTTGCACAGGATCAGGCTTCGCGGTTAAGTAAGGATAACGAAAAATATACTTCTGCGGCAGTAGGAGCAGGCTGGAGTGTAGTTAATAATGAAAGTGGAATGTTGTCTTCACTAAGATTCAATACTAACTATAGTTCCTTCTCAAATGCTGAGTTTAATACGTATGGCTCTAATGTTAAAGTTGATTCGAAGCTTAAGCCTGAAGAAACGCAAAAACTGAATGTTGGAGTAGCTTTCGGTGCGTTCAAAAATAAGCTTTTCGGTGATATAAATGTCTATACTTCCACAACAAAAGACATGTTTATATTGGCGTCTGTGTCACCGCAAACTGGCTATGGTGGTGTATTCGTAAACGGTGGCGAGAGTCAGTCGAAGGGTATAGAAGCCAGCTTAAACTACAAAGCAATCAGTAATGATAAGGTAGAATGGATATTAGGTACAAACCTAAGCTACGGTTCAAATGAGATAACAAAGCTAAGCCTAGTAAAGACTGTACTTTATAATAACTTTCTTGGCTTGGAAAAAGGCTATCCTGTAAACTCTTTTTATCTGTTACAACAGCTTTACAGTGCGCCTGGCAAACCCATAGAGAACAGCTTTGAGAAAGATGAGAACGGAAACAATACATATAAAATCTTACATTCCGCGGATCCTACTTTCAGTTTTGGATTAACTTCACGAGCTAGTTATAAAAAGTTCAGCTTAGATTTACTATTACGCGGCAGCGTGGGTGGTCATGCATTTAACTTTAACGAAGCCTTACAAAGTTCTTTGATAATGGTTGACGGTCAGAACTTTATGGAAAATATAGGAAGAAGTTATTTAGATACAGGCTTCGAAAATCGCTATCCGCGCTCAAGTTATTACCTTAAAAACACTTCTTTTATAAGAATGGAATTCCTGCAAGTTGGCTATGATGTAGGTACTATCTGGAAAGAACACGCAAATTTAACAATCACAGCTACTGTGCAAAATGCATTTGTAATAACTAAGTATAACGGGCAGGATCCTGAAGTTGCCGGAAATATAGATTATGGGCAGTACCCGCAGCCAACAACTTTTTCATTGGGCCTGAAACTAGATATTTAACAAAGCAGAATAAATAAAAAAGCACAGGCTATTGTCTGTGCTTTTTTATTTATAGCAAAACTATAGTTAAGCAAACAAATTCGATCGTACCTGCTGCACAAAATTTTCATCTACAGTTACCTCTCCATTATCTATAGTAGCTATACTTCGGATACCAGTTACATTGCCTGCAAAAACAGCATCTGCTTTCAATAAACTGTCTACATCAAAATATACTTCTTTGGTTTTGATACCTGCACTATGGCACCAGCGAAGTATATTTTGCCTTACAATGCCCTGCACGCAGCCTGTATCTATAGCCGGAGTGAAAAGCACATCATTTTTAGACCAAAAGATATTTGATGAGATCAGTTCTGAAACAATGTGCTGGCGGTTTATTAGCAGCATATCATCAAATCCTTTTTCATTTTTCTCGATACCAGCCATTACATACAACAGCGCATTTGGTCCTTTAAAAAAAGAGAAGGGATTATAGTTGGTAGTTATAGTTTGGCAGATGCCAATGTGCAGGGTAGTTGTTTGTGCAGGAGTGGCCGGAACTTTAGTTGCCAGCCAATCGGCTTGGTTTGTTTCAGGAGTGTAAAGCCCGCTGCCGCTGCGCCAAAGTTTCAGTTTTAGCCGGCCATAGGTTGTAGCATTGTTTTGTACTGCCAGTTGCAACAGCTTTTCTGCCAGTTCTCCGGAAAGTATAGCCTGAGGTAACTCTAACTTTAAAGCTTTCGCTGCCGCCAGCATACGTGCCACATGGTCATCCCAAAACCGTAGCTTCCCATCAGCAACTATAATCGTTTCAAATAAGCCATCATTAAACTGGAAAGCCCGGTTTGTGAGTGGTAAACGTAGTTCATCTTCAGGTATAAACTCGCCGTTATAAAGCAACATGAAAGTTAGTTAAGAGTTTAAGATTGAAAGTTAAGAGTTAAATCTCTAAAACTATAAACTCATAGCTATAGACTCTAAATTACCGAATCAACCCAAACCGTTTCCCCGGCATTGCCTTCACCATCCCTTTAAACTCCAGGGTTAGCAACACCGATGCCAGTAAACTTACCGGAATTTGCGTTTTCCAACTAATGTTGTCCATATGTTCGTCCTGAGTTTGCAGTAACAGTGATAGTACTTTAAGTTCGTCTGGAGTGTAATCATCAGGAGAGAAGACCAGTGACTTTTGCTTTTTTGCCTGTGATTCATCTTCTAAATCCCAGTTCAGCAGTTCTACCAGATCTTGTACAGAAGTATAAATAGCTGCTTTGTGATTTTTGATGAGAAGGTTCGGCC
Organism: Pontibacter deserti; assembly: GCF_023630255.1. Lineage (NCBI taxonomy): Bacteria > Pseudomonadati > Bacteroidota > Cytophagia > Cytophagales > Hymenobacteraceae > Pontibacter > Pontibacter deserti. Next base: position 1,183,083 of record NZ_JALPRS010000001.1, on the reverse strand, counting down.
CTTCTGAAACCGGCGACGTTACATTGCCCGGCACTGCCATTACTTCTTTGTCGTAGCCGTGTGCCAGGTCAGCAGTGATGAGTGTGCCGCTTTTAAGGGTTGCTTCCACCACAATCGTACAGTCGCTCATACCGGCAATAATGCGGTTACGTGCCGGAAAACGGGGAGCATCTGGCTTAGTGCCGAAAGTACTTTCTGTTAGTAAGCCGCCCTGGATGAGCATGCGTTCAGCATATTTGCGGTGCACGGCCGGGTAAACAATGTCTGGTCCGCTGGCCATAACGCCTATAGTTGGCAAACCCGCCTGCAGTGCAGCTCTATGCGAAACTATATCAACCCCATAAGCCAATCCGGAAACTATAAGCACATTGTAAGGTGCCAGATCGGCTACTATTTTCTCGGTCATCGACTGGCCATAGTTGCTTACCTGTCTGGTACCAACTATAGAAATAATGCGCCGCTGGTTCAGGTTTCCGTTGCCTCTAAAGTATAAAAGGGTAGGAGCATCGGCTATTTGCTTCAGCCGGTCCGGGTATTTGGGAGAAGTATAGAACAGCAGTTGTACTTCATGCTCTTCGGCTTTCTTAAGCAGATCTTCGGATTGTAGTAAGGCCTGTTTTGCTCCTTGAGTAAAGTTCTTAAAAGCGGCAGGGCCTATTCCAGGAATCTTCTGCAGCTTACCCGGCGGAGCATGAAATACCCCGTGCGGAGAGCCACAGTAACTTACCAGCTGACGCGTTAACTGTGGCCCGATACCGGGTATCTGGGTAATGGCAACTTCGTAAAGGTTATGGTTATCTCCCATGGTTAGGGAAATACGCAGCTTTTAGGCTTTGGTGTTCAGTTGATTTTTAATACCTACCAGGAAAGAGCGAACCTTCTCAAGCGAATCAATCATATCAATCTTATCTTTGGTCTGCACCGATTTGTTTTTCATCACTTCCTTAGCGCCCTGTATAGTATAACCACGCTCCTTAACCAAGTGGTAAACAGTACGCAGCGTTTCAATATCCTGCTTGGTATACTGGCGGTTACCTTTCTTGTTTTTCTTTGGTCTGAGCTGCTCAAATTCGGTTTCCCAGAAGCGTATAAGCGATGCGGCCACATCAAACATGGCAGCAACTTCGCCAATCGTATAATACTGTTTCTCTATTTCTTTTTCTTTATAAGGCATATGGCTAGGCTAAAGTATAGTGAAAGCACTGTTAATTTTCGGCCTGATGTTACTGTTTACAGCTAAAATATGCTACTTTTGCTAGTAATTGGCTAACCGGAACGCGAAAATCAATCGTGCTTCTGAAAGGCAAAAATTCTATATTTTTTGTTCTTAAACAACAAGTATAGCAGATAGTATCTAAAGGCTTAATAATCATAGATGAACTCAGCTGAGATAAGACAAAAGTTCCTGGATTTCTTCGCTTCCAAGCAACACCAGATCGTTCCATCGGCCCCGATCGTGGTAAAAGACGACCCAACCCTGATGTTTATTAACTCGGGTATGGCCCCTTTCAAAGACTACTTTTTAGGCAACAAGCCTGCGCCGTACAAGCGCATCGCCGATACCCAGAAATGCCTTCGCGTAAGCGGCAAGCACAACGACCTGGAAGAAGTAGGCTACGACACCTACCACCACACTATGTTCGAAATGCTGGGCAACTGGTCGTTTGGGGACTATTTTAAGAAAGAAGCGCTGGAATGGTCGTGGGAACTTCTTACAGAAGTATACAAGCTACCAAAAGACAGACTGTACGTTTCCGTTTTCCAGGGCGATGCTTCTGAGAACCTGCAAATGGATCAGGATGCTTTCAATATCTGGAAGTCGATGATAGCGGAAGACCGTATCCTGATGGGGTCTAAGAAGGACAACTTCTGGGAGATGGGCGATACCGGCCCGTGCGGTCCGTGCTCGGAGATTCACGTTGACTTGAGAACAGATGAAGAACGTGCGCAAGTAGACGGTAAGTCTTTAGTGAACAACGATCACCCGCAGGTTGTCGAGATCTGGAACAACGTATTCATGGAGTTTAACCGTCTGGCTGATGGTTCGCTGGTAAAACTGCCTGCACAGCACGTAGATACCGGTATGGGCTTCGAGCGTTTGTGCATGGCTATCCAAGGCAAGCGTTCTAACTATGATACCGATGTATTCCAGCCGCTGATCCAGTTTGTAGCCAAAGAAGCCGGTGTAGTTTATGGCGAGAACGAGAAAACAGACATTGCCATCCGTGTAATATCTGACCATATCCGTGCTATTGCCTTTACTATAGCTGATGGACAATTGCCATCAAATAACAAGGCTGGTTATGTGATCCGTCGTATCCTGCGTCGTGCGGTGCGTTATGGTTTTACTTTCCTTGATTTCAAGAAACCGTTCCTGTACAAACTGGCTGCCGTACTGGCCGACCAGATGGAAACTGTTTTCCCGGAACTGAAGCAGCAACTGAGCTTTGTGCAGCGCGTGATCGAAGAAGAAGAGAACGCTTTCTTGAGAACACTGGAAAATGGTCTGAAGCGACTGGATACGCTGGAATCTAAATTCAAGGAGAACAACAATACCATCGACGGCAAAACAGCTTTCGAACTATACGATACCTTCGGATTCCCGCTGGACCTGACTGCTTTAATTGCCCGTGAGAAAGGCCTGACAGTTGATGAAGCTGGTTTTGGCGTGGAGATGGAGCAGCAGAAGAACCGTTCGCGCAACGCATCAGCTTCCGAGCAAAGCGACTGGGTAATTATTCAGCCAGATGTAACGACAGAGTTTGTGGGCTACGACTGTAATGTTTCGGATTCACACATTGTGCGTTACCGCCAGGTAAAGACCAAGAATAAGAGCGAATATCATATCGTGCTGGACAGAACTCCTTTCTATGCAGAGAGCGGTGGTCAGGTTGGCGATACCGGTTATTTGATCTCTGATTCAGAGCAAATTGAAGTGCTGGATACGAAGAAAGAGAACGATCTTATACTTCATATCACAGCTAAGTTACCGCAAACTATAGATGCTGCTTTTAGAAGTGAGATCGATTTTGAGCGCCGAAACTATATCCGTAAGAACCACTCTGCTACGCACTTACTGCATGCCGCTTTACGTAAAGTTTTAGGTGAGCACGTGCAGCAGAAAGGCTCATTGGTAAACGAAAAAGTTCTGCGTTTCGACTTCTCGCACTTTGCTAAGGTAGAAGATGCACAGATTCGTGAGATAGAGCATATCGTGAACGAGCGTGTGCGCCAAAGTATACCATTGGAAGAACAGCGTAACGTGCCAATTGCCGAAGCCAAAGAAATGGGAGCAACTGCCCTTTTCGGCGAGAAGTATGGCGAATTTGTTCGCGTGATCGCTTTTGACAGAGAGCACTCAGTAGAGCTTTGCGGTGGAACGCACGTGTACAACACCGGCGAGATCGGTTACTTTAAAATTGTATCTGAAAGCTCTGTAGCTGCCGGTGTTCGTCGTATTGAAGCCGTTACTGCTAAAATTGCCGAAGACTTTGTACAGGCACAGTTAGACGAGCTACACGCTGTACGTGAAGTGCTGAACACGCAAAGCAATGTATCGGGAGTCGTGCAGAAACTACAGGACGAGAACAAAGCCCTGCAAAAGCAACTCGAGCAATTTGAGCTGAAACAACTGAGCGGCCTGAAAGATACGCTGGCACAAAAAGCACAGCAGCTAAACGGCGTTAGCCTTGTAGCCGAGCAGGTAGAAGTGAGCAATGCCGATCACCTGAAAAAGCTGGCTTTCGATATGCGCCAGGTGGTAGATAACCTTATATTGGTACTGGCAGCTGAAATTGACGGTAAACCACAAATTGCTGTAATGCTTTCGGATAACCTGGTAGCTGAAAAGAACCTGAACGCCAGCCAGATGGTACGCGAACTTGCCAAAGAAATCAAAGGAGGTGGCGGTGGTCAGCCATTCTATGCAACTGCCGGCGGTAAGGATACTGCAGGCTTACAGGCTGTACCGGGCAAAGCAGTAGAACTTGTAAAATCTTTAATGAATAATTAGTAATGAGTAATGAGTAATGGCTTAACTATAAACTATAATTAGTCATTACTCATTATCCATTAATCATTAAATAAATGGAAGAATCAATCAGAAATAAATACCAGGCGATCATCGGTCTGGAAGTGCACGCGCAGTTGCTGACAGAGAGCAAAGCCTATAGTTCTGACTCTACGGAGTATGGTATGCTGCCAAACACCAACCTGAGTGCCATCACACTTGGTCATCCGGGTACCTTGCCGCGAATTAACAAAACAGTGGTAGAAATGGCCGTTAAAATGGGCCTGGCTACTAGCTGTAACATTACGCGCTACAACATCTACGCACGTAAAAACTACTTCTATCCCGATCTTCCGAAAGGTTACCAGATTACGCAGGATAAAACGCCTGTTTGTACGGCTGGTCATATCGTTGTGAAAGATGCGGAAGACAATGACAAGCAGATTGGTATTACGCGCATTCACATGGAAGAGGATGCTGGTAAATCGATGCACTTAGCTGGTGAAACGGAAACATTAGTTGACTTTAACCGTGCCGGTGTGCCGCTTATCGAGATTGTATCGGAGCCGGATATCCGTGATTCTGTAGAAGCTTACAATTATCTTTCAGAGATTAAGCGCCTGGTTAAATACCTGGACATTTGCGATGGTAACATGGAAGAAGGTTCGTTGCGCTGCGATGCCAATATTTCGGTAATGCTGAAGGATTCACCGCTGTGGGGTACGAAGGTGGAAGTGAAAAACATGAACTCCTTCCGTAACGTGCAGCGTGCTATTGAACACGAAATAGAGCGCCAGATCATGGTACTGGAAAATGGTGGCACAGTAGAAGGCGAGACCCGTAACTTCGATGCCAACACTGGTACAACTACGGCTATGCGTTCAAAGGAAACCCTGAACGATTACCGTTATTTCCCGGAGCCGGACCTTCCGCCTTTGGTGATTGAACAGGAATGGCTGGAGCGCATAAAAGAAACCATGCCGAGCCTGCCGCAGGAGCTATACAAGCGCTTTACCGAAGAGTATGGACTGCCAGAATATGATGCCAACGTATTGACCGATGCCAAGGAAGTGGCTTTATACTTTGCCGATCTTTGCAAGTATACTACTAACTATAAAGCCGCCTCTAACTGGGTAATGGGTCCGGTAAAATCGTACCTGAACGAGCTGCAGCTGCACATGAAGGATTTCCCGCTGCAGCCGCACAGCATTGCTGAACTGATTGCGCTGGTAGATGAGAACAAGGTAAGCCACTCGGTAGCAGCCAAGAGGATTTTTCCTTATATGCTGGAGAACCCGGGCACGCCGGCACACCAGGTAGCAGAAGAACAGAATTTGTTACAGGACTCAGATGCCGGAGCGCTGGAAGCTATTATAGCCGAAGTTGTAGCCGGAAATCCACAGAAAGTAGCGGAATATAAAGCTGGTAAACAAAGCCTGGTAGGTATGTTTATGGGCGAAGTAATGAAGAAAACGAAAGGCAAAGCAGACCCGAAAGTAGCTAATAAGTTGCTGGTTGAGCGCCTGAACGCATAATCAATTCTCTCAGAAATGAAGAACTATAAGAATTTTCTGGTACTGGCTTCGGCTGTTGCTTTATTAGCTGGCTGCCAGGGCAATAAATCTGCTACTAACGGCGACAATAGCTATAAAATTCAAGGAAAACTAAGTAATGCCACCGCAGGTGATATCTACTTATTTGAATTGGATAAGCAGCAGTTTGTACCTCGTGATACTGCTAAGATCAGCGAAAACGGGACCTTTAATTTCGAAGGCGAAGTAACAGAGCCATCATTTTACAGGGTTACGATTGATCAGCGTGATGGTGTAATTCTGGTACTGGACAAAGCTGCTAATGTAAAGCTTGAAGCAGATGCGAAAAACCTGAACAGCTCTTCTAAAATTGAAGGTTCTTCTGATTCGCAGTTGTTTCAGGAGCTGAACAAACTGGTAAATGAAAAGCAGGCCAAGGAGATGGAACTGCAGCAGCGTTTCGTGCAGGCTAACTCCGAAGGTAAAACCGCTGAAGTTGAAAAGATCAGAGCTGAGTTTATGACTTTACAGAAGAACCTGAAGAGTTTCCTGGCGAAGCATCCAGCTTCTGTTGTTTCAACATTTGGTACGTTAACGCTTATCGATCCGATGAATGACTTTGCTTTTGCAGACAGTATGTCGGCTTTGTATACCAAAAATTTGCCTGACTCAAAGTATACCAAAGAACTGGATGAGCGCCTGAAAGGAATGCGTAGCACAGCAGTTGGTCAGATGGCTCCGGATATTACGTTGCCAACTCCGGATGGCGGTTCTGCTTCTCTTTCATCGTTGCGTGGTAAGTATGTGTTGATCGATTTCTGGGCAAGCTGGTGCGGTCCGTGCCGCAAAGAGAACCCGAATGTGGTGCGTATGTACAACGAATACAAAGACAAGGGCTTCGAAATATTTGGCGTATCGCTGGACCAGAACCGTGATAAGTGGTTGAAAGCAATTGCTGATGACAAACTTACCTGGCCTCATGTATCGGACCTGAAAGGATGGGAGAGTGCAGCTGCCGGTTTATACAATATCACAGCTATACCGCAAACATTATTACTGGATAAAGAAGGTCGTATCATAGCTAAAAACCTTCGCGGTAAAGAGCTGGAAGATAAACTGGCTGAAGTGTTGAAGTAAAATAGTAAGTATAAAATAAGAAAAAGCCTTTCGTAGCAGGAAAGGCTTTTTTGTTGTCTAAACTATAAACTAGTCGGTATTTAACTGATCAAGTATAATTATGCTCTAAATACTTTCTGCAGAGCGCCCCAGAGTAGCTTCTTCTTTTCTACATCGTTCTCCAGGTCGGCTAGAGCATGTGAGAAAACGATTGGCACAGACCCAAGCATTACCGGATTGTAAAGAGTAAACTTATCGTGAGGCAGGTTGGACTCTACACGACTGGCAAAACTCAATATGTAGTTAACTTGTAATGCATGCTGCAATTCTTCAAACACAGCAATAGAACCTGACACATTATTTACATAGACTACATCTGCAGGCTGCAAACCAATGGCTTGAAGGATCTTATTTAGGAACTCCAGTTGGGGAAGCTTTCTGAATTCAGTATCCGGTATAGTTACCAAAACTGCAACACCTTTCTGATTCTCACCAATCACATTAAACATAACGGACTTAGCAGGCGCTTCAATTTTTGGAAATTTAGGTACAGCCGGGATAGTATTTTTAGTTGTTTCTGCTGGTATAAGAGGTTTTACAACTTGTGCCAGCTCAGGTTCTATACTTTCAGGAGTTGAAATTACAGGCACAGGAACATCTCCGTCCACTAAAAATACAGTTTCCGGTAAAAAGCTCTTGAAGAACTCATTGCTTAATTCCTCTGCCTGTAACCCTGCCATACTTATTCGCCTTGTGCGGTTTCTTTGATATCGAAAATTGACTTAAGCTCGTTCGCTTCGCTCGGTTTCATGCGGCCAGCCAACACCAGACGTAACTGACGGCGGCGCAGCGCACCATCGTATAGTTTGATTTCCTCTTCTGTTTCAGGAATTGCTTCTGGCACGTCAATCGCCTTACCAGACTGGTCTACGGCCACAAACGTAAAGAAAGCCTGATTTGAAAGTACTTTAGTACCGGTAGGAATATCTTCAGCATACACTACAATATGTACTTCCATAGAGGAAGCAAACGCGCGGGTAACTTTTGCCTCCAGCGTAACTACATTGCCCAGTTTTATACTTTCCTTAAAAGAAACGTTGTCTACAGACGCGGTAACCACAATGCGGTTTGAGTGTTTCTGAGCCGCAATAGCCGATACAATGTCCATCCAATGCATCATTTTACCACCCATCAGGTTGTGCAGGGTATTGGTATCGTTTGGCAATACCAGTTCAGTCATGATCACATAGGATTCGCTTACTTTCTTCTGTTTACGCATAATGGTTCGTTAATCTTTATGCAAAGATAGGGCAAGCGCATCCAAACAAAAAACGCTGTGTAAGATTTAACAGAAGTATAAACCAGAATTGTATCAGGCACCGGCATTCCATCCTTCACGACCAAGCAACGGCACAAATTTAAAATCAGCAAATTCTTCCTGCTCAAAGCCTGTTTCAGATGTTCGGGTGATACGCAGCATTTTCTGGCTGCTCTCGTTGCCTACAGGTATTACCAGAATACCACCCACATTCAGTTGTTTTAACAAGCTTCGCGGCACAACAGGTGCACCGGCCGTAACTATAATCTTGTCGTAAGGTGCATGCATTGGTAATCCTTCGGAGCCATCGCCATGGAAGGTATAAGGTTTGAGCCCGTATTTCGTGAAAAAGCGGCGGGCCTTTTCGTATAGCGGTTTGTTAAATTCTATAGTATACACATTTGGCGTGATCTGCAGCAGCACACAACACTGATAACCAGAGCCTGTACCTATTTCCAGTACTTTATCTGTAGGCTTTAGTCGAAGCAATTCTGTCTGAAAAGCAACCGTGTAAGGCTGTGAAATAGTCTGACCTTCGCCTATTGGGAAAGCCTTGTCCTGGTACGCCTGTTCTACAAAAGCTTTGTCAAAGAAGAAGTGGCGGGGAACAGTTTCGATAGCGGCCAGTACGCGTTCGTCGCGGATTCCTTTCTGGCGAAGTTGCTGCACCAGACCACGGCGCATTCCTTTGTGTTTATACAGATCAGTTTCCATGTTCAGTTTATACTTTGGCTATACTTATGTTTACTGCCAGCAAGCTGCAGAGGTTCGTTACCGCGAAAATAAATAACTATGCTTTATTTTAAAGTATAAATCAGAGTTATTACCAGATAACTTCCCTGAGCTAACGGAATCGCGTATCTTTGTAGTGTAAAAACAGAACTATGTTTACCGGAATAATTGAGACTTTAGGCAAGGTAGAAGCTATTAGAGAAGAAGCTACCAACAAGCATTTTATACTTTCATCGGCGTTTACACATGAGCTGCAGATTGACCAGAGCGTAGCTCATAACGGCGTGTGCCTTACGGTGGTAGCTATCGAAGGTGATAGGTATACTGTAACTGCCATTGACGAAACACTGAAGAAAACGAACCTGAACAGCCTGAAAGCAGGAGACGTGGTAAACCTGGAGCGTTGCATGCAGGCCAATGGTCGTTTCGACGGGCACGTTGTACAGGGCCACGTAGACCAGACTGGTATCTGTGAAAGTGTAACAGACGAAAACGGCAGCTGGACTTTTACCTTCTCTTATAATTCCAATACCGGAAATGTAACTGTAGAAAAAGGCTCTATCTGTGTAAATGGCATCAGCTTAACCGTAGTAGACTCTCAAGAAAACAGATTCTCAGTAGCTATTATCCCTTATACTTACGAGCACACCAACCTGCACAGCGTAAAGCCAGGAGACTCAGTAAACCTGGAGTTTGATATTATTGGGAAGTATGTGGCTAGATTATTAGGAAAGAAATAGAAGCTGATTTACCGTACGGCGAACCAGCTATACTTCTTGATAATTATAGCATAACCTAGGGAGCAGACATACGCGGCAAAACTTCCAACTATAGCGCCACCTACCACATCGCCTGGGAAATGTACGCCCAGGTAAATGCGGCTGTAAGATACTATAACAGCCCAAGCTACAAGTATAACTTTGAATATAGTGTAACGGTCGGAGAGGATCAGGTTAAAGAAAACAGCAAAACCAAACGCATTGGCCGCATGCGACGACATAAACCCGAACTTACCACCACAACCGGCCACCAGGTTAATTACATCCGATAACGTTTCGTCATGGCAGGGGCGGAGCCTAGCGAAGTATGGCTTAAAAATGCCGGAAGTGATGCTATCGGCTAAGGCTATAGTTAGTACAGCCAGCAGCAGCATAGGTATGCTTTGCCGCTTATATTTCCAGATCACATACCCGATCAATCCCAGGTAAAAAGGTATCCAGACGTACTTATCCGAAGCAAAAACCATGATCGGGTCCCAGAAAGGCGACTGCATATCGTTCAGGTAGACAAACAGTTCCTTGTCCAGCTCAATTAATTTTTCGAGCATCGCTTATAGTACGTTTATCCAGTCGATATCTTTTTTCAGGTAGTTCAGGGTCAGCTCCTCAGGGCTTCCCGGTTCGGGCTTATGGTTATATACCCACGACGCCAGCTCCGGTAAACTCATCAGTATAGATTCAATTCTGCCACCGGTCATTAACCCGAATTTAGTACCGCGGTCATACACCAGGTTAAACTCCACGTAGCGGCCACGGCGAATCAGTTGCCACTTTTTCTGCTCCTCATTATAAGCCAGGTCGCGGTTTTGGTTCATGATAGAAGTATAGAATGGCGCAAAGGCATAAGCCACATCCTTCACAAAATCAAATCGCTGCTGCAAGGTAAATTCATCATTGGCCATTAACCTGTCGAAGAAAATGCCGCCGACACCACGGGTTTCCTGGCGGTGCTCGTTAAAGAAATAATCATCGGCCCACTTTTTAAACTCCGGGTAATAGCTTGGGTGGTGCTTGTCGCAGACAGCTTTCATGACCTTATGGAATTCCTGCGCCTGCTTCAGGTCTAAATAAATAGGAGTAAGGTCGATGCCGCCTCCAAACCAGGCTTTGCCGTTACCAGCCTCAAAATAACGAACGTTCATGTGTGTGATGGGCACCATCGGGTTATGCGGGTGCATTACCACTGACACGCCTGTCGCAAAGAAGTTTGGATCAGGCATTTCCAGCATTTTTAGGAACTGCGGCGAAAGCTGCCCGCCAACTGCTGAGAAATTTACACCGCCTTTTTCAAGCACAGCGCCATGTTCTATAATGCGGGTTATGCCGCCACCATGTTCGGCATGCTGCCATTCATCTACCTGGAAAGTGGTTCCGCCATCGCAATTTTCTAGGTCGCGTACCAAATCCAGCTGAAACTGGCGCATAAAAGCTTCTACTTCGTCTCTGAACATTTTCTATAGACTTAAGATATAAGACTCAGGACATAAGACTTCTATTAAAATCGCATACATAATAAGTCCCTGCGTCTTATGTATAAAATTCTGTGTCCCTAAATAAGTTGGGCAAAATTAGTTAAATAAGCCGGTTTTACAGAATGATTATAGATTTTAGAAAGCGGGCAGTTTTTATTAATTTCGGGCAAGACTAAAGTATAAACTATGTCAAAAGATACATTGGAAGACTTTAAAGTGGACGTTTCCGTTCTGAAAAAAGCTTACCGACTAATGATAACTGCCAAAACCCTGGCAGACACCTACGAAGAGAACAAAGCCATCTGCAGCAAGTATGTGCACAGCACCTCGCGTGGCCACGAAGCCATACAGCTGGCAGCAGCTTTCCAGTTAAAGCCTTACGATTATGCTTCGCTTTATTACCGTGACGATTCTGTGCTCTTAGGTATAGGCATGCAGCCATACGAGCTGATGCTGCAACTGATGGCAAAAGCAGACGACCCATTCTCAGGGGGGCGTACTTACTATGGTCACCCGTCTTTGAAGCGTGAAGGCTTCCCTGTTATACCACACCAAAGCTCGGCCACAGGTATGCAAGCAATTCCGGCTACAGGTATGGCACACGGTATTGCTTACCTGGAAGGGCAGGGGCTACTGAATAATGAAGAGAGACCTGTAGTGCTTTGCTCTTTAGGTGATGGCTCTGTAACCGAAGGCGAAGTGGCCGAAGCGTTCCAGATGGCAGTGCTGAAAGGTTTGCCTATCGTTTACTTAGTACAGGATAATGACTGGGGAATATCGGCTACGGGAAAGGAAATGCGCGCCATGGATGCTTACGAGTATGCTGCCGGCTTTAAAGGTATGGAGCGTCTGCGCGTAAATGGTTCAGACTTTGCCGAGTCGTTTGAAGGAATGCGTATTGCCTTTGAATATGCCCGGGAAGTACGCAAACCTATACTGGTGCATGCCAAAGTTCCGTTGTTGGGCCACCATACTTCTGGTGTGCGCCGTGAGTGGTACCGTGGCGATAACCTGCAGCAGCATGCCGTAAACGACCCGATCCCGAGATTAAAGCAGACACTTCTGAGCCTTGATGTAACGGAGGATGAAATCTTTACTTTAGAGAAGGAAGCCCAGCGCATAGTTGCAGATGATTATAAGCGTGCTTTAGAAGCTCCTGTTCCTGATCCAGCAACTTTTGATCTGCATGAGTTTGCACCTACCCCTGTAACCGAAGAAAAAGGCGAGCGCACACCAGCAGGCGCAGAGAAAGCGATTATGGTTGATGCAGCGCTTCACGCCGTTGATGATATCTTAAAAACTTATCCGGAGGCTTTATTCTATGGCCAGGATGTTGGCGGTGAGTTGGGCGGTGTATTCCGCGAAGCGGCTTTGCTGGCTAAAAAGTATGGCGATGCCCGCGTGTTTAATACACCAATTCAGGAGGCTTATATTGTAGGATCAACGGCTGGTATGTCGGCGGTTGGTGCCAAGGCTATAGTTGAGATACAGTTCGCCGATTATATCTGGCCGGGTATGAACCAGCTGGTGGAAGAACTTTCGAAGAGCTGTTACCTGTCGATGGGTAAATTCCCTATACAGTCTGTTATCCGTGTGCCGATTGGTGCCTATGGTGGTGGTGGCCCGTACCACTCGGGGAGCGTGGAATCTACACTGCTAACTATACGTGGTATAAAAGTGGTGTACCCAAGCAACGCTGCTGATATGAAGGGTCTGATGAAAGCTGCCTTCCTGGACCCGAACCCGGTGATCATGCTGGAGCACAAAGGTTTATACTGGTCTAAGGTTGCTGGTACCGAAGATGCCAAAACCGTAGAACCGGATGAGAGCTATATCCTACCGTTAGGCAAAGCCAATGTGGTGCAGTATGCTGATGAAGCCGAAGTAAAAATGGGTAACTCTATGACGGTTATCACTTATGGTATGGGCGTGTATTGGGCTAAAACAGCTGCCAAGCAATTTCCCGGAAGTATAGAAATCCTCGACCTGCGTACGCTTAACCCACTTGATTTTGATGCGGTGCTTGTATCTGTTCGCCGTCATGGCAAAGCGCTTGTGCTAACCGAAGAACCACTGATGAACTCGTTTGCGGAGTCGCTGGCCGGTCGTATTTCTAAAGAGTGTTTTCAGCAACTAGATGCGCCGGTTTATACTTTGGGTGCTGCCAACCTGCCTGCCATACCGCTTAATGTGGAGCTGGAGAAAATGATGCTCCCGAACCCTGATAAAGTTGCGGCTGCTATAGATGAACTGTTGAATTATTAATTAAGCATGCAATAGTTTTCGTTTATAAATTAAAAAGCCTCTGTAAATGCAGAGGCTTTTTAATTGTGCAGAGTTACTAACGCTTTATCAGTCTTAGAGATAGTACAACATCCTGCCCTTGTACCTTAATTATATACTTTCCGGCAGCGAGATTATTTAAATCTATTTCCTGAATGTGTCCCCCCTGTAACTTCAGCTCCTTAACAACTCTCCCTTCCATACTAATAACAGAGATGTTAAAAGTTTCAGTTGAAAGTTTTGTCATATCAAGTTTTACAGTTTCTGTAGCCGGATTAGGATACAGCCTGATGATATTTTGTAGCTGTGCCTTAGCTGGTTGTATAACGATAGGTTTGCTGTACGTAGTCCTGCCATTTGCATCAACCTGCTTCAGGCGGTAGTAAGTAGCTGTTGTAGGAAGCGAACTATCCAAGAAACTATAGTTGATTTTCTGGTTACTATTACCAAAGCCTTTCACATAACCTACCGTTGCAAATGCCTTTTTATCTGTACCTCGCTCAATTTCAAAATGATCATTATTCTGTTCAGATGCTGTAGACCAGTTTAACTTTACGCCTTCCTGTTGCAGTTTACCTGTAAAGCTTACTAATGAAACAGGAAGAGGCATAAAGACTTCCGCATCTCTGTAGTTCATCTTGTTATTCATGTTCAGCTGGTAAACAACGGCTTTCCCTGAGGTAGCTGGATCAAACAGCGCTATAATACCATTTGCATTAGTGTCGTAATAATAGGTATGACCTGCCTCCTGGAAATTAAGTATTCCGTTAAAATTATCGTCTTCGAGCCAATCGTACTTACTATTATAATTAATATCTACAGCCGGATAAGAACCATTCGAAAAATTCGCAGCACGTAACATCAGATCATCAGCAGAAGAACCACTGATGTTATCATCAAACGACTCTTCCATATCTGATTTTAAGTCGTTGTCACTATCAATATCCAGGTAATCTGGATTTGCATCCCCATCTGTATTTATGACTGCGCTTGTTATACCCGATACTTCGCAACCACAGGTTGAGTCATAGGCATTATCAAGGCCATCCCGGTCAGTATCAACAGCATATTTTGTTCTGTATCCTATAGTTAGTTGCGCTTCCATCAGGTCAGGCAATCCATCGTTATCAGAGTCCAGGTCAAATGCATCTGCAATACTATCACCGTCAGAGTCTGGGTAGATATATCTGGAATCTCCGCTATTGCTGCTTGTCTGTGCAAGTACAGGCATTCCGTTAGCACTTACGCTTCCTGTAAGTATACTGGTAGCTGCATTATAGCCCCAGGCAGTTGGTGCACTACCACCATTTGCTTCAACAGCATTTGCAATACCGTCACCATCAAAGTCGATGTCTAACGAATTGATGATGCCGTCTATGTCACTATCAAACCAATCGTTGATGCCATCGCTGTTGGCATCTGCAAAGGCTCTGTTACCTGAATATATAAATGTAGCATCCGCATAATTGTAAACTCCATCATTGTTAGCATCAGCGTAGGGATCAATTTCACCAGAAGAAGACATGTCTGTAATTCCGTCGTTGTTATCGTCAATGTCATCAAAGTCATTTACTCCGTCACCGTCCCGGTCTGCTGTTATAACTAGCTGCAAATTGCTATAAGTTGACTTGTTACCGAATTCATCCCATAGGTCAACTGCTATAGTATAAGTGCCAGCTCGTAGGGCTAATGGTTCCGTAACGAGTAACCTTCCATTATTTGCTAATGTAATTCCAGCCGGAAGGGTAGAATTTTCTGCTAAACGCGCTGAACTTATACTTCCATCCGGATCAGTCGGGAATGCCATTACATCATTTTTAAGCAGATCATAGAAGTTTACAGCAGGAGCTATAGTATAAATCGCTGCCCTATCAGTCACAAAGATGTTTGCAGTTGTCCGGTTATTACCTGACTGAGAGTTCTGGCCATTTGGATCGTACTCGGTTGAGGCTATTTTATAGCTATAGTTGGTGATCGATCCTGTTTTATTCGGAACCACGGTTAGCACGAGATCTGCTGTTGCATTGCTGGCCAGGGCAGGTACGATCCAGATACCTGTAGTTACATCGTATGAACCTGCAGATGTTGCAGCTTGAATAAAATTGAAGCCGGTTGGCAGTGTTTCCTGTACACGGATATTAGTTGCCGCATCCGGACCCAGGTTTGTTGCTTTTATGGTAAAAGTAGTTTGCACCCCCACATGCCGGGTAGTTGCCGGAACCTCTGCCAGTATTTGTATATCTGCTGCCTTTTCAGTGGATATGGAAGTAGAAGCCTGGTTATTTGAAGTTACATTATCATACTCATTTACTGTTTTTATTTTTGTTTCCAGTGTTAATGTAGTAGAAGTTGTTGGAACAGCTGTTATCGTAAGTGTTTGAGACTGGCCTTTTAACACATCAGATTCAAGGGTCCAAATGCCGGTTTCTGCATGGTAGGTTCCCATTGTAGTGGTAGCTCTTACTAATGCCAATCCTTCAGGTAACTTGTTTACCAAGGTAACACCGGTGGCAGCATCTGTCCCCAGGTTTTCAAGTATTACGGTGAACGTAGTGCTCTGTCCATTATAGTAAGGTCCTGGTGTAACAGTTTGCGTTACTTTCAGGTCAGCTGCAGGCAATACATTCAGCAGTGCAACAGCCTTATTGTTTTCAGTTATTTGATCAAATTGATCCTGTGCTGTTATCCAGCCACCCAGGTTAAGACGTCCAGTTGTTTTTGGTATACCTCTAACTTCCAGTGTTCTGGTTTCTCCCGGCTCAAGTGTACCAATATTCCATATACCTGTAGCCGGATTAAAACCTTTTCCTTGCTCTACATAAGTAAAATTAAGCAGCCCTGTTCTGGTATCTGAACCTATCAGATTCGTAACGCGGTCTGGTCCGTTATTGGTGACAGTAAGGATAAATGTTGCCGTGGTCAAGCCATTATAATACTTACCATCAGGCTCACTGCTTGTAACCGTCATGCTTACACCCACTTCGGCCGCCTTATCTACCACTATCGTCTCTGTTTCGGAATCTGCACCAATGTTAGCACTCTGTGACTGAGCTAAATATCTTAAAGACCCTGTTAAGGAATGTGTTACAGTTGCAGTATTACCTGTTGTCAGATTTGGTTTAGGAACTGCAACTATAGTAAGTTCAGTGGATGAACCTGATGCCAGATTACCTAAATTCCATATACCTGTAACCGCATCATAAGTACCGAACTGAACAGCTGAACTTTCATACTTCATAGAAGCGGGCAGTAAAGCATCTATCTGAATATTTGTACCTTGGTCTGGACCGAAGTTTTCAGCTTTAACTGTAAATGTTACAGGCTTACCGGTATAGTATGGCCCCGCATCAGCAGACACAGTTACAGCTATATCTGCTGTAATAGTACCGGAACCGGATGTGATGGAGTTAGTAGCCCTATTGTTACCGCTAACATTATCGTATTCAGTATGGGTTTGTGTGGCGGTAGTAGTAATGATGGCACTTTCAATGATTTTTGCATTGATAGTTAATCTCTCAGATGCACCACTAGGCAAGGTACCAACAGACCAGTTACCACTCACTTGATCGTAAGTAGCACCGTTTGTAGCTGTGTATCCTGTAAAAGCTAATGTGCCTGATAATTTATCATTTACTACTACATTGGTGGCAGTACTAGGGCCGTTGTTAGTTACTACTATGGTATATGTTACATTGTCACCGGTTGTATAAGTTGTTTTAACTGGCGACAGGGTATTGGTTACAGCTACATCAGCAGTTGAAGCTACATTTATAGTTGATGTAGCACTGTTGTTGCTATTAATACCGTCATATTCTGCGTGGGTTTGTGTTGCAGTTAACGCTATGGAACCAGTCGCAGAAGGTCGGGCATATAAGAGTAAAGTCTGCGATGTACCGCTTACAACAGTCCCTACTGACCATGTACCTGTGGCCAGATTTAAACTTCCGGCAGTAAGGCTATAATCAGTAATTGTTAAACCTGTAGGAATCTGGTTACTTATAGTAACATCCGTAGCATGGTTAGGGCCATTGTTTGTTACTTTTATAGTATAAATAACATCCTGATTTTGATTAGGTGAAGTATTGTTTACAGTATTGGTTACCGCAACATCGGCTGTAGGTAATACGGTGACAGTGTTAGATGCCGTATTATTAGATGCCTGATCATCAAGTTCAAATCCTGCTCTACTGTTTAAAGTAGCAGTGGTGGTTATAGTACCTAGCTTGTTTATAGTTGCTTTCAGAGTTAGAGTTGCTGTCGCTCCATTTGACAAAGCCCCCAATGTCCAGATTCCATCTGTTGCATTATAAGTTCCGGTTGCTGTTGTTGCATTTACTAATGTCAATCCTGACGGTAGCAAGTCTGTAATGGCGACGCCGGTGGCATTATTAGGTCCCAGATTTTTTGCTGTTATAGTATAAGTAACTTCATCTCCATTATTAAAAGTTGTACCAGAAGCCATATTCTTTACTTCAATATCCGCAGATGGAACCACAGTTATAGTTGCCGTAGCCGAGTTATTAGTTGTATTTCTGTCAGCCTGGTCCAGAGAATTTATACTTGCTACCTGGCTGATTGAACCGGTAATTTTTGGTTTTGCTGTAATTGTTAAAGTACGGGTTGCTCCAGAACCCATATCAGTAACATTCCAGATACCTGTCGTGCTGTTATAAGAACCGTGAGAAGCTGTAGCGCTGATCAATTCCAGTTTGGTATTATCTAGTAAATCAGAAAGCGTAACACCAGAAGCCAGCTCAGGACCATTATTTACTATGGTTACAGTATAGGTCAAAGGTTTTCCTACGGTATAACTTCCCGCGGAAACAGTATTGGTAACAACCAGATCTACCGAACAATCAAAAGTGTACACATGGCTTTGCTCTAACTCGTTAGTGTAACCATAGGTCCAGGTGTTGGTGGTATATAAGTCACCGGCCGTAGTGTTTGATGTTGTATTGCCCCATTTATGTACACCACCGCTCAGGTTATCGTAAGACCCTGCAGCCGCTAAACCAAACAGCTGTGTTTGTGGGGCCGGAAATCGCGCAGTAGCAAGTTTGGAATCGTCCCAGTATAATTTGCTGACATAGTTTTGTCCGCTGGTTCCTGCAGGTAATGGTCTGACTTCTCCCACCCTGAAACCATCTAAGTTCGTTTCAGCATCCCACATAGGGAAGTTGATAGGACCGCTCCCGTTTTTAAAGTAATACTTCAAAGTAGTACCATTAGGTACAACCTGCCCAAGTCCGTTCAAGCCGTCCCAGGTAATCACTTTATTTCCTGCTGCCCCTGTTTTTTCCAGCAACACATCTGCTGTTCCCGGGTCATAAGTACCATTGTTGTTTAAGTCGATCAATACTATAAAAGTACTGCTTTCCGAACTGGTACCTGTAAATGTAACGCCACCCCGGCCTGTTATGGAGTTGCTGCAAAAAGCGGTTACATTAACGCTGAAAGTGGGTGCTGTGGCTGTTGGCCATATGGCCGGGTCCGGGTTATTTACAAAGTTATAGTACTCCGGATAATCTGAATTTATGGTTTGGCTTTTACGTCTTTCCTCGAAGGTGGTACCATTGGTGGTACCCATACTATTAGTTACAAACCGGAAAAAGTTTTGAGGAGCTATACCTGCCAGTTCCAATACCTTTACATAGTATTTTCCTGGCTGCGTTTCGCTAGGTATAAGCGGGTACATGTTGAAGTTCCTGGAAAAAACATTGGATGTGCCTCCTGCGGAAAATGCCCAAAGTTTGGAGAACAAACGGCCTGTTTTCTCATTCTTGTTTGTATCAAGTACCGTAAAATCCCAAAAATCATAAACAGAGAAACGCTGCTCCTGAGTCATACGGTCTTCACCTACCTGGTTAAACTCAAAAAAGTAATCTCTGGTCTGGGTAGAGGTATTTGTGATAGATAAACTCTGATAACCTGCTGTACCGGCCAAAGCCACTGGACCGGCTGCTGCCTGCGCCGCATTAACGATTACGCCTGCTTGTGTGGTAATAAGTTCAGAGTCTCTGGTTGATTTTGTATTTCTTAAAAGGGTAGTAGTTGCTGCCAGGCCTTCTGTTCCATCTGCATTACGGAAACGTGCTGTAATAATAAGGTCACCCTGATTACCTGTTCCCTGATCGTGGGATGTTCGATGAACTCCATAATGCACTGTTTCTCCGGGTAGAACACGAACATATAACCTGTGGTCAGCAGAATAGACCGCACCGTTATAGTTAAACCCGGCAGATTTCAGAAAACTAAGAGAAGTAGGAGCCACACCCGCGGCAGCAGCAAAATTTGCATCGTGCGCGAGGTAGCCTGATCTGGTATTGTTGGGATCTGTTAAAGCAGAAGGGGAGCCCGTGGTATTCGGAGTAAGATTTTTAGATCCCTCAGCTAAGATCTGTAAAGGAAAAAAAGAACAAACAAAAAAGCACAGCAGTAAAAGTCTATTCATAAACAAACCCAGTTAAATAACTTCTCAAAACCTGAACCTTAATTGAAATATTTCGTTTAAGGCAGATTTTAATTTGAACTTCAACTCAGGCTGTTTAGGTTTAGTTCCTTACAATAAAATGCTGTTTTAAAAGATTTCTATTTTAATAAAAAGTATAGTATTAATATAAATTTCAGCAGAGTCTATTCTTCAACATGCAAGCAAAAGAATAGTACGAATAAACGTTTACATGAAATTTAAACTTGAGTAATATGAGCCATATTTTTACAAGTATGGTGCTTAACAAAAAGGAGTAATAAAAGATTAACTTTCTTGTTGCGGTTAGCAGTAATGCTTTGGGAAATTAGAATGGATATCCGATACCGATGTTCAAGTTGCTTTGTGTATTCCCGTTAAAGAAGTCAGAAAAGCGAAAATCTCCTAGCACGAATTTTTTGCCATTAATGCCGGCCGGATCATACACTTTGGTTGCAAAATCAAAGCGAAGTACCAACACTGCCATGTCAAATCTTAACCCGAAACCTGTACCAACGGCCAACTCTTTATAAAATGTATCTAACTGAAAAGAAGATCCTGGTCGTGCGGTATCCTGATTTAACATCCAGATGTTACCGGCATCTACAAATAAAGCTCCGTTCAGGAAGCTGAAGATATTAAATCTATATTCTGCACTCGTCTCAAATAAAATCTCGCCGGGTTGTTCAGCTGAGTCATCGCGTTCACCTGTTTCAGGATTAATATTGGCATATGAACCAGGACCAAGTCTTCGGAACTGCCAGGCCCGCATACTGTTAGTACCCCCTGCAAAAAAGTACTTTTCGTAAGGCAACACAGACTCATTAAAAATTGGGGAAGCAATACCGCTATTGATACGATAGACAAAATATCTCTTGTTCCCGAGGGGAATATATCGCCTGTAGTCCGGATTTATTTTAGCATACTGAAACGTCTGTAAATCATTAATATCCAGATTAAGGCCAAGTTCCTTTGTTAGTCCACCTACTTCCGCTATAGTTCTGAAAAAACGGGCGTTCCGGGTTTGTGCAAAATCGTTTGTATTGTAAGTGATGTTAAACAACATGTAGCTAATAATGCCACTTCTGAAACTTTCTGCAAATGATCTGTAGCGTAACAATTCCTCCTGAAAGTCAGCTGAAAAGGTATTTGTATCAGCTTCAATTATGGCCAGGTTCAACGGTGAGAATATATATTGAAGCGTTGGCGCCTGCATGGGTGTGCGGGCTTTTTGCCAGATGTAATCTAACGATAGCTCATAACTGGAACGTTTATATTCCTGCCGGTCTACATTAGTGAAACCTGTGTAAATGCGGGTACGCGGGCTATACTTTGATAATAAGTTTCGACCACCAGGAGCAATTATAACAGGAAAAGTAAGCGACATATCACCACCAAACTCCTTGATCATGACCGTCTCTTGTTCATTGGTTAAGCTTATTTGTCCTTCAAAACCGCCACGTATTCCCAGGTCCAGATTTTCAGCTCCGCCAAACACATTTCGTACCCGCAACCTTATACTTGAAAATGGCCCTGGTGTTCTTTCCGTATAATTAAGGCCAAGTTCTGTAGTTTCCTGGAAACGTTTAGACGGTAGGGCATTAATAAAGGCATTCAGTTTGTAAGTACTATCGGCAGGGTCTATTACTTTGTTATATAGTATGTTGTTAAACTGAAATACATCGAGCTCTGCCAGCTTACGCTGTGTTGTTGCTGAATACAACATACTGTAGTGTGCTCCAGGGGCAATATCTACTTTCTTATCCAGAATTTTATAGGAGTATTTCTGGTTATAGGCTACATAATTTATGTTGTTATACTTTATCGTGTCACGGGGAATGCCAAAGCGGTCTGAGTCGGTTTTAAAGTATACTTTGTTTATAGTATAAACAGGATGATTTCCACCCGTTTCAGGATTCTGAATGATAGTTGTGACTTTTGCAGCATTTTTACGACCTAAGGTATCTACATCAAACTCAATATAGGCACGCGCAAAATCGTAGTAGCCATTGTTGCGGAGCAATTCATATAACCTTGTACGTTCTTCAGTTAGGTTATCTTCGTTATAGATATCATTTAGCTTAAGCAGCGACCTATGCGAGTTAGCTCTTACAAGTGAAAGAACTGCAGTGTCTTGAATTGCCAGAACAAACTGGTTATAACGGTAAGGCTCATTTTCAT
This sequence comes from Pontibacter deserti, assembly GCF_023630255.1. Classification (NCBI taxonomy): domain Bacteria; kingdom Pseudomonadati; phylum Bacteroidota; class Cytophagia; order Cytophagales; family Hymenobacteraceae; genus Pontibacter; species Pontibacter deserti. Next base: position 1,161,195 of record NZ_JALPRS010000001.1, on the reverse strand, counting down.
TAATGTTAAGCGTTACATGCACCAGCTTGTTTTTTTCCTTTTTATCCATCGCAATGCTATGTTTAAAATAGCCGCGCGAATTAAGGTAGATCGATACCTGATCCAGTGTTTGCAGCATCAGGGTAGAATCATAGATAGCAGGCGGTTCCCCTAATTTCATCAGGAAGTTCCCTTCTTCTTTCTTCTCCTGAAGTCGGTCTATACGATTATTGATGCGGTTACGGATCTTTCTGATTTTTATAGTATCATTACCGGCCTGCTGTACCTTTTCTCGTATTTTAGCTTCCTGCTCTTTTATGCGCGCATCTATTTTAGGAGGATTATAGAAGTTTTTCCCGATGTTGTAAACCACCAGATATGGAGTTGAGCCCAGAAATAAACGATTTGGTTCCTGCTGGTAAAGGTTCTCTATAGTAGCTTCTTCTATATACTTTAAACCCTGGGGCTTTATTTGTACTAAAAGCTTATCATCCTCGCCAAGATCTTTGGTAGGTACACAGCCTGTATAAAACAAAATTGTAATTAACAGGCCGAATATGTAAAATCGTGACTTCAAACAGACCAACGTTATGTTATCAAAAGCAGTTATAAAGTATATAAACTCGTTGCAAGTAAAAAAATACCGTAACCAACACCAAGCCTTTGTAGTGGAGGGTGCAAAAAGTGTTATCGAATTACTGCAATCCGACTTTGAACTGCAGCATTTATACTTAACCGAAAGTTTCGAAAAAGAAAACTCACGGCTATTAAGCAAAGGTATCACTTATGAAGTTGTAACGGAAGCAGATTTAGTGCGCGCCGGTACTTATGCAAGCAATAATGCTGCCTTAGCTGTGGCCCATATGCGCCAACTACCTGAATTAGTTCTGAAACCCACCGAACTGGTAATTGCGCTCGACGATATCAGGGACCCTGGCAACCTCGGAACTATAATCCGGATAGCAGACTGGTACGGTATTACTAAAATAATCTGCTCCGAAAACTGTGCCGATTTTTACAATCCCAAAGTAATTGCAGCTACGATGGGTTCTTTTACCCGTTTACAGGTACATTACCTGAAACTGGAAGAATGGCTTAAGCAACTTACAGCAACACATCAGATTTATGGAGCTTCGCTGGATGGTGAAAATATACACCAGATGAAGCTACAACCGCAGGGTATTGTTGTAATGGGGAATGAAGCAAATGGCATCCGGCCGGAAGTTGCAAGACAGATCAATCAACTAGTTAAGATTCCTGCTTATGGTCATGCCGAATCACTGAATGTGGCAACTGCTACGGCTATTATAATTGATAACTTCAGGCGCTGGGAGTAAAGAGCAAAGTATAAAAAAAGAGCCCGTATTGTCGGGCTCTTTTAAAACACACTCAATTCACAAATTATACTTTAGTTTAGCAGGCGCAGACCAAAGCTGATCACGCTTACCTGCGGGCCACGGTTTTCCTTGAACAGGTCGTTCATGTTATACTTCACAAACAGGCTCAGGTCGTTGTAGCCAACCACACCGGTTAAGCCGTACTGGAAGTCGCTGAGGTTAAAGCTGCCATGGTCTTTGTCTTTCTTAGTATGGCCTTCTTCCTCAAACTTTACTTTGCTATGGCTGCCTAATCTGTAACCAGCAAAACCACCAGCACCAATATGGAAGCCTTCTTTACCGTTTGAGCGTTTGAACTTAAGCATTGGCATTAAAGGCACGTTTACGCTTGATGTAGCAAGTTTAGATTTCTCGTAGCTGATCTCGGTAACTTTTGTGAAAACCGTGTTGTCTTCTTTGTCCTCGATAATGTAGTTCTTATCGAACATGTAGTTGTTGAAAGCAAACTCGAAGCCGGAAACCAGATAGAACGGGCTCTCTTTGCCACCGATCTGAGAGATCAGGTGTGAATTTAAGCTAACATATCGCGATCCCCATGGCTTAAGGTCCGGCACAAACAGCACATCTTCATCTTCTAAGAAAGCGTTCAGGCCAAGGTCTATGTCAAAATTGAAACGTGTTGATTTATACTCCTCAATTTCATTATACTTCGTTGTATCAGAGCTTGTAACAGACTCAATCTTTGTAGTATCGCCGTCTTCATCTATATCCACATCAATTTTGATGTTCTTACCAATGTTTATTTCGTGGCGCTCTCTGGTAACTTTGCCTTTCTCATCTGTTTCCTGGATAGTAACAGTTACCTTTTCTGTACCGCTTTCCTTATCTTCTTTGGTATCGAAAGTAACGGTCATCTGCTTGGTTTTACCGTCTTGCTGCGCCACGCTTTCCATTTTATCTACCTGCTTTACATACTTGTTCAGTTCAACCATCAGCGAGTCCAGGCTATAGTTCTGGAAAGCTTCCAGTTGCTTCATGTTCTGTAGTTGCAGGATCATTTTGGCGCCATTGGCCATTTTGACCACAATCGTGTCTTGGGTTCCGATTCTGTTTCCAACGGTCAGACCGCCTTTGGCAGACGCACCGGTAGCTGCAGCCATGAAAATGGCCATTACGAGTAGTAGTATTCGTTTCATGATTTTAAGGGGTTAGAGATTGATTACTTTTGAGATTTTCTGTTTTCCTATTTTAGTTTCTAAGGCAATTTTGTCAGCATTTAAACCGACGTCGGCAAGGTTGATCTTTTCGCCATTTGAAAGATTTTTAACCTGTTTGAAGATGTTTTTTGCCAGGCGCTGCTTTCTGTCAAAAGAGCTGGTTTCTTCCGGTTCATCTGCTGAAGCCATGGCAACAACTTCTGAACTTACTGAACGCTTAATGATGATCTCGACAGGTTCTGCACTGTTAGCAGAGGCAAAAGCTACTGGTGTTTGCATAGCAGCCTGTACCGGTTCCTGCTTAGGTTCTTCCGGTTTTGTTTTTTGCTGTGCCAGCATGGCAGGCTGCTGTGGTGCCTCCACTTTTACCCATTGCTGTTCAGCTTTTCTGCGTGGTTTTATAACCGGCTTTTTAGCAACTGCCTTTTCTTGTTCTGCAACTATAGTTGGCTCTTCTGTTACAGATGCAATGGTTGTTTCTTCGTCAGGAGTTGTAACAGCAGCTATACTTTGTTCTGTAGTAACCTCAGGAGCTAAAGTTATTTCTGCAGGTTTTATAGTTTCTGTTGTTACATCAGCAGAAGCTATTGTCTGGTCAGTTATAGTTTGCGGTTGCTGTAACTTCAGCACAACACCTACAGCCAATAACAATGCTATGGCAGCGGCTATACTATAGTACAGGAATCCAAGCCTGCGTTTTTCCTGATGTTCCTCTGGTTGTATTTGCGGGGTAGCTTGTGGTAACTCTTCCTGCATCCGTTCCTGCAGGCGGTTCCACAGGTCAGCCGGTGGAGTGGGGGCCACGCGTCCCAAACGCTCTTTAAATAATTTATCTACTTCTTCAGGTTCCATAATTTTCCTCCTTTCTTAGCTGGCTATTGCTTCCTGGCCGGTCAGTCTTTTTTGTAACATGACGCGTGCCTTGCTAAGCTGTGATTTTGATGTTCCTTCTGTTATGTTCAGCATTTCAGCGATCTCTTTATGAGAGTAGCCTTCTATGGCATATAAGTTAAACACGGCTCTGTAGCCGGCCGGTAATGTGTGCAGTAGTCCGAGTAATTCGCCTTCTGCCAGGGCATGGTCTGCTCCGCCGGTGCCGGCAATCTGCGTGTAACCGTCTTCTATGGCCAGGTGCAGCGGTTCTTTTTTCCTTAAAAAGCCCAATGCCTCGTTAACCATAATGCGGCGCACCCATCCTTCAAAACTGCCTTTTGCTTCGAACTTGTCTATGTTCTGATAAATCTTCATAAACCCGTTTAGTAGAGCTTCTTCGGCGTCCATATCGTTTTTAAGGTAGCGCATACAAACCCCAAACATTTGCGATGCATAGCGTTCATAAAGCACCTTCTGCGCTTTACTGTCTGCCTGCTGGCATCCTGCTATTAATTCTGACTCTGTCACGTTGGGTAAAAGTTTAACTTATAATCTACTCTTTAGTATTGTCGATCGTCTCAGCAATTTGCTGCGCTTCTGAACCTAAGATGTAAGGTTTAGGCTGGAGGTTGCCTGAGTGATTATAAATTTCTTTAAATTTTTAGATATAGCCTTATCGCTAACTATAAATAATTGATTATCAACTATAAAAAATTAATATATCATTTAAATAAAGTATAAAAATTAATTGCGGCAGGTACCAGTTATGCAGGAATTGCTGATAATGAAGAATAGTTGGGAAAGAAAGTGATGTTTAGGAACAGAGTACAGTAAGTAGAGTTGAATGTATTTTTCGAGCTGGGGGCTGGGATGATACAATTTACAAATTGCACTATAAGGTAGGTCTAAAATCAAATGGAGATGTCCTGAAACATCAAAGGCTCCCCATATGGAGAGCCTTTGAGTAATTTTATGAAAATATAATTTTCAACTTTTAGCCATACATAATAACGGCAGTATAAAAAGAAGGTTACGTTCAGACGAAAAATTTGTGCAAATTTTCAAAAAAGAATTTTTACAGTTCTTTTTCCTGCATTACAACCTGCTCCAGGGCCTCCCAAACATTAGCTGCTAATATTTTCTGCCCTTCAATAGTAGGATGTATACCATCTGCCTGGTTCAGTTCAGGATTACCGCCTACACCCTCCAGCAGAAAAGGAATAAGAATTACGTTCTCATCTTTCTCAAGTCGGGTATATACTTCTCCAAACTCACGGGTATATTTCTGGCCCATACTTGGCGGCAACTGCATTCCGGCCAATACAATTTCTACTTCTGGGTTTTTGGCCCTTACTTTCTCTATTATAGTTTTAAGGTTCTTGTAAGTGCTTTCCGGATCAATGCCACGAAGTCCGTCGTTTGCACCTAATTCCAGCACAAAAACATCTACAGGTTTCTTCAGCAACCAATCAATACGGCTTTTACCTCCAGCCGATGTTTCACCACTTACGCCGGCATTTACTACTTTATAGGGCAGTCCCAGCGAATCAAGCCGTTCCTGAATTAAAGCAGGAAAAGCCTGAGACGGTTCTAAACCATAACCAGCCGTTAAGCTGTTGCCGAAGAACAGGATTACTTTTGTTTCTGCTTTTTTATTTGCGGCTTTACCATTTTCAGTTGTCCCGGCTTGTGTTTCCTGGCCGGTATCTATACGCTCGGTGGTATCTGCCTGGCTGCAGCCAAGTATAGTTGCACTCAACAGTACCAACCATATCCAATTATATTTTAATCTCACGCTTTATACTATTAAGTTGGAATTTTATACCTTATACTTGTTAAACATATAACGAACATAAACAGTTATTAAGTTTTAGCCAAACATCTGTTCATTTGTCTGCGTTTTTTACGGGCAATCAATTAATAATAACGAATTAGCTACTGTGTCTACAATACTCGAAATTCAACACCTGACCAAAACCTACGATTCCGGTGACCGCCACCTTACAGTACTACAGGATATTAACTTCGCGCTTCAGGCCGGCGACACCTGCTCTATAGTTGGGCCGTCTGGTAGTGGTAAAACTACGTTACTTGGTTTATGCGCAGGCCTGGACAGGGCAAGCTCTGGCTCAGTTATACTTAATGGGGTAAAGCTGGATAATATGAGCGAAGACGAACGGGCACAGGTACGTAACAAGTATGTGGGTTTTGTATTTCAGAACTTCCAGCTGATTCCTACTTTAACTGCTCTTGAGAACGTAATGGTGCCGCTTGAGCTGCGTGGTGAACGTAATGTGCAGCGACAGGCATCGGATTTACTTGCCCGTGTTGGTCTTGCCGAGCGGGCCGATCATTACCCAACACAGCTTTCGGGCGGGGAGCAGCAGCGCGTAAGTATAGCACGTGCTTTTTCTAACAGGCCAACTATACTTTTTGCAGATGAACCAACCGGTAACCTGGATGAAGAAACCGGTACGCGTGTAGAGCAACTGCTGTTTGATCTGAACAAAGAAGCTGGAACCACGCTAGTGCTTGTAACCCACGACCTGGAACTGGCCGAAAGAACAAACCGCATTATCCGCATCAAAGGCGGGCAGATTGTTTCTGATGAAGTAACAGCTTTAATTAGGAATTAAGGATTAGGCATAACTGGGGTATAAACTATAGTTATAAAGTCATCTCAGATTCCTGATTATTCAGTCATTCAAAATTCAATTATTAAAAGTTAGATCCTGTGTCTGATAACTATATTCATTTACCAGATAAACCTAAACTGAACCTGCGTTGGCTGCTGCTGATGGCGTGGCGCGACAGCCGTCGTAATCGTGGGAAGTTGGCGTTGTTCATCTCTTCTATAGTATTGGGTATAGCAGCATTGGTGGCAATCAATTCGTTCAGTGATAATTTACGCACCGATATTGACAAGCAGGCTAAATCCCTGATCGGAGCGGACCTGGTGATGGCGGGTAATAAGGTTCCGGAAGGCGAGATCAAAGCCCTGATCGATTCCATTGGAGGTGAAAGATCAGATGAGGTCCGGTTTGTGTCTATGGTATACTTCAATGCATCTCAAGGCACCAGGTTGGTGCAGGTAAGAGCGTTGGAAGGTGGTTTCCCGTATTATGGTGCCATCGAAACGCAGCCCACAGAAGCCAGCCGCAGCTTTAGAAAAGGCAGAAGAGCACTCGTAGATCATACCTTACTTTTACAGTTTAATACCAAGCCCGGAGATTCTATCAGAGTAGGTACGCTTACTTTTGAGATAGCCGGTGCCTTACATAAAATTCCAGGTCAGTCGGCTGTAACGGCAACTATAGCCCCGGCTGTTTATATCCCAAGAGAATACCTGGAGAAAACCGGGTTATTACAGAAAGGCAGCCGCATCAGCTATTACCATTACTTTAAATTACCAGCTAAAACAGATGCGGATAAACTGGTAAAAAAACTAGAGCCCCGGCTGGAAGAAGCCGGAGTTGCTTTTGATACAGTAAAGAGCCGGCAGGAGAGCACCGGTAAAGCCTATAGCGACTTAGCCAGTTTTCTGGCGCTGGTAGGTTTTGTGGCCTTGCTGTTAGGTTGTGTTGGTGTGGCGAGTGCTGTGCATGTATACATCCGCGAAAAGCTGGCTACGATAGGAGTGTTGCGCTGCATAGGTGTTAGCGGCAGACAGGCTTTCCTGATTTACCTGTTCCAGGTAATGGCAATGGGTTTAATAGGAGCTATACTAGGCGCTACACTTGGCAGCCTGATACAGTTATACTTACCGCAATTATTTAAAGCTTTCCTTCCGGTAGAAGTAACCGTGGATGTTTCATGGATTGCTATTTTAGAAGGAATTGGCATTGGCGTACTGGTATCTGTGCTTTTCGCACTCTTGCCATTGTTAACTATCCGCAATGTTTCCCCGATCATTACACTACGCTCCAGTGTAGAGCATCTTACTAACCAGAAAGATCCGTTACGCCTGGCAGTTTATGGGTTGATACTGCTGTTTGTGCTGGTATTTGCTTATTTCCAGTTAGGAACCTGGTTGCGTGCGCTGGCTTTTACAGGCGGTGTGGTAGTAGGGTTTATAGTTTTGGCATTGCTGGCACGAGGCATGATGTGGCTGGTAAAGCGTTTCTTTCCGGTAAACTGGGGGTATGTATGGCGACAGAGCCTGGCTAATCTTTACCGCCCGAATAACCAGACGTTGCTGCTGACTGTGTCCATTGGTTTAGGAACGGCCCTAATCGCTACGTTAGTACTTATGCAGCGCCTGCTGATCTCTGAAGTCGCTATTTCGGGCAGTGAGCATCAGCCTAACCTGGTGCTATTTGATATACAGACAGCTCAGAAAGAAGGCGTAGTTGATATGACCAAAGCTGCAGGTTTGCCAGTGCAACAACTGGTGCCCGTAGTTACCATGCGCCTAGAAGAAATGAAGGGTTTAACTGCAGCTGATGTGCGGGAAGACACTACGTTAGGTGTGCCTGACTGGGCTTTTACGCGCGAGTATAGAGTAACTTACCGCGATACGTTAATTGATTCAGAAACGAGTGCGGAAGGAGAGTGGCAGGGAGAAGTTTCAGCAGATACGGAAGTTATACCTATCTCGGTAGAAGAAGGTTATGCCGAAAGACTTAAAGTGGCACTTGGAGATACCATGATCTTTAATGTGCAGGGTGCTATGATGCCCACGCGTGTGGCTCACCTGCGAGAGGTAGAATGGAACCGGGTACAAAGTAATTTCCTTGTACTTTTTCCGAAGGGCGTACTGGAAGATGCCCCGCAGTTCCATATCCTGATGACACGTACCAGATCAGATCAGCAATCGGCACAGTTTCAACGTTCGCTGGTGCAGCGCTTCCCGAATGTTTCTGCGATAGACCTGGATCTTATACTTCAGACATTAGATGATATCCTGGGTAAAATTTCTTTTGTGATCCGGTTTATGGCTTTGTTCAGTATCAGTACAGGTTTGCTGGTGTTAATCGGATCTGTAAACATCAGTAAATTTCAGCGGGTGCAGGAGAGCGTTCTGCTGCGTACTTTAGGTGCCAGCCGCAAACAAATTCTTACCATTACAGCGTTTGAGTATCTTTTACTAGGTGCTCTTGCTTCGGGTACCGGAGTTGTACTGGCTGTTTTTGCAAGTTGGGCGCTGGCTGTGTTCAGTTTTGAAGTAAACTTTGTGCCTGTATTGTGGCCGCTTTTACCAGTGTTTATAGGTATAACTTTACTTACTGTTATAATTGGCATTTTAAACAGCCGTGGTATTCTGAGTCGTCCGCCATTGGAAGTGTTGCGCCGCGAAGTATAGTTTTGTCTTCACGCTGCTGCTTCTCTACATCACCCATTGTTAAACCATTTATACCTGAGTTTATACTTATGAAGTAACCTTCAGCTTGTTACTATGGTAAACTTATACTTCCGGCATTAGCAAGTGTGTTAATCAGAAGTATAAAATCAAACTATGAAAACAATGGAAGGAAACAATCAGAAGACGGTTCTCATTACAGGTGCATCCAACGGTTTCGGGATGGAATTTGCCAAACTCTTTGCAAAAGACAAGTATAACCTGGTGCTTGTAGCACGTAGCGGCGACAGATTAAGAGAGCTTGGCTTCAGTCTGCAGGATCAGTATCAGTTACAGCAGGTATGCATTGTGCAATCGGACTTGTCTCAGCCCGAATCGCCCCAGGAAATTTATGATGAACTGAAACAGAAAGGAATAAAAGTTGACGTTTTAGTAAATAATGCCGGTGTTGGGGTGCATGGCTTCTTCCATGAAACAGAGCTCGATCGTGAATTGGAATTGATACAGCTGAATATAACCAGTGTAGTACATCTAACAAAACTGTTCTTAAAAGATATGGTAGCCCGTAACGATGGCAAGATCCTTAACCTGGCTTCTATAGTTTCATTTATGCCATCTCCTTTAATGTCGGTTTATGCAGCTTCCAAGGCTTTCGTACTTTCCTTTACCGAAGCTTTACAGAATGAACTGAAAGACAAAAACATTACCATTACAGCACTTTGCCCTGGCGCGAGCGACACAAACTTCTTTAAGCAGGCTGATGCTGAAAATACACGCGCAGCCAACGGACCGCTTTCCTCACCCGAGGAGGTTGCCAAAGATGGATATACAGCCTTAATGAAAGGAGAGTCTCGTATAGTTTCCGGCATGATGAACAAAGTACAGGCGGGGGCCTCTAACATTTTGCCGGACAGTGCACTAGCCTCTACAATGCGTTACCAGATGGAAGAAAAGCCGGCTACTCCGGAGAGTAAACTATAAAACCAGTGAAAACAAAAAAGGGATCTTGTTCAGATCCCTTTTTCTTTGTTAAACATAAGACAACAAATGCCATCTGCTTAACTTACATTTATTTATACGAATTACTTTTTTGCTGGGTTATACTTTACCCTGAAAAAATTTAATATGTGCTGCTTGCCAACATTACCAGCGTACAATGATGCATTGTTTCAATTCCGTTATCTTCGGCAAGTTGCTCAAGTTCGCGGTTCTCGGTGCCCGGGTTAAAAATAATACGCTTCGGTTTCAACGAAATAATATAATCATACCAAACCGGCTGGTTTTGTGGCCCAACATACAAGGTAACAGTGTCCACGTTATCAACTTTCTGTGTTTTATCTGTTATGATCTGAAGCCCGTTAACAGAAGCATTTTTGATGCCCACCGGCACCACTTCATGGCCATGCTCTTTTAGCCGGTGTACAGCTTTATATGCATAGCGGGAAGGATTATCGGTAGCTCCCAAAACTACTGTCTTTTTCATAGTTATTACTTTAAGTAAAACAAAGTATACGCTTTATTTACAGTTAGTTTTATACTTTAGTTTTAAACCAAATGAATCTAAAGCCGGTGCAATATTATAGTGCCCTTTTTACTTTTGCCGCAATCATTTCAGCACAACGTTCACCATCCATCGCTGCCGATACAATACCGCCTGCATAACCGGCACCTTCACCACAAGGATATAGATTCCTGATCTGCACATGCTCCAGCGTTTCCCTGTCGCGCGGAATACGCACCGGTGACGAGGTACGGCTCTCAACACCAACTATCTGGGCATTATTACTTAAATAACCACGCATCTTGTTGCCAAACCCTTTAAAGCCTTCACGTAGCCTGTAAGCCATGTCCGGCGAGAACAGCTCATTCACATCTACAGAAGCAAGGCCAGGCTGGTACGATGTTTCTAACAAAGAGCTGCTTACTTTGCCACGGGTAAAATCCTGTAATAGCTGGGCAGGAGCAACCTGCGTACCCCCAGCCATTGCGCATGCTTTCTGCTCTAAAGCCTGTTGCATACGCAAGCCAGCCAGCGGACCATATTTATCCAGCTCCATATCTTCCAGCTCAATAGCCACCACTATACCGGAATTGGCAAATTTAGAGTCGCGGCGGCTCGGCGACATACCATTAACCACCACTTCGCCGGGAGCAGTTGCCGAAGGAACTATAAAACCACCCGGGCACATGCAGAAAGAGAAAATGCCGCGTTGCCTGTTGTTGTAAACCGTTTGCTGAACCAACGCATAAGACGATGCCGGCAGGTAAGGCCCACGATCCTCACACTTATACTGAATGCTGTCTATCAGGCTTTGCTGGTGCTCTACGCGCACGCCCATGGCAAAAGGTTTGGCTTCTATAGTTACACCAGATGCATGCAGCGTTTCAAAAATGTCGCGGGCGCTGTGGCCGGTAGCAAGTATAACAGACTCTCCGGTATATTCCTGCCCATCCTGCGTTACCACGCCTTTCATTTCGTCGCCTTCAACTATAAAGTTGATCACGCGCTTATCAAATAATACTTCACCACCAGCTTGTCGCACTGTTTCGCGTATGGCTTCAATAATCTTAGGCAATTTGTTGGTACCGATGTGTGGGTGCGCATCAAAAAGTATATCTGGCGTAGCGCCGTGCTGCACAAAAATCTGAAGTATACGGAGCAGATCGCCACGTTTTTTAGAACGGGTGTATAGTTTGCCATCCGAGTAGGTACCGGCACCCCCTTCCCCAAAGCAATAATTAGAATCCGGGTTAACAACATGCTCTTTGTTGATGGCAGCCAGATCACGGCGGCGGCTTCTGACATCTTTGCCGCGCTCCAGCACGATGGGTTTCAGTCCAAGCTCAATACAGCGCAAAGCAGCAAATAAACCTGCCGGACCGGCACCAACTATAATTACCTGCTTCTCCTTAGAGACATCTTTGTACCTATAAACCGGCGAAATAATATCTGTAGGAGGAGTATCTAAGTATAGATCGGCTTTAACACGTACCAGTACCTGACGGCCGCGTGCATCTATAGATCGCTTAATGCGGTGCAGGTATTTAACATCTTCAGGACGAAGTCTGGCACTTGTAAGTAATTCGTGTTCAAGTTGAGCAGCATCAAAAGCTACCTCAGGAGCCAGTACCAGCTCGAGTTCTTTTTTTCTCATGTAGTTAGGTAAGGTAGTTAACCTTAAACTCTTTAATTTAATTGTTGAATGGCTGAATTGTTAAATTGTTAACTCAGCTATAGTTTTATGATAACACAGCAAAGGTAAAGCAAATTCAATAGACAATAAAAAAGACCTCACAGGCTTGGCAAACACTGTGAGGTCAATCTTAAATTGTTTGCCATCGACGATAGGAGAGATCTGATTCAACTATAAGTTGTATTAGATTTCTCGCACAGGCTCGAAATGACAATTAAACAATTTACCAATCAGCCATTAAATTTCTCCGTTCAGTACTCTGTCTACCCATCCTTTACCCCATTCTTCAATTTCCTGCTCGTTGAATAGTTCTGGGTAAAAAATGCGCTTCTGGAACTTTGGAGGCAGGTATTTCATCCAGTTGGTTCCGCCGGTTGCTGCAATTACATCCGGGTCGCGCTGCAAATAACGAACTGCAGATTTATAGTGCATCAGCGGCCAGTTTACGTTCACGTTGCTGTCAAGGTCGCGCATTTGTTTTTTAAGCCTTTCGTTTTGCTGTTCTTCTTCAGGCAGGCGCTTATAAACGCTCCACACATTCTTATGCTCATACTCCTTTGCAAAGGCAATTAACTGGTCTGTATACTTTTCCTCAAAACGGATCAGAGTAAGTGTTTTAGCTCCGGATGCAACCTCTGTAGCACCTTCTTTCCAGTAAATACAGCCAATCATTTCTTCCTGTGTGCTCTGCAAACCAAGTACAGCACGCTTGTCTTTAGCCACCAGATTTCTTAGATCTGTAGAAGCGATTTCGATTAAACGGTACTGTGCCGACTGGAAACCACTTGCCGGCATCAACGCCATCCGGAACTGCAGGAACTGCTTCGGATCCATGCCATCCACCATCACATCAAACGAATTGATCAGGTTATCAAAATACCGGTTTATGCGCTTTAAGCGTTTAGTTAATATCTCTGCAGTAATTGCCTTGTCTTCACCTATTTGTCTGTACTCTTCCAGGCAAAGCTTAAAGTATAGCTCCGTTATCTGGTGATACATGATAAAGATCTTTTCATCCGGAATAGTGGTGCGCGGGTTCTGCAGGCTAAGCAGCGTATCCAGGTGGATGTAATCCCAGTAATTCAGGAAATCCGTGTGGTAAAGGCCTTCCAGGTATGCTGCCAGATCCTGGCCTAAAGGCACATACTTTTCTTCCAGGCGCTTTAATTGTTCGAGCACTTCTGGTTTAAAGTTGTAGTCCATAGTTGGTTATATTGGTGAGATGCACTTTAAAATTGCAAAGTAAGAAAATCCGGTGGCTCCAACATGTCATTTATTAAATATTATCTGTTTCTCTTTAAATTTTACGTGCTAAATAAGCAGCTAGTCCGGAATTATGAGCATTTGCCAAGTATAGCAGCAATTTCAGGCACACTGCACAAGTGTTTGTGGAGCAGGCAGGGGAGTTCGTATAGCTAGAAGTATAGTTCGTAGAAATAAGCCTATTTTATACCTTCCTTGCTAAAATACTGAGAGTTTATTTATAAATTTGGTTTTTACGATATTTTAGTAATACGCTTACCTATTATGGCCGAAAAAAGCAGTGTTTTTGATATGATTGGTCCCGTAATGATCGGTCCGTCCAGTTCGCATACAGCTGGTGTGGTACGCATCGCCAGAGCCGCTATCCGTATACTTGGTGCCGCTCCCGAAGAAGCCACTATCACTTTCTATAATTCCTTTGCCCGCACTTACGAGGGCCACGGCAGCGACCGGGCTATAGTTGCCGGCCTGCTTGATTTTAAAACAGATGATAAACGCATAAAAGAAGCTTTTGAACATGCAAAAGAGCGTGGCCTGAAGTATACTTTTAAATCGGTAGGCAATGCCTCTACCATGCACCCGAATACCATAAAGCTTAATCTGAAAGCACAGGGCCGTGAAGTAGAAGTTATAGGCCAGAGCCGTGGCGGTGGTGTGATCCAGATTGTAGAGGTAGATGGCTTTACGGCCAGTTTCTCTGCTAACCTACATACGCTTATAATTGATGCCGACGATGTAAAGGGAAGTATAGCTTTTATCGCCTCTGTTATTGCGCACGACGATTGCAACATAGCTACCATGAACGTGTCAAGGAAAGGAAAGAATGAGATGGCCCGCCAGTTTATCGAAATGGACTCAGGTATAAAGCCAATTACCCTGGAATACCTGAAACAGCTGAGCTGGGTAAAACACGTGGTTTATATTCCTAATATTGATCTATAACCGACCCTTAATACCTAAAACTATGAAGAAATCTACTAATTTGTTGCTAACCCTTGCCTTGGGTTCTATGCTGTTCTCAGCACCAGCACTTGCGCAGGACAATCCCGGCGAAGGCGGCTGGACGCTACCCGAAGCCATTGAATACGCCAAAAAAAATAACCTGCAGGTAAAGCAAACCCGCATTAACCGCGACGTAACCGCAATTGACCTAAAACAGGCCAAGCTGGATCGTTTGCCTAGTTTAAACGGATCTGCACAAAGCGCATTCAGCTCTGGTACAACCGTTGACCCAACAGTACAAGAGCTGCGTGTTAATGAATATACTTCGTTAGGTATTGGTGCAGATGCTTCTGTACCGCTATTTATGGGCTTACAGCAAACCAACCTGATCAAACAACGTGATCTGGACCTGCAGGCAAGTGAATTTGATATTCAGTCAATTCAGGATGATATCTCATTACAGATCATCACTTCTTACCTGAATGTACTGTTTGCTGAAGAGTTAATTAAAACAGCAGAACTACAGCGCGGCACAACGCAGCAGCAACTAGACAGAACCCGGATCTTGTTTAAAGCAGGCAGCGTGGCGGAAGTGGCTGTTTTGGACCTGGAATCACAACTAGCTACCGACGACTTAGATATCATTACTGCTAGAAATCAGCGGGATATTTCCCGCCTGTCACTTATTCAACTTTTAAACCTGGAAAGTGACCAGGCACGTGACTTTGAGATAGTGATTCCTGAAGTACCGGAACCAGATCAGTTGCCAGTGCTTGTAGAACCTGCGCTTGTTTATGATGCAGCCCTGCAAAACCAGCCTGGCGTAAGAGCTGCTGATTTAAGAGTTATGAGTGCAGACAAGGGATTAGCGATTGCCCGCGGTGCCTACTATCCAAGACTCTCTTTGAATGCAAATGTAAACTCCTTTTATAATAGCGAGAATCCATTATTTGAGAATACTGGAGAGTATAGACCTATACAATTAGGATATAGTAATCAAGAAGGAACAGAAGCAATCATTTACTATGTCCCTAAATTAAATGAAATAGACTATCCACTAGGTGAACAGTTAAAGAATACGATTGGTAAACAGATTGGCCTTAATTTAACAGTTCCGATATTCAACGGTTTGCTTGCCCGCAATAATGTGCAGCGTGCCAAGCTAGGGCAGCTAAACGCCAAACTCAATGCTGATCTGGAGCGCAACCAACTTCGCCAAACTATAGAACAGGCGTATGTAGATGCCCTTGCCGCACAGCGCAAGTATACGGCAGCCAAGCAACAATTAACTGCTCTCGAAAAGAGCTATAAAAACGCGGAGCTGCGCCTGAATAGCGGCGTGATAAATACTGTGGACTTTTATGTAATAACCACAAACTATCGCACAGCCCAATCAAACTTAATTCAAGCCAAATACGAGTATACTTTCAAGCTTAAGGTACTGGACTTTTACCAGGGTAAAGAAATCACTTTATAAACAATCATGGCAGCTAAAAGATCGAAACGTCTCATTCCCATTTTAATTACAGTATTAGTAATAGCAATTGTACTTATAGTTGTAGCTAAAAAAGCCGGCTGGATAGGTAAGGAAGAAGGAGTGGAAGTAGTACTGTCGGATGCTAAAAAGACAGAGATAGTTGAAAAAGTAAGTGCTTCCGGTAAAATACAGCCAGAAACAGAAGTTAAGATCAGCCCGGATGTGTCGGGAGAGATTATAGAGCTGAACGTGGAAGAAGGCGACTCGGTGGTAAAAGGCCAGTTGCTGCTCCGTATCCGCCCTGATAATTACCAGTCGTTTGTAGATGCGCAACAGGCTACCGTTAATTCTTCCAGAGCTCAGTTATCTCAGGCAAGAGCACGTTTGGCACAGGCGCAGGCTAACCAGGTACAGGTAGCGCAGGCGTATGAGCGCAACAAAAAACTGTTTGACCAGAAAGTAATCTCTGATGCAGAATTTGAGCAAAGCAGAGCCGCTTATAACTCCGGTAAGCAGGAAATAGAATCGCTGAAGCAAAGTATACGCGCAGCTGAATTTGGTGTGCAGAATGCGCAGGCATCGCTTAAAGAAGCCCGTGAAAACCTGAGCAAAACGACCATTTATGCCCCTGTAAGCGGAACAGTATCTAAACTGAATGTAGAGCGCGGTGAGCGTGTGGTAGGTACATCGCAGATGGCCGGTACGGAAATTATGCGCATCGCTAACCTGAACAACATGGAAGTACGCGTAAATGTGAATGAGAATGACATTATACGTGTAGCGCTTGGCGATTCGGTTATAGTTGAAGTGGACTCTTATACCACCCGCGATGAGAAGTTTAAAGGTATAGTTACAGCCATTGCAAATACAGCCAAAGATGCCACTACCCTGGAAGCTGTAACTGAATTTGAAGTTCGTATCCGCTTGCTGAATGAGTCTTATAGACACTTATCATCTAAAAGTGCCCGCCCTTTCAGACCGGGTATGACCGCATCAGTAGATATCATCACCGAACGTAAAAGCAACACTCTTTCTGTGCCTTTGTCGGCAGTAACAACACGGGCCGAAGAAGAGAAGAAAAATAAGGTAAATGAAGCCGGCCCTGCCCAGCAAAATGACGAGGAAGCAGAGAAGCGCGCTGCTGTAAAAGTAGACGAGATCGTATTTGTTTACGATGCGGCTACCAATACTGTAAAAGCGCAGAAAGTTAAAACCGGCATCAGCGACTTTGATAATATAGAGATCATCAGTGGCGTGAAGCCAGGTCAGAAAGTGGTTTCAGGTCCTTTCAGAGCAGTATCTAAAACACTGAAAGATAAGAGCAAAGTAATTGTAAAAGACCCAAAAGAGATCAGCAAAACAGAGGCTGATAAAGAGGAAGGCGAAGAAGAATAAGGTACTAATAGCATAACATTGGAAAAAATAGCCGTTATAGGTGGAGGCAGTTGGGCAACGGCCCTTGTCAAGATCTTATCTGAAAATAAATCACAGGTACATTGGTGGATGCGCAATAAAAACGATGTGCAGCACCTGATCAACTATAAGCATAACCCGCGCTACTTAAGCGGGGTATCTTTCGATCTTAATTATGTAAAGCCAAATGCAGACATACAGGCTGTAGTGGCCGCAGCAGACTGGGTTATACTTGCTGTTCCGGCAGCTTTTGTAGAGGAAGCAATTGCCGATCTTCCGGAAGATGCTTTACAGAACAAAGTGGTTGTTTCTGCTATAAAAGGGATGATTCCGGATGAAAACATTCTTATTACAGATTATGTAGAACAGCATTTTAATGTTCCGAACAGCCACCAGTTGGTAATTGCCGGCCCGTGCCACGCCGAAGAAGTTGCCCTGGAAAAACAATCATACCTTACCATCGGCTCGCATGATATAAAAACTGCTGAGCATTTCTGTGAGCTGCTCCGAAACCGCTATGTAAAAGCCAACCCGCTGGATGACCTGGATGGTATTGAGTATTGCGCTGTAATGAAAAACATTATTGCACTGGCCTGTGGTATTGCGCGTGGCCTTAACTATGGCGATAATTTCCAGGCGGTGCTTGTATCAAATGCCATGTTTGAGATCGAGCGTTTCCTGGATACCATGATGCCTCAGCACCGATCATTAAGCGGCTCCGCATACTTAGGCGACTTATTGGTAACTGCATACTCACAATTCAGCAGGAACCGCACCTTTGGTAACATGATCGGCCGTGGCTATTCTGTAAAATCGGCACAGGTAGAAATGAACATGGTAGCTGAAGGTTACTATGCCGTGAAAAGCATTTACGAGCTTAACAAAAAGCTTAACGTAGATATGCCGATCACTAATGCTGTGTACCTTATACTTTATGAGCGCATCTCGCCAGGAGTCGAGTTTGAAATTCTGAAAGATAAGCTGAAGTAAGGTATTCTATTACGTCTATAGTACAGATAAGCGTATGTTTTCGTTTATCTACTAGTTGGCATTAACCTAAATCATAAATTGAAAAAGATAGTTGTATCCACATTTCTGCTTTTATCTTCTTTAACTATGGCTAATGCACAGAGCGGTAGTTCTCGCCCTTTATCAGAACTTCTAGACAAAGAAGACTCAGGATGGGCTTTAGTGCAGGACTGGTTAAAAGAAGCGAGTAACAAAGTAGAAGTTCTGCCTAAACAACAGCAGAAGGCGGAGAACGCTCTGTTACAGTTGCAGGTTACTACCCGCTCACCGATGGGAGCAATCGTTTATGAATCTGGCGGAATACTGGTTGATGATGGTTGGATACGCATCTTAGGCTCAGGTTCTGAGAAGCTTGACAGGAGCATCATGGAGTGGAACAGGGGGAAGTCTTTTACAAATGATAGAGAACAGCCCTCTTTTCTTTTGATAGCTGATGATGTGCTTGGTGGTTTCTTCGCCATCAACGCGGGAGCATTCAGGCAGGAAGAGATAGGTAAGGTATTCTACTTTTCGCCTGACAATCTGGAGTGGGAGTCATTAGGAATAGGTTACTCTGATTTTTTATCTTTTTGTTTTGCAGGTGACATCAACGAATTTTATAAAGGGCTCAGGTGGGAAAACTGGAGAGAAGAAGTAAAAAAAGTTGATGGTAAGAAAGGCATCCATTGTTTCCCTTTTCTCTGGACAGCAGAAGGTAAGGATTTGAATAAGGTAAGTAGAAGAGCTGTGCCTATGCAAGAGCTTTGGAATCTATACATGGAACAGAAGTAATAAAAAGGCACATGCCAACAAGGTATACAAGTCATACTTCGGCTACGCCTCGTTCGCCTTTTACACAAGCCGTTATTCATCTGCTTAAAGATAACACAACCTAAAAAATAGAAAGTCGAATTGATTATTACTTTTAGGACACTTCAATTTTACCAGTTCTTATAATTTGTAACCCGACATATAAAAATGGAAGAGAAGATAAATCAGAACCAAGGCACAGCTTCAACTAACGACACAACCCCTAAGGTAACCGGAATTGGAGGGATTTTCTTTTTCTCTGACAATCCGCAGGAAACAAAAGAATGGTATGCCCAAAATTTAGGTCTTGAGGTAAATGAATGGGGAGCAACTTTTGAATCACGCAACACTGACAGTCCTGACGAGATAAATTATCTACAATGGAGTCCTTTCAAAAAAGGAAGTGAATATTTTGCGCCTTCAAAAAAGGAATTCATGATTAACTACCGTGTTCAGAATATTGAAGGCCTTGTAGAGAAACTCAAAGAAAACGGAGTAACTATACTTGACAGTATTTCGACCTTCGACTATGGAAAATTTATCCATATTATGGACACTGAAGGTAACAAGATTGAACTATGGGAGCCCATTGACAGTAAGCTGAACTAAGCTGTCAAAAACTAAAAATATACGTTCAAAATTGTATATTATAATTGCTTCTAACTAAAAGCCGACCAGCCAACAAAAACAGCAGGATCTTAAAATTTAAAGCATCTACATACTCGGTAGGTGCTTTTATTTTTTACCTGTATCCATTGTTATAACTACTTTATATTTCTTATTTACTATATATCTGGAATTAAAATATTCTCTAATTTTACGGTACTTTTTAGCTACAACTTACAATCTTTATATGAAAAAATTTTTACTTCTTGGTCTTTTAGGACTTGGTAGCTATTACCAGTCCAATGCTCAGGTTTCCGATTCTACGCTGGTTGCACCACCTACTGTAGAAGATTATTCAAACTATAAGCCTGTACGCTTACTAATAGGCGGTGCTTTTGAGTTTGGCGGCGATGAGGTAGGCAAAGTAATTTTTACCAATGGTGATGATCAGTCTATTAACGCTGGGCAGGGCGTATCAGTAGCAGTAGGGGCCGAGTTTCAGTTCAGGAAACTGGAGCAACTGCGTTTACGGGCTACTGTTGGCTATAAGTATGTAACTACCGCAGCCGACAATGCCCATATCCGTTTAACGCGTGTGCCACTTCAATTTACTGCAAACTGGATGGCTATGGAGAAACTGAGATTAGGAGCAGGTATAGTAAAGCATCAGGCTGTGAAATTAAATACAGATGGATTGGGCGAGAACGCTACGTTTGATGCAAGCACCGGCGCTATTTTCGAAGTTGCCTATAGCGGAATTGGTATTTCTTATACCATCATGAACTATACAGACAAAGAAAACACTATCTACTCGGCTAATTCCTTTGGTATAACTATCAGTGGCGTATTCCCTCGCCGTAAATAGATTATTATCTCCGGAAACTCTCATGTTACAGGTTGTTTGCGCCATCATAGAACAAGACAACAAAGTGCTGATAACACAGCGCAGCAGTCAGATGGCTCAGCCACTGTTGTGGGAGTTTCCGGGAGGTAAAATAGATGCCGGTGAGTCAGAAACCGGTGCTTTGGTACGGGAGATACAGGAAGAGCTGAACCTGCTTATACTTCCGCAACAACGCCTGACGCCGGTAACTCATACCTATGGCTTTAAAACTATAGAACTGATACCGTATACCTGCGCGCTACAATCCGGAGAAATTATACTTGCCGAGCATATGGCTTATAGTTGGGTAAGTATAGATGCACTGCTAGATTATACCTGGTGCCCCGCCGACATACCTATAGTTGAAGAATATATTCGGCTGAAGCAGGAACTATAGTATACCTATACCCACCCCTAACCCTCCCAGGAGGGGAATTGGGTTCAGTGGAAACATCCCCTCTAGGGAGGGGCAGGGGTGGGTTAAACACAGAAACTGTTCTTATAAGCAACTTCCCTGATTTAGCCGTATCTTTACGGCATGGCACAACTCCCGGAAACTTTTGAAAAACGCATGCAGCGGCTATTAGGCGCTGACTTTCCTGAATTTCAGCAGGCACTGCAGCAAACGCCGCCAGTCAGTATCCGGTTAAATAAACAGAAATATACTTCTGCTGTAAATCTTTCCCGGGTACCTTGGTCCGAAACCGGTTATTACTTTTCTGAACGGCCTTCTTTTACCTTAGACCCACTGTTGCATGCCGGAGCTTATTATGTGCAGGAGGCCAGCTCAATGTTCCTGGAGCAGGCACTGAAACAAACTACAGACCTGTCTCAATCGCTTCATGTACTGGATTTGTGTGGTGCCCCTGGCGGAAAATCAACACACCTGGCCAGCCTGATCTCTAAAGACAGTTTGCTTGTGTCCAATGAAGTGATAAAAAGCCGCGCCACTATACTTGCCGAAAACATTGCCAAGTGGGGTTCCGGTAATGTGCTTGTAACCAGCAACGACCCTCGGGACTTTGGTAGATTGCCGGAATTTTTTGATGTGATGGTAATTGATGCTCCGTGCAGCGGAGAAGGAATGTTCCGGAAAGATCCGCAGGCAGTGGAAGAGTGGTCGGAAGATAATGTTATACTTTGTGCCCGGCGCCAACAACGTATTTTAACTGATGTTTGGGGAGCATTGAAGCCTGGTGGAATTCTGATTTACAGTACCTGTACCTGGAACGAAGCCGAGAATGAAGAAAACATGGCCTGGCTGGCAACGCAGCAAAATGCTGAAAGTATAAAGATTGATCTTGATGCCAGTTGGGGGATTGTGCGGTCTGAATTAAAAGGTGTAGAAGGCTACCGTTTTTACCCGCATGCCGTGCAGGGCGAAGGCTTTTTTCTGGCCGTGATGCGTAAGCGCGGTGAACCGGAGGAGCGTTATACTTCCGGTAAAAAGAAGAAGTATAAACTAACAGAAGCAGGCAAAAAAGAAAAGGCTTTGGTGCAGGATTGGCTTGTAACTTCCAAAGACTTTGCGTGGGTGCAGCACAACGAGATGATCTTTACTTTGCCTGAAAACCTGTTCGAAGCTGCCGACGAAGTATACCAGAAATTATACGTGATATATGGTGGCACACAGATAGCAGAAGTAGCCGGTAAGAAAGTTAAACCCCTCCAGCCGCTCGCCTTATCGCAGCACCTTAACAAAAACGAATTTGGTACTTTTGATTTGAATCTGGAGCAGGCTATCCGATACTTAAGAAAAGAAGATATCAACTTAGGTACAAACGGTACAGACTGGGTACTGCTGCAGTATAATGGCTACCCGCTAGGTTGGGCTAAGCAAATTGGTAACCGCATTAATAACTACTACCCAAAAGAATGGCGCATCAGGATGGATCTACCAGCTGAGCTACCGGAAAAATCAGTATTGGAGTAACAGAACACTTTTGTTATCTCGACGAAAGGAGAGAGCTAAATCAAATTTTAGTTCAAATAGATTTCTCACTTTGTTCGAAATGACATTTAAAGAAACATAAAGTAAAAGCCGGAGCAGTTTATACTTGCTCCGGCTTTTACTTTATGTTTCCAGTTAACTTTGTAACTATAAATGTTATTCTACAAACAGCACTAAACCCTTTAAATACTCACCTTCCGGGTGAAAAATACTGATCGGGTGATCGGCAGGCTGGGAGAGGTGGTGCATCACTTTTATGTTACGGCCAGCTTCAATAGCAGCTGCCATTACGGTGCTGTCGAAAAGGTATTTATCTACCACCTGCGAGCAGGAGAACGTGAAAAGAATACCGCCCGGCTTTATCTTTTTCATTGCTTCGGCGTTCAGGCGTTTGTAACCCATCAAGGCATTGTGGCGAACTTTCTGGCTTTTGGCAAAAGCAGGGGGATCCAGTACGATCACATCATATAGGTCTTCCTTGCCTTTCAGGAATTCAAACGTATCTACAGCATAAGCTTCATGGCGTTCTGGTGCCTGGCTCATGTCTCCGTTCTTAATTGTCAGCTCAATTGCTTTTTTAGAAACATCTACAGAATGTACTTCTTTAGCCCCAGCATTTAAAGCATAAACGGAAAAGCCACCAGTATAGCAGAACGTGTTCAACACAGACTTGTCTTTTACATAGCGAGCCAGCAGATCACGGTTTTCACGCTGGTCAATAAAGAAACCGGTTTTTTGCCCGCTTTCCCAGTCAATAAAGAACTTGTTGCCGTTCTCCGTAACTACTACACCGCCTTCTGATTCACCGAAAAGGTAACCATTAACTGCATTGGTAACCGACTTTTGTGGCAACGATTCTGCACTTTTATCATACACGGCACGCAGCTTTGAACCATAGATTTCCTGTAGTGCTTTGGTAACAAACTCACGCACATTGTACATACCCAGTGAGTGCGTCTGCACTACAGCCGTATCTTTGTACATATCAACTATAAGCCCCGGTACGCCATCGCCTTCAGCGTATATCAGTCGGTATACATCTGTATCAGGATTATCGATCAGGCCAAGACGGTTGCGGTAATCATAAGCCTGCTGCACTTTGCCTTTCCAGAAAGTATAATCCGGCTCAACCTGCTCAAAAGAAAAGATACGCACAGCAATAGACCCAAGGGCATAATGGCCCATGCCTAAGAACTCGCGCTTGCTGGAATATACTTCCACTATTTCACCTTCTTCGGGCTCGCCGTCTGCTTTGCGAATTGCACCTGAAAATACCCAGGGATGTAAACGCTTAAGAGAATTTTCTTTGCCTGGGGCTAAGTATAATTTTATAAAAGACATGTAATTGCTGGTTGTTTATTGCTGATTGTTTTAAATAATCTCAGCAAGTATATTTTTTGCAAAGGTAGCTAAATAGAAGCGATAAGTATAAACCGTTGAATTCAATAAACTATAGAAGAGAATAAACAATCAGCAACTATCAATCAACAATTAGATAGCCAAGTTCTACAAGTCGTTGGTAAAGCTCCTGCACCGGTAAGCCAACCACATTAAAATAAGAACCTTCTATGCGTTCTATACCTATCATACCTATCCACTCCTGAATACCGTAAGCGCCAGCTTTATCAAAAGGTTTGTAGTTGGTGATGTAGTAATCGATCTCTTGGTCGGTGAGGGTTTTAAAGTATACTTTGGTCGTATCGCTGAACACCGTTTTATTCTCTTTTGTAAGAATACAAACGCCGGTAATTACCTCGTGGCAAGTACCGGAAAGGGAGCGAAGCATAGAAAAAGCTTCAGTATAATCAGCAGGTTTGTTCAGCACTTTATCGCCTAAGCAAACAATAGTATCAGCTGTTATCAGAATGTGGTTCTGTATATCCTCAACATATTGATCTGCTTTATGAGAGGCCAAATAAGTAGCAATATCTTCACGCAGCAGGTGGTCCGGGAAATCTTCTTCAACTTCCTTTACTTTCACATCAAACGTAAGACCTAATCCGGCAAGCAGTTCTTTGCGTCGTGGAGAGTTAGAGGCAAGCAGCAGGGGCCGTAATAAATTCATCTTCTTTAATCGAGCTAAATAAAAATCCGCAGATAACCTTTGGATAGAAGAACGTTGATTTCTGAGGCATGATGGCGCCACTATAGCATACGCGTTTTACCTGCTCCATCGATACATCGTTTGTGATCAGCGCAAGACGTGCCGCACCACTATCTACTTTGCTGATGCAAGCTGTAAAGTTACGCTCGTAACTAAGGCCCTGCATGTTCCGCTGCTCCTCCCTGTAAACACCAAGTATCCGCTCAAAAATAAAGTAATGCATTACTGTCAGGTCCAGGTCTTTAACTTCTGCCGGGAAATTCCAGTTAATCAATTCATGCACTTCAGGCTTCAGTCGAATTTTAAAAGCATTGCCTGACAAGTATAAACCAAAAGCCCACTTCTTTCCAACAATTACTTCATTCAACTCAAAGGGATCTTCTTTTGGAGTAACTATAAAATATTCACTTAATCGGTCCAGGAACTCTTCATCCGACATGTGTATATGTTCCAGCACCCGATGCGTAGGTAAAATGCGTAAATCATCCGCTTCGGTATTGGTCAGGTACATCAGGTGATAGTTGTAAGCTTCGTAGCCGGTATGTGCTGGGTTCTGAGCCATCATACGTTTTCGGTATTCCAGCGAACCTTCGTAACGGTGGTGTCCGTCTGCCAGTAACACCTGCTTCTCGCTGAGCACATCCATAAAAAGCTGTATCACATCGTGGTCGTGTATGATAGCCAGCACATCGCGCACCCCCTGGTAATCTTCTGTTTCGTAGATTGGCGACTTTATACTTTCATCCATATACTTCTCCAATATAAATTCAGGATCGGTATACAAGCCATGGGTGGCACTGCTGTTTAACTCCGTTTTTGCCAGCAGATCAATACGATCGTTTACGGCACTCGGAATAGTATTTTCATGACGAAGCAAAACGAGCTCGTTCCAGTCATACGCCTTTATATGACAGATAAAACCTTTGCGGCAATATTCTTTGTCGCTACCCGATAGTTTAAAATATTGGTAATAAACATAAATACCAGGCAACGGGTCCTGCTCAAGTACACCTTTTTCCTTCCATTGCTGTAGCAGTTCGGCTGCTGCTTCGGCAGGCTGATCGCCGCGAGGCACTGATAAATGAATACTATTATAAGCATTCTGGTAAAGTGCTTCCCGTTGCTTTGCAGATACAACATCGAATAGGGGAGATGTCAGATCTTCAATTCTGTGATCGATGGAGTGATTGTAGCGCCAGGCTTTTAAGGGTAATATCTCTGCCATTTTGTTGGGTGAGGTAGTATAGCTTTTAGTTAATGGACAACACCAGATTAATTAAGGTGCCAGTCGTTTTAAATGCCAGTTCTGGTCCTGCATCTCATAAACAATTCTGTCGTGAAGACGGTTTGGCCGGCCCTGCCAAAACTCAACTAAATCAGGAGTGAGTATATAACCACCCCAATGGTCCGGCCTTGGTATAGTTTCCGCTGCAGCAAATTTTTGTGTAAACATAGTATCTGCTTTTTCCAGCACATCACGATTCTCAATAATCTGGCTTTGTGGCGATGCCCAGGCTCCTATCTGGCTTCCTTTTGGCCTGCTCTGGAAATAAGCATCTGAAACGGCAACATCAACTTTCCGGATACGGCCTTCTACGCGTACTTGTCTTTCCAGTTCTGCCCAGAAAAAAGTAATGGCTGCAAACGGATTTTCCTGCAAATCATGCCCCTTACGACTTTTATAGTTTGTAAAGAATACAAAGCCATCTGCATTAATTTCTTTCAGTAAAACTACACGTGCAGATGGCCTACCTACCTCATTTACCGTAGAAAGCACCATGGCAGTAGGCTCGGTTGTTTCGGCAGCAATGGCTTCTTCCATCCAAATTTTAAACTGGCTGATCGGATCTTTGGCAACAGATGCCTCTGTAAGCGACTGCATGGAGTAGTTTCTGCGAATAGCAGCAATGTTTGGTAACAAAGACATAGGCTTGGTCAGTTTGTTCAAAATTATAAAAATATCCGCTGCCTTAAACAATTTTATATTCGTTTCGGATAATCCGTCACATTTTGATGGCAGTTTATAAGAATTATACTTTACTTATGGTAGCGTAACTGTTACCCACACGCAATCTTTGCGTAATAAAAATAACAATCTGTAATGGTTACAGATATAAAAGTGTACAATACTAAACACCTAAAGCAAACCAAAATGATGGATGAAGCAAGGTTGATAAAGCCTCAGAGTGGAAGTATACTTATATCAGAGCCTTTCCTCGGTGATCCGAACTTCGAGCGTTCTGTGATATTGCTTTGCAACCATAGCGAAGATGAAGGTACATTTGGCCTGGTGCTAAATCGTTTATCTAATCTAAAGCTATCTGATGTAGTTGATATATATAATGATGCATTTGATGTAACGTTGGGCATTGGTGGCCCGGTTCAGTATAACACCCTGCACTACATACACCGGCTTAGTAATTTGCCGCAAGCAGTTAAACTGGGCGAGGACCTATACTGGGGCGGCGATTTTGAAATGCTCCGCACCATGATAGGCTCAGGTATAGTTACATCTGCTGATATTCGCTTTTTTCTGGGTTATTCTGGCTGGACGCCAGGGCAATTACAAGAGGAAATTGATAAAAATGTTTGGATAGTAAATAACAATGCTGTGAATAAATTGTTTAATTTAGAGGCAGATACTCTTTGGCGAAGCATCCTGCGCCAAATGGGAGGCAAGTATAAGGTACTATCGAATTACCCGGTAGACCCTCGCCTGAACTAAAGTTATTACGTTGTAAACTTAGCCGTAATCATGACTACAGAAAACAAGGATCTGGACACTACCGGAGCTGAGGTTAACAAACCTGAGAATCAAAATGCAGCTGATGAACAGAAGCAACAGCCTGAATCGCCGCAAAGTATCATCGAAAAACGCCTGGCTGAAATAAATGCCGGTAAACAGGCGCAGCATACCGAATCGGCTGAGGTTCCTAAAGAGGAGCAGCCGGAGGTAATGCCTAACCTCACAACTCCGGATGAAGCTGCTGAGTCAGAGGTACGCACAGAAATAATGGCAGATGCTATTGCAGATACTTCTGAACCAGAGACAACTGCCGCCCCTGTAAATACTCAGGCATCTGCTGAAGTTGAATCAGAGACTGCTTCAGAACAAAGTCAGGTTGCTATTACCGAAAAGCCCCAAGGATCCACACTTGTAGAACATGAATATGAGGAGCAGGAAGACGATGAAGATCATACTGATTACAGCCAGTCATCTTTAGAAGAATTACGGTCGTTGCTTGCCAATACACTGAAGAGAGGTGATGTTCGTAAAAATCATAAGACTATAAACGAACTGCAGCGCCACTACGACCAGCGCTTCCAGAGTGAGAAAACTGAAGCGCTGCTGCGTTTTAAGCAGGAGGGTGGAACTGAAGAAGATTTTGAATATCACCCAACACCCGAGCACCAGGACCTTGAGAAACTATTGGTTGCTTATCGAGACGCAAGACACCAGGAACGCCAGCAAACCGAAGAACAACGCCAGCGCAACTTGGAACGCAAACAGGAACTACTTTCACGCCTGCGTGAGTTGGTAGAATCGGCAGAAACTAAAAGCAGCAGCGATGAGCTTAAAAAGCTACAGGCTGAATGGAAAAGTATAGGACCAGTACCTGCAGGAGCCGCCCAACAACTATGGGATTCTTATCATGCGCTTCTCGATATATTCTACAACAACCGTAGCATCTTTTATGAGCTGAAAGAGCTCGATCGTAAGCGTAACCTGGACGCGAAAATACAGTTAATAGAACGCGCCGAGGCACTGGAGAACGAGCAGTCTATCAATAAAGCACTGGAAGAATTACGCCACCTACACGAAGAGTGGAAGAACATTGGGCCTGTTCCAAACGACCAGCGTGATCCGATCTGGGAGCGGTTTATACAAGCTTCGGAGAAAGTACATACCCGCCGCAAAGCTTACCAGGAAGATCGCAAAGCACATGAGATGCAGAACCTGGAGAAAAAACGTGCCTTACTGGAACGTTTACAAACTTACCAGGGCTTTAACACCGACCGCATAAATGAGTGGCGTGATAAAACAGATGAAATCCAGAAGTTAAAAGAAGAGTGGGATGCAGCCGGACTTGTGCCAAAAGAGTATGCCGAAGAGATAAATAAAAACTTCTGGGGCAACTATAAGGCTTTCTTTCAGCATAAGAATCAGTTCTTTAAAGGGCTGGATGAACAGAAAATGCAGAACCTACGACTGAAAACTGAACTATGCGAGGAAGCTGAAGTCCTGAAAGACAGCACTGACTGGAATGCTACCAAAGAAAAACTGATTCAGCTGCAAAAGAAATGGAAAACGATAGGTCGTGTTCCGGATAAGTATTCAGATAAAATCTGGCAGCGATTCAGAAGTGCCTGCAACGAATTCTTCGATCGCAAACAGGTACAGGAGCAGAGCCGCACAGCAGAGCAGGAAAAGCTTTCTTCTGAAAAAATGGCACTTACAGACCGAATATCAGAGAAGCTTTCACAGCCAACTGCACCTGCTTCTTTAGAAGAATATCAGCAGTTTTTAAACCAGTGGCGGGCTCTTGATCAGAGTAACCAACGCAGTACTCCGAAAGTGGAAGAGAAGTTTATCGCTTTGATGGAGAACTACCTGGAGCGTGTACCTAGCCTGAGCCTTGAGGAGCGTAATGAAATGGTGGTGAAACTACAGGTAGAACGTCTGAAGAGTAGCCCGGATGCAGCACAAAAACTACATCATAAGGAGCAGAACATCCGTCGTGAGATAACGCAACTGCAAAACGATATACAAACATTACGGACTAACATTGAATTCTTTGCTAGATCTAAAAATGCAGATAAATTGCGTGAAGAGTATGAAGGACGTATTGCAGACGCGCAGCACCGTATAGAACAACTAAATCGTCAGCTAAAGGCTTTCAGAGGCTAATTTTTTATACCTGACATTCAAAACATTAGGTAAAAGCTATAAAAAAAGTTGCAGCAGGTATTTGCAGAATTAAAAATAGCCCATACCTTTGCAACGCTTTAGAACACTAAGGCACATCAGAGTAAGCCTCCATAGCTCAGCTGGTAGAGCAACTGACTTGTAATCAGTAGGTCGTTGGTTCGATTCCGACTGGGGGCTCTTCTCAAAAAGCACATGTTTGTACTGCATGTGCTTTTTAATGCAAACATAAGTACAAGCCTCCATAGCTCAGCTGGTAGAGCAACTGACTTGTAATCAGTAGGTCGTTGGTTCGATTCCGACTGGGGGCTCAGCAAGGGAAAGCCTTTAGAGAAATCTGAAGGCTTTTTTGTTTCTATACCTACCATACCCGAAGCCTATGATATATCAGGTATAATCCTTTATTTTGGCTTCTGATCTCAAAAGTATAATTCCTCTTTTATGCAACTCATAGAAGTAACCACTCCGGAACTTGAGAAAGAATTTCTGCAGGTTCAGATTGACCTTTATAAAAAAGATCCGAATTATATCCGGCCTTTAGACAAAGATATAATTGGTGTTTTTGACCCTAAGAAGAATAAACTGTTGCGGGATGGGAAAGCTATACGCTGGATACTGAAAGATGCCAAAGGCAAATCAATAGGCCGGGTTGCTGCATTTATAAATCCTAAAACCTCAAAAGGTGGCGATCAGCCCACAGGTGGTATGGGTTTCTTTGATTGTATTGATGATCAGGAAGCTGCCAATATGCTATTAGATGCCTGCAAAAACTGGTTACAGGAGCAAGGCATGGAAGCAATGGATGGACCTATAAACCTGGGTGATCGTGATAAGTGGTGGGGATTGCTTATTGACGGCTTTTATGCACCAAATTACGGTATGCACTATAACTACCCATACTACCAGCGGTTACTAGAAAATTATGGGTTTGGATTATACTTTAAGCAATATACATACCACCGTATGGTAGATGATCCGCTTCCGCAGAAGTATAACGACAAGGCAAACCGTATACTTGCAGACCCAGCCTACTCTTTCCGGCACATGGATAAAAAATTTCTGGCCAAATTTACCGAAGATTTCAGAGTTGTTTATAATAAAGGGTGGGCAAAACATGAAGGTGTAAAACCAATGACAGAAGCACAGGCGGCCACCATCATGAAAACGCTTAAACCGGTTATCGATGAGCGAATTATGTGGTTCGCCTATTACAATAATGAGCCTGTTGGTTTCTTTATAGCTATACCTGAACTTAACATGCTATTTAAGTATGTAAATGGTAAAATGGACCTGTGGGGTAAGCTAAAATTTATATTTCATAAGTGGAGAGGTGCTTGCAAAACCATGTATGGTATTGTATTCGGAATTACACCGGAACATCAGAGTAAAGGCGTAGAAGCTGCCATGATTGTAGAAGCGGGCAAAGTTGTGCAAAGTAATCCGTCTATACCTTACGTAGATTTGCAAATGAACTGGATCGGAGATTTTAACCCTAAAATGATGCACCTTGTGGAGCAGATTGGAGGCCGTATTTATAAGACACATGCTACCTTCCGTTACCTCTTCGACAGAACAAAACAATTTAAACGCATGCCAATTATTAAGTAATAAAACTTATTTGAAGTATAAACCTTTGCTGCTATACTTAACTTGATGTATAGCAGCAAAGGTTTTTATATTTTTATCCCATGGATTCTCTTACACAGGTTGTATTAGGCGCTTCGGTTGGCGAAGTTATACTTGGCAAAAAGTTAGGCAACAAATCACTGCTTTGGGGAGGTATAGCAGGCACTATTCCTGACCTCGATATCCTGGCTAATCCTTTACTGGATATGGTGGGGCAGCTAAGTTTTCACCGATCGCTTACGCATTCGTTTTTATTTGCTATAGTGGTTTCGCCGTTACTTGGGCTGTTATTAAAGCGGTTTAACAAAAAGGACTCATCTATATGGCAGGAGTGGGGCTGGCTCTTTTTCTGGGGTTTTGTAACCCATGCCTTACTTGATAGCTGTACCACCTGGGGTACACAACTTTTCTGGCCCTTTAG
Organism: Pontibacter deserti; assembly: GCF_023630255.1. Lineage (NCBI taxonomy): Bacteria > Pseudomonadati > Bacteroidota > Cytophagia > Cytophagales > Hymenobacteraceae > Pontibacter > Pontibacter deserti. The sequence goes on along the minus strand of NZ_JALPRS010000001.1, from coordinate 1,129,865 downwards.
TACGTACGGAGTTGCGTTCTATAACATCTTTGTAATTGATCCGCTTTATACTTTGCCGTTTCTGGGATTTGTTTTCGCTACCGGATTTTATAATAAAAATAACCGGAAGCGCCGCATTCTTAACTATACTGGTCTGGCTTTAAGCACAGCTTATTTATTGTTTTCTTTTGGAGCCAAAGCTGCTGCAAATAACGTGTTCGAGCAGAACCTGCAAAGGCAGGGCATAGCCTATAGTTCGTACATCAGCAAACCAACTCCACTTAATACTATATTCTGGTCAGTAACTGTTAAAGGTAACGGAGGCTTTTATAATGGATTCTACTCTCTCTTTGACGAAGATAAAAATGTAAAGTATAGCTATGAACCACAAAACAAACACCTGCTTAAGCCTTACCGTGGCAATCCCCGCCTCGAAAGATTACTTGAAATTACAAAGGGTTATTATACTGTAGTTCCAGCTGAAAAAGGAGTTTATATTAACGACTTACGCTTTGGTAAATTCGATGACTGGCGTAAAGAAGGAGGAGGCTATGTGTTTGTTTATCATGTTTGGCAAAATCTAAATGGTTCTTTAGAATTTAAAGAAATAAATAATCGTCCTAAGCTTAATAAAGCATATTTCAAGGATTACTGGCGCAGAATTATGGGCAACAAATAAAAAGAGCAGGTTGATAGCCTGCTCTTTTTTAATTAGGTAAATAGTAATATCAGCCTTATAGTGTCTCGTAGTAAGCTAGTGCTTTCACCCAACCTTGTTCAGTATTGGCATCAATTTTTTCATTAGATATAAAGGCTTTTATAGCATCTTGTTTATTTGATAAAACAGTTAAAAGACTTTTCTTATTTAATTTTACCTCTATAGGACTTTTATCTTTATCAATGTAATAGTAAGTAGTCTCCTTTGTAAATTCATCCGTCTCTCGATAAGTACCATACCCTCCTTGTACTTTTTCAGCTTTTAATATTTTTGATTTTACTTCAGCAATGAATAATATTTTACCTTCATATATTATATTAACAAACGCATTTCTCAAAGAAGCATTATTTGTATTGATATTAGGTAATCTTTTGAAACGAATTTTATTCATCTTCAAATCCGTAATAACAAACTCTTTAATAAAATTATTATTTAAAGCTACAGAATCTCCTGTTGGTCTTAATGCTAAAACCTCATTCAGATGAATGTTATACTTCACTTTAATGTTCTCAAACTCTTGGTTATTGGTAGATATAATAGTAGCATCATACCAAAAATCAAAAATGAAGGGGGAGCCTTTTATAGTTTTAGAATTTGGAGTAACACTATGTATAAACCCTCCATTCCCAAAAAAGCTATCTTGATTAGTATAGTTTGTAATCTGAGCTTGAGCATTAATACACAATAGACAAATACTTGATGTAAGAGAAAGGGTAAATAACTTAACTTTTTTCATCTTTTTCATTTTAATAAGTTTGTTTTAAATATAGTAATTTAAATAGAGTAAATATATTACTTTTATAATAGAGACAAACTAATTTGATGAACAATAACAGATGGTCCTTAACCGGACAGAAAGCAATAGTAACGGGTGGCTCTAAAGGTATAGGCGAAGCAACCGTAAAAGAGTTTTTAGCGCTAGGAGCAGAGGTACTGGCAGTAGCCCGTAACCAACAGGACCTGGAGAAGCTACAAAGCGAAAATAGCGGTAACCTGCTGCACATATTAGCTGCAGACATGAGCACTACAGAGGGGCGTGAAAAGCTATTAAACTGGGTTGATACTAATTGGGGTAGCCTCGATATCCTAATTAATAATGTCGGTACTAATATCCGGAAACCCACAGCGGCATATACTACCGAAGAATATGATTACTTAATGAACACAAACCTGCGTTCAGCTTTTGAGCTAAATCGGTTGCTTTACCAGTATTTGAGTAAGTCTGAGCAGGCCAATATAGTTCATGTAACATCAGTAGCCGGGCTTACACATGTGCGTACAGGCAGTATTTATGGCATGACAAAAGCTGCTTTAACACAGCTTACCCGCAACCTGGCAGCTGAGTGGGCTGCAGACAATATTCGTGTAAATGCGGTTGCACCATGGTACATCAGTACGCCACTTGCTCAAACTGTGCTGCAGAACGAAGAATTCTATACTAACGTGATCAACAGAACACCATTACGTAGAATTGGTAAGCCGGAGGATGTGGCTGCTACTGTAGCCTTTCTATGCATGCCAGCTGCCGCATATATTACTGGTCAGACGATAGCTGTAGATGGAGGATTTACCATAAATGGTTTTCACCCACAGTAGTAGCTTTTTAAGCTTAAAAAACGATTAAAGTATAGGTTAAAAGCTGGTTTTACTGAGTAAAAAAGTGTAAATTTGTATGTTAAGGATATGAGAGTAACTAATGAATTCGTTGCTCTCTTAAACACCAAAGCATGGCAACTAATCGGATTCTTCTTGTTTTTATTTCCTTAATTTCTTTATCAATTTTTTCCTGTAGACCAGCCTGTCCAATCATGCAGTGTAATGTACGCATGGTGCATCCTCATGGCGAAGGCGAATATAGAGGTGTTCCGCTATGGCGAAAACAGAACCTGAAATATGGTGAAAAGACTAAGCACAAGAAAGATAAAGAGAAGAAGAACGAGAAAGACAAGAGTAAAAATAAGAATTAACCTATATAGTTAAATCTTGTTTTTTGGCTAAATTGCCAGCTATTACTTTTTATTAAAAACTAACTTTTATACAGCAAAACATGAATGAAGGCGAAAGAATAATACCAATAAACATTGAGGATGAGATGCGCGGTGCGTATATCGACTACTCAATGTCTGTTATCATTTCGAGAGCCTTACCTGATGTTCGGGATGGATTGAAACCAGTGCACCGCCGTGTGCTTTATGGTATGTCCGAACTGGGGGTATCGTATAATAAAGCTTATAAGAAATCCGCCAGAATTGTAGGAGAGGTGCTTGGTAAGTATCACCCTCACGGCGACGCCTCTGTTTATGATACAATGGTTCGTATGGCTCAGGAATGGTCATTACGTTACCCACTTGTAGACGGACAGGGTAACTATGGCTCTATTGACGGTGACTCGCCGGCTGCCATGCGTTATACAGAAGCTCGTTTAAAGCGTATTGCTGACGAACTGCTAAACGACCTGGATAAGAACACAGTAGATTTTGTACCAAACTTCGACGACTCTCTGAAAGAGCCAAGTGTAATGCCGGCTAAATTCCCAAACCTGTTGGTTAACGGAACATCTGGTATTGCAGTAGGTATGGCCACTAACATGGCGCCGCATAACCTGACAGAAGTAATCAATGGTATCATCGCTTATATTGATAATCGTGATATTACCATTGCAGAACTGATGCATTATATTACCGCTCCGGACTTCCCGACCGGTGGTATTATCTATGGTTATGATGGTGTGAAGTCTGCATTTGAAACAGGTCGTGGACGTGTGTTAATGCGTGGCAGAGCTACTTTTGAAACAACATCTACAGGTAAAGAACAGATCATTGTAACTGAAATTCCTTACATGGTGAACAAAGCATCTCTGATAGAGAAGACAGCTGCGCTCATCAATGAAAAGAAAATTGAAGGTATTTCGGATCTACGTGATGAGTCAGACCGTGATGGTTTACGCATTGTGTATGACCTGAAGCGTGATGCTATACCTAACGTTGTACTTAACAACCTGTATAAGTATACAGCACTTCAGTCTTCATTTGGTGTAAACAACGTGGCCCTTGTGAAAGGTCGTCCGATGACACTGAACCTGAAAGACCTGATCTTACATTTCGTAGAACACAGGCATGAAGTAGTTATCCGCAGAACACAGTACGAGCTGGATGAGGCAAGAAAACGTGCCCACATTCTGGAAGGTTTACTGATAGCGCTGGATAATTTGGATGAAGTAATTAACCTGATTCGTGCCTCCCGCGACCCGGAGATCGCCCGAAATGGCTTAATGGAACGCTTCAGCCTTTCTGAGATTCAGGCTCGTGCCATATTGGATATGCGACTACAGCGCCTTACTGGTCTGGAGCGTGATAAAATACAGGCAGAGTACCAGGAGATCATGAAACTGATCGATTACCTTACTTCTGTATTAAATGATGAAGGTCTGCGTATGCAGATCATTAAAGATGAACTGGCTGAAATAAAAGAGCGCTATGGTGATGTTCGCAGAACCAGCATCGAGGCCAGCACTGGTGATATCTCTTACGAGGATATGATCCCTGAAGAAAACATGGTGATCACTATTTCTCATGAAGGTTATATTAAACGTACTTCTTTAAGCGAGTACCGTAGCCAGAGCCGTGGCGGAGTTGGATCAAGAGGCGTTGCGGCATCTAAAGAAAGTGATTTTACTGAGCACTTGTTTGTTGCTAGTACGCACCACCACATGATGTTCTTTACTGAGTTTGGCCGGGTGTTCTGGTTAAAAGTATATGAGATACCGGAGGGCGGTAAAACCACTAAAGGACGCGCTATACAGAACCTGATCCAGATTGAACGTGAAGACAAGGTACGTGCAGTAATGAATGTACATGACCTGAAGAACCAGGATTTTGTACTGAACCATAACCTGGTATTCATCACGGAACAGGGTACCATCAAGAAAACAGTTTTAGAAGCTTATTCACGTCCGAGAACGAATGGTATAAACGCCATCACGATTAACGAAGGCGACAGATTGCTTGATGTACAGCTTACCACAGGAAACAGTGAAATTATTATAGCACTGGAGTCGGGGAGAGCTATCCGCTTTAATGAGACACAGGTTAGACCGATGGGACGTAACGCAGCTGGTGTGCGTGCCGTAACACTTGCCGGACCAGATGACAGAGTAGTTGGTATGGTTTGTGTAGAAACCCCTGAAACTGAACTGTTGGTTGTTTCTGAAAACGGATTTGGTAAACGCTCCTTACTTGAAGAGTACCGCATCACGAACCGTGGTGGTAAAGGTGTAAAAACGCTGAACGTAACAGAGAAAACCGGTAAACTGGTGGCAATAAAAGGTGTGGTTGATACCGACGACCTGATGATAATTAACCGTTCAGGTATAACAATTCGTTTGAGAGTTGCTGACATTAGAGTTATTGGCCGTGCAACACAAGGTGTACGCCTGATTAAGTTGAATGAAGGTGACAAGATCTCTTCGGTTGCGAAAGTTGAGATGGAGAATGAAGATGAAATAGAGGAGGTGGTAATGCTGCAATCGGAGCTAGCGCCTGAAGATGCCTTACAGCCAGACACTATGATTGATCCTGAAACAACTGAAGAAGTATAAAATACTGAATAGCAGGAATTTATTTAAATTCCTTTAATGTTAAACAACAAACACAAACCTTTCATAAACGAGCATGAAAAAAGTACTTTTAACTGCCCTGGCTGCCGCTACTATTTCAGTGGCAAGTGCACAGAACTCGGCTGTGAACAGTGCCATTCTTAACCAGAAAAATGGTACGCTTGACAAAGCACAGACTGAGATTGATAAAGCGATTGCACACGATAAAACAAAAAATAAGGCTAAGACCTGGTTTACACGTGGTACAATTTATCAGGACATGGTTGGTCACCCGGTTTATGGTAAAATGACCACTGAGAAAACTCCTGAAATTATTCTGGAGTCTTATAACAAAACAGTAGAACTTGATGGTAAAGATGGTCAGTACGGCAAGCAGGTACCTGCTCGCTTAGAGATGCTTTATGGTCAGGTATTAAATCAGGCGGTTGAACATCATAACAAGGAAGAGTGGGATCAGGCAATTTCAAACTATGATCTTGCTTCAAGAGTAAATCCTACGGATACTACAGCTGTTAAATATGCGGCATTAGCATCCATTGCAAAGAAGGATTACCCAAGAGCAATGACTTATTATGATAAGCTTATTACACTTGGCCACAAAACTGAAGATGTTTACAAAACCAGAGTGCAGTTGCTTCAGGAAACTCAGGCAAGTGATGATAAAGTAATGGCTGCCTTAGCTGATGGTTTAAAGGAGCATCCAAATAGCGTATACCTGATGCAGGAAGAGCTGCGTTACTACCTGAAAAATAACCGTGGTGGCGAAGCAATGGCTAAATTAGAGAAAGCTATTGAGAAAGATCCTAAAAATGCCAGCCTTTATGCCGTACTAGGTAACTTACAAGAGAAAGAAGGAAAACTGGATGCAGCTTATAAGAGCTATCAGAAGGCTATTGAAGTAGATCCTAAAAACTTTGATGCTTACTATAACCTAGCAGTTCTTGAATTTAACAAGGGTGTAAGCGTTGCGAAGAAAGCTGAAAAGATGGATTACGCTACTTACCAGAAAAGAGGTAAAGCTGTAGAAGCAGAGGCTAACAAACACTTCCAAGCTTCAGTACCATATTTCGAGAAAGCTATTGAAATTCAGCCAGAAGATCAGGCTACACTTAAAAACTTATTATCAGTTTATACTCGCTTAGGTCGTAAGGCTGATGCAGAGAGGATTAATAAAAAGCTGAAATAGTTTTAGAGCTTAAAGAATATTCAAAAAGGGAGGCAACTAGTCTCCCTTTTTAATTGCTCTACACATTACTTAACATAATATAAATTATAAGACTGATTTATACAATCTAAATAAGTGTCACTGATAATATACTTTATGTTAAATACGATTGATATTTTCTTAACGAGTAGTTCAACCTGCTTAAGCTACTGTTTGTCGGTAATGCAACTACATAAAGCTATACACTCCTGAATTGATTCGGAAATCTAATGATACCTAAGTATATTTAAGTTAAACAACTATCTAGCTTATGAAATGCCCTACCTGTAACGAAACGCTTTTAATGAGCGATAAAAACGGAGTTGAAATTGATTATTGCCCGAAATACCGTGGTATCTGGCTAGACCGTGGCGAGTTGGAAAAGATTATAGAACGCTCAGGCGAACATTATTCTAAAAAAGAAAATTACGAGTCTGATTACAAGCGCTATGGTTACGATCAATATGGTAACAAAAAGCATCCGCACAAGAAAAAAGAATCCTTTCTAAGCGATTTTTTCGACTTTTGATAACAAAAAAGCCTGTGCAATTAAACTGCACAGGCTTTTATACTTATAACTAAATACTATACTTGCTGAAAGATTTGCTCTGTTTGAGGCTTCTGTTCAAGTTGAGCATATTCTTCTTCTTCGTTATCGCCACGCAGCCAGCCAACTATGGCTAAAGCTATGGCTACAGCTATGGCAATGATCAGTGCCGGCAAAAATCCATCTATTTTAAAGTTTCCAACCAGCTTATCGACTAGCTTTAGCATTAGCGCTGTAACGATTAAACCTACGATAGCTTCCAGTAAAAAGAAAGTTACCAGGTTAAGCAAACCGCCTAATAACCAGCCAATTGTAGCAGTAAAAATGGCCGTAAGAAAAGCTACCCAAAGTGCGGTCCAGAAGCTTTTTACGTGCACACTCGACATAGCATAAGAAAGAATCAGAATGACAGCTGCTGTCACTAACAGATTAATAATGAAGTCCATAGTTGTATTGTTTTGTATAAATTATCAATTAGATTTTATACTACGCAATAAAACCATGTTTTGATAACAAGTAGCTTATTTCCTGAATTGTGGCTTTAGTTTGGCTTTATAGTTGGTTTCAAATTTTTTTACTTTAGGGCGGGCTATACTTACAACATAAGGATCAGAAGGATTACGTTCATAATAGTCCTGGTGATATGCTTCTGCCTGCCAGAATCGCTTGAGTGGCTCTACTGTTGTAACGACTTTGTTTTTATACTTACCTGATGCGCTTAATCTGCTGATATACTTAGTCGCTATATTCTTTTCTTCAGGTGTTCTGTAAAATACTATTGAACGATATTGCTTCCCAACATCAGGTCCCTGGCGGTTTAGTGTGGTTGGATCATGTGTCGCAAAAAATACTTCTACCAGCTCCTGGTATGATATTTTTTCAGGATGATAATATACCTGCACAGCTTCTGCATGACCAGTTAGCCCAGCACTTACCTGTTTATAAGTAGGATTCTTCTCCAGACCACCGGAATACCCGGAAATAACGGCCTCCACTCCTACCAAACGCTCAAAATATGCTTCAGTACACCAGAAACAACCACCAGCAAAAGTGGCTTTTGCTAATCCTGTTGTATCAGCTGATAATGTATAACTTATCTCCTGCTCCGTAGAAAGTTGTTCAGAAGAATTTTGCTGACAGGATGTAAAAAACATCAGCAAAGGAATAAACAGGGAAGAATAAAGAGTAGCCATAAAACACAGGTTAAACCAACTTACTGCCTACTTATCTACCAACAAGTAAGAAGCTTATACTTTATCAACTATAAGTAAAGTATATTGTTTCGTACTTAATATAAACTGTGTTTACGGTCGGCTATTACTTTTTCAAAGTCCCACTCTACACGTTCTTTTAAAGCATGCTGGCGTACCTCACAATCTGGTTTGCTGCAGATGTTGCACGATGGCTCTATGCATGGATCTGTATGCACAAAGAGTTCTATACTTTCGTCTATCTTTTCTCTGATAAGTTTGCCCAATGCTTCTACTTCATCGTGGGCTTCCATTACATTTAAGTACCAGGGCACTGTTAAGTGGCAGTCAATATGAAGCGTGGCACCATACTTAATCACTCTCAGATTATGGATATCAATCCAGTTATCGCGGCGATGATCATTCAATACTTTAACAATTCGCTGCAGCAATTCGTAATCAGCTTCATCCATAATACCTGCTACTGAAGAGCGGATAATTTTATAGCCGGTATAACAGATAATCCCTCCAAAGATAACTGCCACTACACTATCCAGCCATACCATACCAGTAAAAAAGATGAGAACGAGCCCCAGAAGTATACCAGCAGTTGAGTATGCGTCTGATTTAAGGTGCTTCCCTCCTGCTACTAAAACAAGAGAGTTTACCTGCTGGCCTTTGCGCTCTGTAAAATACCCAACTATAAAATTTACTACGCCTGTAATACCTGTCAGTAAAATACCAATATCGAGTTGGTGAAGCGTGTGCGGCTCAAAAAGGTTATAAACTGACTTAACGATTATTATTGCACCTGCTACAAGTATAAGTGAACCTTCAAGAGAAGCGGCAATAAATTCTATTTTACCGTGGCCATACGGATGGTTCTCGTCGCGTGGACGTGCAGAAAGCACCAGGCTATACAGTGAAAACCCACCTGCTACAACATTGATGATCGATTCAAGAGCATCAGTAAGTATAGCGTTTGAATTTGTAAGAAAATAAGCTACAAACTTAGCTACCAGTAACAGTACACCCACCGTAACCACAACCAGTTGTAGTCTTATGTTTTCGCGCAGGCGGCTTATAGTTTGTAGCATCAGGAATTTAGGCAGGTATTTAAAATGATGAGCTGCAAAGATACAAAATTACCTGCCAAACAGCCTTTTTACCGGCTGTCAATAAATTAATACTTGTAGTTAAAGCAGATCGCTTAGGTCCAGCCAGTTTGGATTCATAGACTCTATCAGGCGCTTGTTATCAGTATGGCTGCTTTCCTTTATCTGCTTCTCACGTGCCAGGGCCATGGCTTCGCGATCATAATGCTCATAATAGACCAGCTTTTTTGGTAGATCTGTATTCTGCTGCGTCTGTTGCAGTTGTTGCTGTATATTTCCGGCCATACCTATCTGTAGGTTTGTCTCAGTTTCTCCCCCGAAAATGTAAACAAAGTAGTGGTTATTGTTCGCTTGCATAGTTAGCTATATTTATATGAAACTATACGTATAGAAATTGCTGATGTTGGCAGCATCGTTGCTTCACTTTCACAAACGTTTCTAAAGTTTTAGTATTGCAGGCTACACACTCTAAATAATGTTCTATCCAGGCTTATACTGAAACTTTCTTTTCCAGCAGCCAGTCATAGGCCTGATTTATTTCATAAAAAGTTTGGATCTCTACTTTTGAGCTCAACTTTATGATTTCATCCGTCCCGATCTGAGTATAAAACGCAGGCGAGTATACCCAGGCAAAATAGCGGACCCCTAACTTATACATTTCCGGAAACCATACTTTGCCTACCCAGTCTATTGCCCCCGGGTAATGACCTGTAACTTTTGAGTTGTTGTTTAATATCTTCGGGAATGGTTGCTGGCTTAAGGCATTCAGTATAGCGGTACATCCTAGTCGTGCCCTGCCTGCATCAAGCACACCAGACCAGTCGGCAAGAAGAATTTCATTCCCATCACACTCGTACAATTTCAGGAAGTCAGCCGCCTGTGGCGCACTCAACTGCTTTCCGAGTATAATTTTTTCCATGTAACCGCTACGCTCCAGTATTTTAACAATTTAGTAGTTTACTTATACTGTACAGGGCTGTTAATTGTGTCGCTATTCACCAACTATATAGTAATGTTAAATATAAATTAGTGCTTTTTTTGTGCAATTATACTTGCAGTTGGTTATTATCCCTGCGGATGCCTGTTCCGTATAGAAAACTATGGGTCTGAATAAAAAAATAGAATATTTCCTGCAAAAGACTTTTACCCCGGATGCACGCATTGATGATCGTATGCTAGGCAAGGATCTTACGTTTATAACAAATGAGAATGGTGAGCCGGTAACCTTGTTTATAGGCACACGCAGAGAAGACGGAGCTATATCAGGAGAAAGGTATGTGCGTAAAATTGTAAGAAAACCTGGCAGCCAACAGATACAGAAGAGCCACTGGGACTTAAAAGGTAAAGTTGTTAAAGCCTGAACTATAATTCCTGTAAATCATAATCTTTGCCTTTCCCATACTGTGTCAGGTCGTGCAGGAAATACTGATCAAGTGTATGTAAGTCTTTCAGTTTAAAAATATCCTCTTCAAAAATATCAATCACCCAAAACTCGAATACCTCGCCGTGGTTTCGCAGCCTGTATTTTTTCCCTCTCCGAAGATTATTTAATGCTAACGCCATAAGTAAGTTTAGAACTGTAAAGTTACAGGTTCGTGTTTACCTGTTTAAGATTATTTAGGGAGTTTTTACGGCTACGTTAGTGTAAAGTATAACGCATTCCTTTCTTAACCTTTAAATTGGCTGGTAATTCTTGCTACCTTTGCACTCTTAATAAGCTTATACTGTGTTAGATATTATCTTTGAAGATGCCCATTATGTGGCAATAAATAAACCGCATGGGTTACTGGTGCATCGCACACGCATAGCAGAAGAGAAAAAGGAATTTGCTTTGCAGATGCTCCGCGATCAGTTAGGACACAAAGTATATCCTATTCATCGCCTGGACCGTGGCACATCCGGCGTGTTATTATTTGCCAAAACACCTGAAGCAGCTGCGCCGCTGGTAAAGCTTTTTGAAGAACGGGAAACCAGGAAGGTATACTATGCAATTGTACGTGGTTATATTTTAGAAGAGGCTACAATTGACAATCCAATCCGGCCAGATAAAGATCATCAGCATAAAGAGGCACAGGACGCCATCACAAACTATAAAAGAATAGCAACTGTAGAATTACCTATACCTGTGGGCCGATATGCTACAGCCCGCTATAGTTTGGTACAGGTACAACCTGAAACCGGACGCATGCACCAGATACGCAAACATTTTGCGCATATCCGGCACTATATAATTGGAGATAAAAAGCACGGCGACTGGCGGCACAACAAGATGTTTCTGGAAGAACTTAACAGCTCAAGTATGCTGCTGCACTCTTCAGATCTATACTTTGTGCATCCGTTTACTAATAAACAGATACATATAAATGCACCGCTTTCTGCAAATATGTCCAGGTTGTGCTGTGAATTTAACTGGCAGGAATTACTGGTAGCACATAATGCAGTTCTTACACAGGCAACAGACGCTACTCCTTGTGAAGCGCGCGCTTGATTAGCTCTACCTGTAACTGGGCCACCAGTTGATTTTTAGAATCTGCATTGATTACAAGTAACATGTAGGCCATTGGAGACAAACGCCAGTCTTGCACTACCTGCCCGTTCTGCGCGCGGTATACTGTTTTTATGTTTTCCTGTAACGGAAGATGCATGCAACTACAAACTTCAGTGGTACGTTTTACGGCTTGGTCTAATTCTTCGCGGCTCTGGCAGCCATGCTTTTCCAGCAGGTCGCTGGCATAAAAAGTAAGGTGGCTCTCTGCCATGCTGTCCAGAAAGTTACTGATCAGGCTGTTGTACTGTAATTGGTCTAAGGTTGCTAACATAGTTGCATTAATATTTTGGTTATCATGCTGCTTTCTTAGCTTGATGTATTTCTCTCAGCTTCTGAAACAGCTCTTTTTCTTCTTCGCTCAGGTGCGTTGGCAGCGTTACAGTTATCTTTACGTAAAGGTCGCCGTGCTGGTCAGGTTTGCCATAAACAGGCATGCCTTTTCCTTTTAACCTCAGGCTTTTATCACTCTGTGTTCCGGCTGGTATTTTTAACTTAAGCTGTCCTGTTAGTGTACGCACATGGGCATCCCCTCCAAGTATAGCTGTGTACATGTCTACCGGTAAAGTAGTGTACAGATCGTTGCCTTTGCGTTCGAAGTTATGGTCCGGCTTAATCAGCACTTTAATATACAGGTCTCCAGCAGTGCCGCCCCCCGGACCTGGTGCACCCTTTCCTCTTATTCTAAGCACCTGCCCGTCTGCAACTCCTGGTTTGGTAGTAATGCGCAACTGCTGATTTTGAAGGTTTATTAAACGCGAGGCACCATGATAGGCTTCCTGCAACGAAATTTCCATCTCAGATTCATAGTCCTGCCCTTTGGCTGCATGAGTCCGGCCTCTGCCACCTGTTTGCTGGCTAAAGCCACCACCGCCCCCAAAAAACTGCTGAAAAAATTCAGAGAAGCCGCCACCAAACATATCAGCATCAGTTTCGAAACCGCGGAAACCACCAGGCTGTCCACCTCCGTAATACTCGTACTGGCCTCCCCTGCCACCAAATCCACCGGCTCCTGCATTCTGATACTGCCGCCAGTTGGCACCTAGCTGGTCATATTGTTTGCGCTTTTCTTCATCACCGAGCACTTCATAAGCTTCGCTTATATCCTTAAACTTATCTTCAGCAGCTTTGTCACCTTTATTTTTATCAGGGTGATATTTCTTGGCCAGCGCGCGGTAAGCTTTTTTAATTTCAGCCTGAGACGCTGATTTGGTTACGCCTAGTATCTTATAATAGTCCTTGTAGTCCATGGTTTATGTGTTGCTATACTTCAGATAAAACACACTGCTGATACATTGTATAAAACGTGACTAAGCCACACCGGTTTACGCACGGTTGAAAATTAGCCGGATACAAAAAAAGCACCTTTGCAGGTGCTTTCTTATACTTTATAGTTGCTATTTAGATCGTATCTGTTACTACAAGCAAGGCGTAAATCACTCCCGGAATCCAGAATAGCAGTGTAAGTATTATGCTTATCCAGAACGAGGTTCCTATACCATCGTGCAGGAAGACCGCCAATGGAGGCAATAATACAGCCAAAATAACCTCTACAATAGAAACTCGGGACCCGCTCTGTTTCATTGCTTCTCTCAATTCCTTTTTAAGCTCTTTTTTCTCAGCTTTTGTCATGCTGGCTACGCGCTCTTTTACCAGTTCAAGCGCTTCAGCTTCAGCTAAAGTTTTGTTTGCTGCAGCAGTTTCTGCTACGTTGGTTACCGGAGCTAATTTAGCTGGAGCAGCTACAACCTTTGACTCTGTAGAAGCTAATAATTTTTGTGCATCAGCTTTTACAACAGCTTTATCCTCAGCTGCCTCTATGGCTATTTTAGCCAAGCTCTCAGTTTCTACTGGTTTTGTGGCAGGTTCTTGCTTTTGCTTAGATTCATAATATGGAGCTTGTTTGTTTCCGGCAAACTCATAATATTTAACTGAGCTACAAGCAAAGAATAGCTGTCCGGCAACAAATATCAGGACTAATTGAAGTAAACTTTTAATGTTCATAGTTTAAGTATTAATGATGAAAATAATGCTGTAAAGGATCTGTAACTATAGATATATGTTATAATGTTCGTAATACTATTTAAATATTGATTTGGTTGTTATTAATCGGTAAATGAATGCTTTAGGAGACGATTGGCAGATGAACTAAATGCTTAATGAATTTATATTAATCAATTCACCAGTAGTAAGGCGAACCAACTTATACTTCAAATCTCCTCTTCTTCAGAAAGCTCTGGTCTGAACTGTTTTAAAGTAGCCTGCAGAGAAGTATAAATAGCCTGCTTTACTTCTTCCCATACTTCAGGCTGATTTAACTTAAACTTCTGGTTTACTTCCAGTTCAATTCCAATGTATTGTTCTTCGGTAAACTTTCGTCGCAGATAAGTCGGGAAACCATCCGCAATGCCTAAGTATGGATAATTGAACCGCACCTGTAATTCGCTGCTTTGCTTTTGAAGCTGCTGTTTCCAGGTGCGGCTAAAGGTTTGCTCCAGCTTGCGTTTAGGGTCATAAAGCAAGCCAATATCGGCATCACGAACTTGTCCGTCCAGTTCGGGAGTAAAGGTATGCACTGCTACATGCAGTACTTGCCTTCCAGCCATTACAAAATCATGGATCAGGTGCTCTACTTCCTCACGATAAGGGAAATAATGTTCTTTCAGGATAGCTGATTTTATGGTATCATCCAGTTCCCGGGTTATATCAGAGAATAATTTTGCATGGTTCAGGGAGCGGTTAAGCTCTACAAGTAACCTGGATGTTTCAGAAAAAAAAGATTTATCTGCTAAGGGCTCAAGTGTTCTGAATAATTCCAGTGCACCAATATCAATACCCTTATGCGACGCCAACAACTGTTCTTTTCCCTCAAAAAAAGAAGTATAAACTTCCGGTATCCGGTTACCTCCGTGTTCGCAGGTCAGCAATAATTTTAGCATGGTTTTTCAGGTAAGTACACGCCACCTTTCTGCAGGCATTTCGCCAACTGTGTATATACTTTTGCGATAGTTGAATTGTCAGGGTTTAATTGAGTAGCATCTAAAATTCGTTTGGCCAAGTTTCCACGCGAAAGTATCACATTAAGCGCATGTTGCACTTCAGGTTGTTCTTCCAACACGATGCATTCTTTGACCAGGTGTCGCCATAGTTCTCCGGCTGTACAGTTATCAGTACACTCAAATCCAAAACATCGCAGAAATTCCAGATCAGTAAGTATAGTTTCCTGGCCATTAGAAATGACCTGTACTAATATTCTGGAAAGCCTGTGTTCGTCAAACGTTTTAAGCTCCTGTAAAGCCACCCATCGCTCCCCTATCAATGCCTGTAGAACAGCTACCGTTGCCTGAACTATAGCCAGGTCAGCAACCGGGCTTTCCTGTATATCCAATAAGCGGATCTCTATGGTATTGCGCTCAAAGCGGGCAATAGCGCCACGCGAATTTAGAAATTCTTCCTGCAGCGTTCCCTCAGGGTCATGCGGGGCCACATCAGCATACATTTTATTCAAGATCTGCTCTTCATAATCTGCTTTACTGAATACTGGTTCCGGTATTACTTTACCTGTAATGCTTGGAATTTTGCCTTGGTTGTGGCGGTATACTTCCAAACGTGAATCAAACATGCCGGTAACCTTGCCATCAAGTATAGGAGATGATGCACTTAAAGCCGGAAGTATAGGCAAGAGCATACGAATAGCAGCGTGCAATCTGGCAAACTCTTCATCGTTAGCGAAAGGCAGGTTCAGGTGTGTACTCTGCAGGTTTGCCCAACCGTGGCCTTTGCAATCGAAGATACGGTTATAAGCTTCGTACACTGCATTATGCTCGTGTGGCCATAGTTGCGTATCAGTGTCCGGGTTCATGAGAGGGTGTGCACCTGTTGGCAACAGCATGGCATCGTGCTTTTCCAGCATTTGGTTTATCTTCTGCACATGCTCCTGAAACTTAAGATGTAACCCTTCCAGCGACTTTACCGGCCCCTGTGTTTTCAGTTCCACTACATGCAGTACCAGTTCATTAGACCAGGCTATTTCACCAAACTTCACATCAGAAATGTATTGCCCTACTTCATCATAAATCAGTTTATCAGTAATAGGCAGTACATGCAGGTCTTTCCTGCTCACGATCATATATTCCAGCTCCACGCCAAAGCCTTCGAAGAGGTGCAGGATGCGTTTGGGTTGGCTACTCATCGGTTCTGAAGTTTTTATGGTTGTCAATACGTCGTTTAATGGATTTGATGATAGCAGCATATAGTTCTTTTTTCAGTATTTTATCTTCACAGCCCGAGTCTATACTTGGGTTATCGTTTACTTCTATTACGTAAGCTTTTCCGTCTATTTCTTTAATATCAACCCCATACAGGCCATCGCCTATCAGGTTGGCAGCTTTTAGTGCCGTATGTAGCACATGAAATGGTACTTGCTCAAATGGCACTACTTCATCATCTCCTTCTTCGTCCTGTTTCTTTTTGCCATTCCAGTTATAGATCTGCCAATGATCTTTTGCCATAAAATATTTGCAGGCATAAAGCGGCTGTTTGTCCAGTACCCCAATCCGCCAGTCAAAATCTGTTGGTGTAAATTCTTGGCCTATAATCAATTCTGAATCAGACAACATCTCATCCAGTTTCTTTTCCAGGCTTTGTTTGTTGTTGGCCTTTACCACGCCTTGCGAGAAGGAACTGTCCGGTTTCTTTAATACACAGGGTAAACCTAGCTCAGCCTCTACCTGCTCCCGGTTATCTTTATGGATAATCATGGTTTTCGGAACAGGTACTTTCGCTTTGGTAAGCAGTTCAGCCAGGTATACTTTGTTGGTACACCTCAGTATGGAAACCGGATCGTCTATTACCACCAGCCCGTCAGCAAACGCTTTACGGGCAAACTTATACGTGTGGTGATTTACGGAAGTAGTTTCTCTGATGAACAGGGCATCAAACTCAGCCAGTCGGCGGTAATCGTCTTTGGTGATAAGTTCGGTGTAAAAACCTTGTTGCTCTGCCGCTTCTACGAAATTCTGAATGGCGCGTTCATTAGATGGCGGAGCTTTTTCTTCGGGATCAACAAGTATAGCCAGGTCGTATACTTTACGGGCAATTCGTGCGCCTGCAAAACGATGTCTGGCAAAGTATGCTTTCGCAAAACGTACCATGTATCGCTTATGGTTTTCGGGCACTTCAGTTACCGGTATAGGCGATATACTTTGCAGTACCCATTCATCCTTATAAACAAACTGAGCCCGTAAAAGCGGAGCCTGAAACAGATCATGCAGTTGCTTGCAAAGCTTTTCATACTTCTCAGCAACGTTCTGCCCGAAGTATATACTCAGCGTAAATGTTTTTGACTTCAGTTTGCCGAGGCTTTTCTGTACCAGGTCGTTTATTTCCATGGTGATGGCTCGCGCTATAGTTGGCGTTTTAAGGTCCTGCATGGTAGTTACGCTTGGTATAGGTTTATGACCACGCGCCTCGGCCAGCAACGACACATAGTAGCCAGCACTCTGGTATTTATATGATCGGCATAGATTAAATATCCTGGCGTTTTTTATATCTGTATAAGTAGTATCTGTCAGGTAAGTCTGGGCATCAACAACTTCTACGTCTTCTATCTTCGTTTCCCAGTCTTTTGGGTAATCGACAACTACTATTTTTCGCATGTTGAGGTTATTCAGTTAAGGGTTCTTTTGGCTCAATGGCCAGCAGGTTTGCATCGAAGGTTGACATGCCCAGCATGATGGAACTGAGCAAATGCGAAAGTCCGACTTCGTAATAATTATTGTTAAAGTATGGGTTCTCAGGGTAAGGGTCGGCTACCACTACATGTTGCAGATCATCGGTAAAGCCACAAAGCACCACGAAATGACCCATCGGGTAACCACGAACATCATCATAAACAGAATTGCCAGCTTCATCGGCAAATTCGCGGGCACTCCGGTACAGGTATGTTGCACTTAAACCCGTTAGCATCGGAATACCATTATCAAAAAAGGTTCTTAATAAAGATATAGTAAGATCTTCGCAGCGGAGTGTTCCGCCAAGCTTCAGAAATTCAATGTAAGCTTTAGAAGCCCTTTTAAGTTTTTTACCTGTTTTTATCTCCAGTTGTTCCTCCAGTTTAGAAATAAGCTCATCATTTGAGAGCCCAAACCAGGTTGGATCAAAAACATTAAGGTTATAAGTAAATATTGTTGCCTTATATCCACGTTGCAATGCATGGCAGGCTAGCAAAACTTCCAGGGTACCTCCTTCATCCAGGTACGGCACCTCCTTTATCACCTCGCTAAGCGGAATAGGATCTTTAAAATACTTATAGACGGCATGCAGGCTGGTAGGGCCACAGGTTGAATCGTCGGGTTGGGTATGTATCTTTATCGGGATCACTATGTTCTGCTTTGTGTTTTATAAGAAACAGTGTGCACCCTTATACGCTGTACTAACTATAAGTTATTAGAATAAAGCAAGATTGAGTATGATCAAAGTATTGTAATTTAAAGATGCGATCTATACTTATAGTGATAATAGTATACTTATTCGCTTCAGAATGATTAACTTGGTTACAGTGAGCACCAAGAACCAGACCATGAGATGGAGTTTCAGTTTTAAGCAGCGCCATAAAGTAGCGGTTGCTTTTTTATCGATGTTTGTGATTATAGTTTTCGCGAACTGGTTTGTGAGCTATAGTATGGAGCAGGTAGGCCGCAAATTTCAGTCGGTGTACCAGGACAGGTTGATACCATCGCTTGACATTTCGGAAATACTGGAGCGGTACTACCAGAACCGTATGTTACTGGAGGAACATATTCTGGCTGATAATATCTACAGTCAGGACAGTTTACATCAACATATAAATGCCAATACCAAGGCCATTGAAGCACTGATGGAGAAGTATGAAACCACTTACCTTGTTGATCAGGAGCAAAAAAACTTGACTGCCTATAAATCCCAATTCACAAAGCTGGTACAGGTACAGAACAGTATATTGCAGTTGAGTACAAATGGGAATAAAGGGCTTGCCAGGAAATTATACTTAACAAACGGCTACACTGCATTTCAGAATTTACTAGAGCCGCTGCACGCACTCATCCGCGTGCAGGGCGATGTTGGGCAGGAGCTTTACCAGTCGGCTGACAGAAGTGTAAAAATGCTGAAGGTGCTCTCCTACCTTGTAATTGGCTTAGCCGTTATAGTTGCGCTTATAGTAGGTACGCTCCTGCAAACGTCGCGTAAACTAAATAATATTAAGCCCCAGAAATTCCACCTGAACTAAGTATAAAGTATGAGCTGCTACTCTGCCAATAGTGCATTTACAGCGGCATCAACTTTCGTAAAATCAAAGGCCTGTAACACCTGCTGCATCTGCACTGCAATTTGCTCGGTGCACAGGTTGCCTATACTACCTTCGTGGGTGTGGTGCACTTGTGTTGGCGCTTCGAAAGTACCATTGGCTATGGCAGATCCTACCTTTTTATATGCATCCCGGAAAGGCACACCCTGCAGCACTTCGTTGTTTACCACCTCCACGCTAAAGGCATATTTATACTTTTCGTCCTGCATGATGTTGTCTTTAACAATAAGCTTTGGCAGCATGTAGTTCGCCATCTGCAGGCAGTCGAGCAGTGTACCAAAAGCCGGGAAAAGGCTCTCTTTCAGAAGCTGCATATCACGGTGATAACCTGATGGCAGGTTAGCTGTTTGCAGGGCGATTTCGTTTGGTAGTCCTTGGAGTTTGTTACACTTGCCACGGATCAGCTCGAACACATCCGGGTTCTTTTTGTGTGGCATGATGCTGGAGCCTGTAGTCAGTTCATCAGGCAAGCTTACAAAGGCAAAGTTCTGGCTCATGTAGAGGCATAAGTCCATGGCCATACGACCTATAGTTGCGGCTATAGTTGTCAGTGCAGTAGCTACTACACGTTCAGTTTTGCCTCGTCCCATCTGCGCATAAACCACGTTATAGTTCAGGCTCTCGAAACCCAGCAGATCAGTAGTTAGCTGGCGGTTAAGCGGGAAAGACGAACCATAACCGGCTGCCGAGCCAAGCGGGTTTTTATTGCTGATGCGGTAAGCAGCTTGGACAACCAGCAAATCATCAATTAAACTCTCGGCATAAGCGCCAAACCATAAACCAAAAGATGATGGCATAGCAACCTGCAGGTGCGTGTAACCCGGCAACAGTTTGTCTTTGTGCTGCTCGCTGAGGTTCTGTAAAGTATGAAACAAAGTCTCAGTGGCTTCAACCACCTGGCGCAACTGGTGGCGCATGTATAGTTTGAGGTCAAGCAAAACCTGGTCGTTGCGGGAGCGGCCACTGTGTATCTTTTTACCGGCTTCGCCAATGCGTTTCGTCAGTAGCAACTCTACCTGTGAGTGCACATCTTCCACGCCATCTTCAATCAAAAAATTACCTTGTGCTACTTCGGCGTAGAGTTGTTTCAGCTCGCGTTGTACGGCAGCAAGATCTTTCTGCTCCAACAGACCAACCTGGTTCAGCATACGCGTGTGCGCCAGCGAGCCAAGTATATCAAACGGTGCCAGTTCCAGGTCCATTTCGCGGTCGTTGCCAACCGTAAAACGTTCTATTTCTTCCTGTACCTGTATATCTTTCTGCCAGAGTTTCATGTGGTAAATTATTGATTGTTGTATTGTTAAATTGTTGATCTGGTAACTATAAAACTACTTTTTCAAGCATCTGAATATAGAGTGGGATACCTTCTTCTAGTTCCTGTAGTTCAATGTACTCGTCGGCAGTGTGTGAGCGAGCGGAGTCGCCGGGACCAAGTTTTACAGATGGCACACGAAGCAACGCCTGGTCAGAAGTAGTGGGTGAACCGTAAGTATTGCGACCAAGTTTTATACCAGCCTGAACTATAGGATGTGTAAGCGGAATACCTGATGGCTGCAAACGAACGGAGCGCGACGTAACGGTCGCTTTTACATGCTGCTTTACAGTATCCAAGACTTCTTCCAAACTATAAGCGTCTGTAACACGCACATCTACGGTAAACTTGCAGGTATCCGGCACCACGTTATGCTGCGAACCAGCCTGCAACACTGTTACGCTCATCTTTATCGGTCCAAGCGTTTCCGAGACTTTCTCAAATTTATAGTTGCGGAACCACTCGATATCAAACAGGGCTTCGTAAATGGCATTGACTCCTTCTTCACGGGCAGCGTGTCCGGCTTTTCCGTGGGCAACACAGTCCAGTACCAGCAGTCCTTTTTCGGCAACGGCCAGGTGCATTTGCGTAGGTTCGCCAACTATAGCAAAGTCTATTTCACCGAGTTGCGGAAGTATTGATTCCAGTCCGTTTGTCCCGGAAATTTCTTCTTCGGCGGTGGCTGCTAGTATAAAGTTATACTTCAGGTTTTGCTGCGGATAAAAGTATAAAAACGTAGCGATCAGGGACACCAGGCAACCACCAGCATCGTTACTGCCCAGCCCGTATAGTTTGCTGTCTTTTATAGATGGCGTGAACGGATCTATAGTATAACCGGCGTTTGGTTTTACAGTATCATGGTGCGAGTTAAGCAGTATAGTTGGCAGTTCCGGTTTGAAGTGCTGGTTACGAGCCCACACATTGTTTCCCTGTCGCTCTGCCTTTACGCCGTGTTGCTCCAGGAAAGTATAAATGGTGTCAGCAGTTTTATCTTCTTCGCGACTAAATGAAGGAATGCTAATCAGTTCCTGCAACAGCTGCAGCGCCTGTGGGTATAGCTCTTTTTCAGTCATAGTTATACTTCCAGCGCTATAGTTGTTCCGGCACTTTTACCTTCGGCCATTGCCAGCACATCTTCAGACTGTCCGATCTTTACGATACTTACGCCGCTTTGCAGTGTAGCAAAAGCATTGTCCAGTTTCGGTAACATACCGGCAAACACTTGTCCCTTCTCCTGCATCTCTTTATACTTGTCCGGCGTCAGCAACTCAACTATAGATTTATCATCCGCAGCATCTTCCAGTACCCCTTTCTTTTCGAAACAATAAAGCAACTGCACGCTATACTTCTGCGCCAGAGCTATTGCCAAAACAGAAGCTACGGTATCTGCATTGGTATTAAGTAGTGAGCCATTGCCGTCGTGCGTAAGTGGAGCTACAACAGGCGTAAAACCAGCCTGCAACATGGCATTCAGCGCCTGTACGTTTATACTTTCAGGGCCTTTTACATCGCCTACAAAACCATAATCAATCGTTTTAACAGGGCGCTTTTCGGCTTTAATGATGTTGGCATCGGCACCGGTTAAGCCAATAGCATTGCTGCCCAAAGCCTGTAGTTGTGCTACAATATTTTTGTTTACCAAGCCGCCGTATACCATCGTAACCACTTCAAGGGTTTCAGAATCTGTAATGCGGCGACCGTCTACCAGTATTGGTTCGATGCCCAGCCGCTGGCCAATGGCCGACGCTATTTTACCGCCGCCATGCACCAGCAACTTAGGACCAGTTACTGCCGCAAAATCAACCAGAAAACGGTGCAGCAACCCGGGATCATCAATGACGTTTCCGCCAATCTTAACTATAGTCAGCATATTATTAGGGATTCAAGACAAAGGACCCAAGACTTTAAACCAAACTTAGATATTAATCTTATGTCCTGTGTCTTTAATCTTGTGTCTATTTCAAAGATTCCAGCATGCGCTTAAGTACTGCCTGAGCAGCATAAGTGCGGTTATTAGCCTGCTCCAGTACCAGTGAGTTTGCTCCGTCCAGGATCTCGTCGCTTAGCTCTACGTTACGGCGTACCGGCAGGCAGTGCATTACTTTGGCATTGTTGGTTAGAGTCAGCTTTTCGTTGGTCATCATCCAGCCTTCACCATCTGTCAGCACCTTGCCATACTGCTCGTAGCTCGACCAGTTCTTTACATATACAAAGTCAGCATCTTTTAGCGCTTCATCCTGGTTGTGCAGTACGGTAGAGCCTTTTGTAAATTCATCTGCTAGATCGTAGCCTTCCGGGTTTGTAATTACCAGTTCTACATCGGCCTGCTGCATCCACTCGGCAAAAGAGTTAGATACGCATTGCGGAATCGATTTCACGTGCGGAGCCCAGGTTAACACTACTTTCGGCTTCTTACCAGCTGGTTTTTGTTCGGTTATAGTTACCAGGTCGGCAAGGCTTTGCAGTGGGTGGCGCGTAGCTGACTCCAGGCTTACAACCGGAACATTGGCATAAGAAATGAATTTGTTCAGTAGGTCTTCGCTGTAGTCTTCTTCTCTGTCCTGCAGTTTCGGGAACGAGCGGATGCCGATGATATTACAGTACTGGCCCATTACAGCAGCAGCTTCCTTGATGTGCTCAACCGTAGTTCCGTTCATGATGGCACCATCCTGCGTTTCAAGTGCCCAGCCTTCTTTGTCCAGGTTCATTACCAGCACGTTCATGCCCAGGTTCTGTCCGGCTTTCTGCGTGCTCAGGCGCGTGCGCAAACTCGGGTTAAGGAAGATAAGACCAAGCGTTTTATTTTCGCCCAGCGATTTATACTTATATGGATTTTCTTTCAGGTGCAGCGCTTCTTTTACTAATGAAGAAACATCAGTAACATCGTGCACAGAAGTATATTTTTTCATAGTTATAGTTGTGGTTCCAGCTTGCAAAGTATAGCCTCGAACGATGTTAAAAACTTGTCTTCTTCGCGGGCTCCCATGCACAATGGCGGCAATAAACGCAGCGTATTTTTATCAGAAGATGAGCCAGTGAAAATCTGGTACTTCTCAAGCAACTCTTTTCGAATTGGGCCACAAGGTTCTTCCAGCTCCACTCCTATCATCAAACCTAAACCACGTACTTCGCGCACGTTTGGTAGCCTTTCGATCTCGTGCAGTAAGCGGTTGCCAAGCAGTTTGGCATGTTGTATCAGTTGTTCTTTTTCAAGCACTTCCAACACCGCGATACCGGCAGCGCAAGCCAGGTAATTACCACCAAAAGTAGTACCCAGCATGCCATGTTTCGCTTCAATATCCGGGCTGATCAATACACCACCAATCGGGAAACCATTGCCCATCCCTTTAGCCACCGTAATAAGCTGCGGCTTCACATCGGCGTATTGGTGTGCAAAGAATTTACCTGAGCGGCCATAACCCGACTGCACTTCATCCAGAATCAATAAAGCACCAACTCTTTCGCAACCAGCAGCTAATGCCTTCAGGAAAGTTGTATCAGGAATATGAACTCCGCCTACGCCCTGTATACCCTCCACAATTACAGCCGCCAGCTCAGAGCCATACTTGTTAATAGCCTGCGCAAACGCATCCAGGTCGTTTAAAGGCAGGAAAATCACATTCTCTGTTTCGTTTACCGGTGCTATGATAGAAGGATTATCGGTGGCGGCAACGGCAGCAGAAGTACGGCCATGGAAGGCTCCTTTAAATGCGATGATCTTTTTGCGGCCTGTATGAAAAGATGCCAGTTTGATAGCGTTCTCGTTGGCTTCGGCGCCAGAATTGCATAAGAACAAACCATAATCAGGGTATCCACTTAGCTCTCCGAGTTTAGCAGCCAGTTCTTCCTGCATCGGCATTTGTACCGAATTAGAGTAAAAACCGATATCATAAAGTTGGCGGGCGATGCGTTTTACGTAGTGCGGGTGGCTATGCCCGATAGAAATTACAGCGTGGCCGCCATACAGGTCGAGGTATTTGGTGCCTTTGTCGTCCCAAACGTAGCAGCCCTGGCCACGCACCGGATTTATATCAAAGAGAGGATAAACGTCGAAGAGGTTCATGGTTTATACTTTAGAATTAGATGTAAGAAGTAAGACAATAAAGGAAGTACTCTACGTACATATGGCTAATTGTTGGTTGTTGTATTGTTAATTGTTCACTTTCTGCTTTTGCCCTTGCTCGCACCCCGCGAGCGGGGGCTATTTCAGGCGTTAAAATCCTGAAGGTTTCAGTTTTAATCCGGCAGTTTCTTCCAGACCAAAAAGCAGGTTCATGTTCTGCACTGCCTGGCCCGATGCACCTTTCAGCAGGTTATCGATCATGCTGGTGATCACAAGCATCTCGCCCTGTTTCTCCAGGTATAAAATGCACTTGTTTGTATTTACTACCTGCTTCAGATCCGGTGTAACCGGGCTCAGCGCCACGAACGGGTGTGTACTATAATAGCTGCTATATAGTTGTTGTGCTTCGTCTATAGTCAGGCCGCAAGGCAGGTAACTGGTGCAAAGTATACCACGTGTAAAAGGACCACGATAAGGCACAAAATGGATTGCTGGTAATTCCTGCGTTGGCTGCAATTCGTTCAGGCTGCGACGGATCTCATTCAGGTGCTGGTGGTTAAGCACTTTATAGTTGGAGATATTACCACTGCGCCAGCTGTAATGCGATGTCGGGCTCAGGCTCTGCCCTGCTCCGGTGCTACCTGTAATACCACTTACATGCACTTCTTCGGTAAT
Organism: Pontibacter deserti; assembly: GCF_023630255.1. Taxonomy (NCBI): domain Bacteria; kingdom Pseudomonadati; phylum Bacteroidota; class Cytophagia; order Cytophagales; family Hymenobacteraceae; genus Pontibacter; species Pontibacter deserti. The sequence goes on along the minus strand of NZ_JALPRS010000001.1, from coordinate 1,104,557 downwards.
CAAACCTTTAGATGCCAATGGCAGCAATGCCAGTTGAATGGCTGTAGCAAAACAACCCGGATTAGCAATGTGCTGTGCCTGTTGTATACTCTCGCGGAGCATTTCCGGCAAACCGTAGGTAAATGCTCTACCAGTAGTGTCTATAGTTTGAGCTTTACCAGCTTCCCCATTCCAACGGAAATCCTGGCTCAGGTCGATGATCTTTATACTTTCAGCAAAGTTGTTTTCAGCTAAGAATTTCTTCGCTTCGCCGTGACCAACACACAAAAACAGCACATCCACTTCCTGCTCAAATGAGTCGCTGAAGTATAGTTCAGTTTCACCTAACAGATCGGCATGGGCAGAATAAACAGGCTTGCCTGCCTGGCTTTTGCTGTGCGTGAAAACCAGCTCTACATTCGGGTGATTCAGCAACAGGCGCAGCAGTTCGCCACCGGTGTAGCCGGCACCGCCAATAATGCCAGCCTTTACTTTTCGGTTACCCATGCTGCCGTGGTATTGTTAACGTTGTGGTATAGTTTGGTCTGGTTACCGAATATCTTGGTAAAGCCTTTCACATCGTCGGCTGTCCATGCGCGGTTCATTTCGCCGTAGCTGCCAAACTTGTCGCTCATCAGATCATGCTCGCTTTCTATACCTTCTACCTGGAAACGGTAAGGCGCCAGTAGCACATGCACTTTACCGGTTACGGTTTTCTGTGTGCTCTCCAGAAAAGCTTCGATATCACGCATGGTTGGGTCCAGCAGTTGGCCTTCGTGCAGCCAGTTACCATACCAGGTTGCTAGCTGGTCTTTCCAGTATAGTTGCCATTTGGTAAGCGTGTGTTTCTCTAGTGTGTGGTGCGCTTTGATGATCACCATTGGTGCAGCAGCTTCAAAACCAACGCGGCCTTTGATGCCGATGATGGTATCGCCAACGTGAATGTCGCGGCCTATAGCAAACGGTCCAGCAATTTCCTGTAAGCGCTGAATTACCTGTACCGGGCTCTCAAATACTTCATCATTTAACCCAACCGGCTCACCATTCTGGAAATGTATAGTTACGCGCTCCGCATCGTGTTTTGTAAGCTGTGTAGGGTAAGCATATTCAGGCAATGGCAGGTGTGATGTGAGTGTTTCCTTTCCGCCTACTGATGTACCCCAGATGCCTTTGTTGATTGAGTATTGTGCTTTGGTGAAGTCCATCTCCACTCCATGTTGGCGCAGGTATACGATCTCTTCCTCACGCGATAGTTTCATGTCACGGATCGGCGTGATGATCTCCACATCTGGGATGATCGCCTGGAACACCATATCAAAACGAACCTGGTCGTTACCAGCGCCTGTGCTGCCGTGGGCCACATAATCTGCCCCAATGTTTTTGGCAAAATTGGCTATACTTAGCGCCTGTGTAACACGCTCCGCACTTACCGACAACGGGTAGGTATTGTTCTTCAGCACATTGCCAAAGATCATATACTTGATACAGCTTTTGTAGTAGCTTTCCTTCTCGTCAAGATGTGTGAACTGCTTTACACCCAAGGCATAAGCACGGCGCTCAATCTCCTGAATTTCTTCCGCAGAAAAACCACCGGTATCTACTAAAGCCGCATAAACTTCCAGCCCCAGTTCCTGCGACAGGTAAATAACGCAATAAGATGTATCCAATCCGCCGCTAAAGGCTAACAAAACTTTCTTCATGATTTTTATACTTTGATGGCCTTATGAGGCTTGCTTATTTTCGTCTTTATCCTGATCTGGTAATTGCATAGGTTGAATCGATAAACGCTGACGGTATCGTACCCAACGCTCCTGCAAACTTGTAGCTTTAGCAGCAGGCTTTTGCTCCGCCACTGGCAATGGAATAAAAGTCGGTTCCTGCGCCGGGTCGAAGAGCATGGCCGTGCATAGGCAATTGCTGCGGTTCTTGCTCGTCAGTATCGGGAAGTTCACACAACTCTGGCAACCTTTCCAGAAATCTTCATCATCTGTCAGTTCAGAATAAGTAACCGGTTTGTAACCAAGACCTGAGTTAATCTTCATAACCGCCAGAGCAGTTGTCAAACCAAATATCTTGGCATCCGGATACTTGGTGCGGGAGAGCTCAAATACTTTCTGTTTGATCTGACGAGCCAGGCCACTTTTGCGCAGCTCCGGCGACACGATCAGGCCAGAGTTGGCCACGTATTTTCCATGTCCCCACGTCTCAATGTAGCAGAAACCGGCCCACTTGCCATCGGGGTGCAATGCAATTACGGCTTTACCTTCCGTCATTTTCAGGGCAACGTACTCCGGTTTGCGCTTGGCTATACCGGTACCCCGTGCCTTGGCAGAAGCTTCCATTTCATCGCAGATAGTTTGCGCATATCCCACGTGACTTTCATTTGCCACAGTAACTATAAAGGTGGGTAAATTGGTCATTTAAGTATAGAAAATATACGGTCTGGCTGCGCTAACAGCCAGTTAAGCAAAATTTTGAATGTACAAATGCCTTGAGCTGCCTTTCGAAAAAGCTGAGCTTACACGCATTAAAACAGGAATAAACGATGGTTGGGAAGCAAGATCACCGCATAGGTGATCAGATAGAACGTCGGCCTAGGGCCTGAGCCTGAAATTGGAAAAGGTAATCCTAAAAACTGCCCTGCATACGCGGGCAGAAAAAGTCGCACGCTTCGTAGCAGCGTGTTTTATCGTTGGCTTAGCGCCAGATAAAAGGACCTTTTTTTTCATTTCTTAATTTAAATGTAAAACAGCTTGAGCGTTTAAATACTGCTAAAGCCGTGCAAATGTTTTCATTAAAAAATTTATTAAACAACATTCCGCCCAAAATTCAATTAAAAATTATACATCATATAAATTTGTTATAGTTAATACATGCTACAGCTATAGTTATATTGGCATTGCCTGTTTATAGCTTAACTTGCAGCATTTCTGTTTTAAGATGATGAAAAACCTGAACCTGCCGGTCATGATCGGCATCTTATTTTCTGTGATTGGACTGGTTACACTTTTCCTGTTCGGACAGGCACTAACGGCTGCAATCTGGCTCAGTTTCGGGAACGGTCTCCTGTTAAGCAACCTTCGCTTCAGCAGTGTAAATGAGTTTGGTGATGTAGAAACTAAACCCATTCCTAAAGCCAGGATGTATACCGGAATTTTCCTTATCATAATGGCGGGTATTTTGCTTGTCCTGCAAATTCTGCAGGATTTTCAGCAGGTCTCCAAATAGAGACTTAGTTTGTCAGATCCTGTTTTGTAAGGTTAAACTTACTTTATAAGGTTTCAAGTCCCGCTTAAAGATGAGACGCAGCTGCTGGCCCGGCCTTCCGTCCAGGTAATTGAGTATTCTGTTTAAATCCAGATCTTTACAGTCCTGCCCGTTTATAGATACTAGCTGGTCCCCAACCTCGATGCCTTTTTCTTGCGCTGCGGAATTTTTAGACACATTTGATACCACATAAACATTTATGCCCGGCATAGGAGTGCTTACTTCAAAACCTGCAATGTTGTAACTAAATGGTTGTTTATACTTCCCATTTGGGTACAGGATGAGTCTGTTGTGTGGGTAATCGAATATTACATTAAATCGCTTTAAAATATCTGAACCGAGGTTACCGTTTCGGTTAGCCACATTTAGCGCAAGCCTTATAGCTTCTTCGTCAGGATATGATGCTGGTAAATCAGTAAAATCATATCGTCCTAAGGACATACCATCTATTCTACCAATTTTTCCGTGTATGTCGCCACTAAGTCCACGTCCTAAGTAAGCTTCCATCACTTTAGGAGGTAACTTCAGTTTTTCATGGGTTGGCAGGTATAACGACAGGGAGTGGCTGGCACCTGTATCTACTACCAGTTTCACATTTAAAGAGTCGCCGTTATACTGCCTGACCTTTGCAAAAACATATGGTTTGCAGTCTTCAATATGTAGTTGATGAACTTCTGCTTTTTTGTTTATCCTGATCTTGGCATCGGGTCTGTAGAGCGTAATAACCTGGGCACTGTAATTAATCTTAACTATAAAGTTTTTAAAGATATCATAGCCTATTATACCATGTATGGGCATTCCCATTCGGGTGGAAAGGTTAAAAACATCTTCCAGCAATACATATACCTCCTGATTCTCGCCCCTGATATGTTTTAGTTGCATGCTGTTACTTCTGGAGATCAATGCTTCCATGGTATAGCCCTCTCCTAGCCCTTGCACGGTAATCTTAGTAGAGTTGTTTAAACTAAGCGAGTCAGTATAATCCAATTTAGTGATAAGTGTACTGTTTACACCAGAATCAAGTATAAAATTAAGAGGCTTAGAATCATTGATAGAGACAGGTATGACGATCAGGTTATGCGCCAGTTTGAAAGGAATCTTAAGCTTTTTATGATTATGTGTAAAGTAAGCTGTATCAACAGGAACAGATTGCCCTTGTGCCCCTATTATTACAAGGAAGCACTGCAGCAGACAAAGCAACATTGGGTAAAATGCTTTTGTCATATCGGGCAGGTTTAGCTACTTATTACATTTAATGATAATATACGTAATATCCTGATTATAATCAAATTAATTAAAACTAATTACAATGGCGTATATTGTTTTGTAGAGTACAAAGCATCTAAAACTGAAGGTACATTAACTTAGTAATGAGGTAGTAGAGATGAACAAACCTATACCTGCTAAGATTATCTTGTCTATCTTTACAGGCTAGCTACGCTTAATTGTATGCTACTTTACTTTAACTAAAAGCCCATGCACTACCACGAGTACGATGATCTAATAGCCAATAACAAGAAATGGGTAGCCGAAAAGCTTGAACTGACACCTGAGTATTTCAAGCAGCTGGCACAGGGGCAGAAACCTCCTTTTCTTTATATCGGATGCTCTGACAGCAGGATGCCAATTTCCAGCTTCACCCAGACAGAGCCCGGCGAACTTTTTATACATCGTAATGTAGCTAATCAGGTATCGCTGACAGATATGAACCTGCTAGCTGTGCTGGAGTATGCTGTAGAAGCGTTGGATGTGCAACACATTGTAGTTTGCGGGCATTATTGCTGTGGTGGTGTAGAGGCCGCCTACAAAGGAACAGCTACCGGCGTGGTGGAGAACTGGGTAAGCCCTATCCGCGATATATACATGCAGAATCGCCAGGAAATAGATAACATGCCAACAGAAAAAGAACGGCTGCAAAAACTTGCTGAACTTAATGTGCTGGCACAGGTTAAAAACATCTGTACTACTTCGGTTATGCACCGCGCTTACAAGACATTAAAATACCCTACTGTTCATGGTTGGGTACTGGATATCGAAAACGGTTTAATTAAAGATCTTAAACTACCGATCAGTGAGTGGCAGGCGCTGGGTATAATGCCATAACTTAAGCGTTTATAATCTATCCGATCAAAGCATCTACAAACCCTAGGCTTTCGTTTTTCTTTTTGAATATGATCAACGGAATTTCAGCATTATAACGAATTACTTTTTCAGTTACGCTGCCCATAAGAAACAGAGAGGTTGCGGATAAACCACGAGCACCTATTACCAGAAGATTCGCTTTGGCCCGTTTTGCTTCCAACACCAGCACTTCGCCCGTATCTTCCGGTATGTTCTTTCTTACAAGTTTCAGATAGGCTCTTTCTTTTAATTCAGGAATTTGAGTGAGCAATTTTTGATATTTTTCTTCTGCAAACCGACGAATCTGTTCTTCAAATAAATCGTGGGTTATACCTAAAGTAATATAACCTGAAGGTACTTCGTATACATGCAGGCAGATGATCTCAAGTTCAGGAAGCATCTTCGTCATCTGTAAGATGTAGCGTATTGTCATCAAGGAGTATTCAGAGAAATCAATACTTACTACTATTCGGTTTAATTCCGGCGATGCTATTTCAGGCACAAGTACCACACTGGTTTTACCGGAGTGCACCAGTTTATGCGGTAAAATTCCGCTCCCGTGAAGCCGAAGCTTTCTACCACAAACAACCAGGTCAATATCTTTTTCTTTAATTAATTTTAGGAGTTCTTTTATAGGTGAGCCATCTGAAATCTGTACATCTGTCCGTACCTTGTTATTGCTTGACATATAAAGACGCACCAACTGCTCCATTTCTTCTATGGGGAACTCTGGTTCACTGGTATTTTCTGTTATATTCAGGTTCTTTAGAACTTCCATAGGTATTTCCTGACGCCGGCGCACATGTACAAAATGAACCTTTTCTATGGGCATCAGCGAACACAAGAAGGCAGTATAGCAAACCAGCACTTCGTCCATTTTGGTATGGTCTAAGGCTACCAGCAGGTTTTTCAGCTCATCCATAATTATGTAGATTTATCTGACAGAATACCGATCATAAGAGGTTTGATACCTGATAATTAAGGTACGTTGACAGAATACAATAGTGTACTTAAATCAGAATTTATTTATAACCCGGTGCTAACAGTTCTATTTAGGCACTAATGTTATGTTGCAGGAATGGCCGAACAGGTTCAGCATATACTTTATGAGCCGGAACAGAAGTAAGTATATGGTCAGGGTAAGTGAGTGAAGTTAATTTACCACCAAATACGCAACCGGTGTCAATGTTAATAGTGTTGTTACGCCAGTTAGGTTCCTGAACAGGTGTATGACCGTACACAACTATTGCATGTCCGGTATAATTCGCAGCCCAGTCCAGCCGTACAGGCAAACCCATTTTATCTAATTCTCCGGTTGTTGGTCCATATAAACAAAGATCCCGAACCGAACGATTATGGCTACCGTGCAGGTGCTCCGCTAAGCCGGCATGGGCAATTACCAAGCGGCCATCATCCAGCAAAATATGATGAGGTAACGACCCTAGAAAACTACGGATACGCGCTATAAATTCAGCACTACAATGGCTTAATTGCTCCATTGTATGTTCCAGTCCATGCCGTACCTGCACATTTCTTCCTATAAGTTTGCGGTATAATTTATCGTCATGGTTTCCACTTACACAATAAGCTTGGTTGGCATCAACCATATCCATTACAAGTCGCAATACTTCCTGAGATTTAGGGCCACGGTCTACTAAGTCTCCAATAAATATAGCTTTATGTTTAGCAGGCGGGGTGACAGTATAGCTATTAGTAGCATCATCAAATAAAATATGATAGCCTAGTTTTTCAAGCAGTTCTTTTAGTTCATCAAAACAGCCGTGTACATCCCCGATGATATCAAAGGGGCCACTCTCATCGTTATGAACCAAATATCCGCTGATGTCCTTAATCTGAACCATCTCACACAAATTTCTCTGTCAGACTTAGATATAACTGAAAACAGGCCAGATAGGTTTGTGTTAAACTAATGAGATTGAGATGTTTTGAGTATACGCATTCTGAAAGGTTCTATAAATAAAGTCACCAATCTCATATTTCCTTACCTATGACCGCAACTTACATAGATAAAAAGATAACTTTGCTGTTGAACAAACGTTCATTCATATATGAAATTAGAAGTAAACCAACGTAGAGAAGCGAGTAAAAATTTAATAATTGAAACAGCCCTACAGCTATTTTCTCAAAAGGGGTTCGATAAAACATCAATCCGAACAATAGCTGAAACAGCAGGAATTTCGCTTGGCCTGATGTATAATTATTTTAAAAGTAAGGATGAACTTCTTGTAGAAATATTTAAACAAGGCTATGAAGACATTAAAGCTTCATTGCTAAAAACAGATAATGATCAGACTCCACAGACAAGTATAGAGCACCACATCCGCCAGACAATTAAGATCCTGAAAGAGAAAAAGGACTTCTGGAAGCTGCTACACGGGATAAGAATGCAGTCGGAAGTGGTAAAGCAACTGGTGAACCAGATGAATGAACAAACCTCTTTTATTAAAACACAGATAAAAAAGAATCTGGTTGAAGCCAGTATCCCATTTCCTGATCTGGAGGCTAAACTTCTTTTTGCTTCCATTGACGGAATGGCTCACCATTTTTTGCTCTATGACAATTACCCAATTGACGACGTAGCTACCTTGCTGATAATGAAGTATAAAAAGCACTAATGTGCCGCTCTGCTAACTAAAAAATACAGAACTATGAATTCTCCTAAATGGCTTGATCGTATACTTTACCCGTTCGCGCACCACACGTTGCAGTTGCCACAAGGCAATATGCATTATGTAGATGAAGGGACTGGCGATGCCATAGTTTTTGTGCACGGAACGCCAACTTGGTCTTTCTTGTGGCGCCAGCAGATAAAGCGGCTAAGCAGAACCCACCGCTGCATTGCCCCCGATCATTTAGGTTTCGGCTTATCTGATAAACCAACTGAGATGGATTTTGCTTACACACCCGAGGCCCATGCCGATAACTTGGAACGATTAATAGACCATCTGCAACTGAAGAACATTACGCTGGTTGTGCATGATTTCGGAGGCCCGATAGGTTTGCGTTACGCCCTGCGCCACCCTGAGAACGTGAAGAACCTGGTAATACTGAACACCTGGATGTGGAACCTGGAAGAAGAAAAACAGATGATGAAAGTAAGCAAATTCCTGAGCGGAGGTGTGGGTCGTTTTATGTATTTGCAATTAGGTTTCTCGCCACGTTTTCTGCTACCCAAAGGCTACCACGAGCGCAAACACCTGACTAAGGATGTGCACAATCATTACCTGAAGCCATTTACTTCGCCGCAAGCCCGGTTAGGTACCTGGAAATTTGCAGTGGCATTACACGACTCTAACGCATATTTTGCCGAATTATGGGAGCAACGTGAGAAACTACGAAGTATAAACAAACTTATACTTTGGGGCGAAAAGGATAAACTATTGCCGCTGCATTTTCTGGATAAATGGCAACAGGAATTTCCGGAGACAAAAGTGATAAAGTATAAAGCAGGCCATTTTGTGCAGGAAGAACGTGGAGGCGAAATAGCCGAAGCGATACAGCGATTTATTGGTTAGGTATAAAACAAAAACAGCGTCAAGTATAACTTATACTTGACACTGTTTTACATAATAGTTCTACTCCTTACTTCTTGTGTCGCTCCTGCAGCACGGCCACCACATCAGCTAGTTCTAAGCCAGTGGCAGCCAACAACACTAGTAGGTGATACAACAAGTCAGCAGCTTCGCCTTTCATGGTATCTAGTTTTCCTGCTACCGCATCAATAACAGTTTCTACAGCTTCCTCTCCTACTTTCTGGGCTATTTTGTTTACGCCTTTCTCAAACAGGAAATTTGTATAAGACCCTTCCGCCGAATTAACTTTACGCTGCTGGATCACATCTTCCAGTTGGGCTATGAACTGAATGGCCTTTGCTCTTCTGGAGGCGTTTTCTTCACCAAAGCAGCTGGTTGCACCGGTATGGCAGGTCGGGCCGTTGGGTTTCACTTTGATCAGAAGCGAATCGTTGTCGCAATCTTCGGCTATACTTATCACCTGCAAGGTGTTGCCGGATGTCTCGCCTTTGGTCCAGAGGCGGTTTTTGGTGCGTGAAAAGAATGTTACCAGTCCCTCCTGCTGCGTTTTTTCCAGTGCCTCCTGGTTCATGTAGCCCAGCATAAGCACCTGGCTTGTCTGTTCGTCCTGTATCACAGCGGGCACCAATCCACCCATTTTATCGAAATCTAACATAGTTAGAAAGTTTAGAAGTTAGAGAGTTAGAAAGTTATACTTCCTTCTGACCCTGGCGCGAGAATTCATCTCGTGCCTACTGTGTATGCGAGTTTCCAGACTCGCTTATTTTATAGTTTACAATAGTGAGTCTGGAGACTCACGCACACTTCAAGTCACCGGAAAAATTCCGGCGCCAGATATTTTATATCCTCACATCCACTCCCTGCTTTTTCAGGAACTGCTTCAGGTCTGGTATCTCCAGTTCGCGGAAGTGGAACAGGCTGGCTGCTAAAGCGGCGTCGGCGTGTGCTTTATTGAAAGCGTCTGCAAAGTGCTGCATGTTGCCAGCACCGCCAGAAGCGATAACCGGAACAGAAACAGCCTCTGAAACTACTTTTGTGATGTCCAGTGCGAAGCCTGCTTTGGTACCGTCGTTGTTCATACTTGTCAGTAGAATTTCACCGGCGCCCAGTTCAACCACTTTTTTTGCCCAGTCTACAGTTGCCCATTCTGTTTCCACGGTGCCAGCGCGGGTATATACTTTCCAGCCGGTGGCTTCTGTATACTTAGTGTCGATGGCAACGGTAACGCACTGGCTCCCGAATCGGCTCGCCAGATCTTTAACCAGATTAGGATTCTTGATAGCAGCTGAATTGATGGATACTTTGTCAGCACCGGCCTGCAGCAGCAGTTCAACATCAGCAACCGCACTAATGCCACCGCCAACTGTGAAAGGAATATCGATGTGGCGGGCAATATCGCGCACAAGTTCGGCAAAGGTCTTGCGCTCTTCGTTGGTGGCGGTAATATCAAGGAAAACCAGTTCGTCAGCGCCCTGTTCTGCATACCATTTGGCCAGCTCCACCGGGTCACCTGCGTCGCGGATGTTCTCGAAGCGTATGCCTTTTACGGTGCGGCCATCCTTTATATCAAGGCAAGGAATAATGCGTTTGGTTAACATAGGAATTGCTCTAAATCTTTTAATGAAATGGTGCCTTCATAAATGGCTTTGCCAATGATAGCACCTTTAACCCCGATCTCCTGTAGTTGCTCCAGGTCTTCTACTGTGGTAACGCCGCCGCTGGCAATAATACCGGCTTCCGGTAGTGTCAGTTTCAGATGACGGTAGGTATTGATTGATGGTCCCTGCAATTTACCGTCTTTGCTCACATCGGTGCAGATAAACAGCTTGGCTCCCGTTTTCAAATAACCTGAGATGAAGTCCTGCAACGGGTATTTGCTCTCTTCGGTCCAGGCGCTGATGGCGATGTTGGTGCCTTTAAAATCTGCCCCGATGATGATCTTGTCCGGGCCATACTTTATTAACCAGTTCTTCACCGTTTCCGGTTCACGCACCGCTATACTTCCGGCTGTAATCTGCGCGGCTCCAGCGTCAAATGCCTGCTTCACCGCCTCATCCGACTGAAGTCCACCACCAAAATCTATGGTTAAGCCTGTGTTGGCCGCTATACTTTCCAGTACTGCCAGGTTCACCGGTTTCTTGGCACGCGCACCATCGAGGTCTACTAAATGTAGGCGTTTGATACCACTTGCTTCAAAACGTTTGGCTACCTCAAGTGGGTTGCTGTCGTAGGTGGTTTGCTGTGCAAAATCGCCTTCGGTGAGGCGCACGCACTGGCCGCCGATTATGTCTATCGCTGGGATGATCTCCATCATAGGGCTAAAAAATTTTTCAGGATTTGAGAGCCGGCAGGTCCGCTTTTCTCTGGGTGGAATTGCGCAGCATAGAAGTTTTTATAATGTAAGGCAGCCGAAAAAGGCTCCGGGTACGAGGTCTGGGCAATGGTATACTCCGAAAGAGGCACGTAATAACTGTGCACATAGTAGGCATACTCGCCTTCGTTTATACCTGCAAAAAGTGGCGATTGCAGCTTCTCCAGTTGGTTCCAGCCCATGTGCGGTACTTTCAAGTCTGTTTCGAAACGCTTAACCGGCAGCGGAATAATACCCAGAAGATCGGTATTGCCTTCTTCAGAATGCTGGCAAAGCAGCTGCATGCCCAAGCAAACACCAAAGAATGGCTGCTCCAACGTCGGCAACAGCTTCTCCAGGTTGCGGGCTTTCAGCTGGGCCATGGCCGATGACGCTTCGCCTACGCCCGGAAAGATCACCTTGTCGGCAGACTTTATAGTTTCGAAGTCGCAGCTCAGGGTGGCATTTATTCCCAGCCGTTCCAGCGCAAACATCACCGATTGCACGTTACCTGCCTTGTAATCAACTATAACTAAGTTCATGTTAATTAATTACGAATTAATAATTACGAATTACGAATGAGTGCTGAAGTATAAATCCTGATTAATCCAAAAACAAAAAAGCCTGACTCGTTTCGGAGTCAGGCTTTTGGATATATTGAATTTATACTTCTAGCAAATCCATAGGCTATTGGCTCCGAAACTGTTGCTTCGTGCATGATGATGGTGCATATGAGCCATTGTGCCTTTCATTGCTGCAAATATAAGACAAGTATAGTTCAGGAACTACAAAATCTTGCAATCTCTTCGCTTAAGTATAATTTCAGAATACAGCCAATTAAGTTACATTTGAAGTATGAAAAAGACATTGATACTGGCTGGCGTGTTTGCTGTAAGTATAGCGCAGGCACAACAGCGCATGACTCCGGAACTGCTCTGGAAGCTGGGGCGCGTTTCGGCTGAGACGGTAACGCCCGATGGCAAATCAGTTATTTACAGCGTTGGCTATGTAAATATGGAAGAAAACGGCAGTGAGCGCAACCTCTACCGTATTCCTGTTTCTGGCGGACAAGCCACGCAGATCACATCAGCGAAAGGTGGCGAAAGTATAGTTAAAGTAGACAAGGTAACAGGCGATATCATTTACCTGCACAAAGGCCAGCTGTGGCAACTAACAGGAGGTAAAGGCGAGCCAAAGCAACTGACAAACCTTGAGGGCAGCCTGAGCAACGTGCGCTTCTCGCCAGATGGAAAGCATGTTATGTTTACGCGCGAGGTAGAAGTGAAAAATGTGCACAGCACCGATATTTACCCTGAGCTGAAGAAATCAAACGCTTACGTGTACGACGACCTGAACTACCGCCACTGGGATACCTGGGAAGATGGTAAGTTTCAGCACGTTTTCTTTGCCCCTTACAACAATGGCAAGATCGGCACGGCTACCGACATTATGAAAGATGAGCCTTTCGATACGCCGCAAATGCCGTTTGGTGGATTGGAAGACATGATCTGGAGCCCGGACAGCAAAGCTATACTTTATGTAAGCAAGAAGAAGTTCGGCAAAGAATACGCTGTAAGCACCAACACGGATATTTACCGATACGACATAGCCACTGGCAAAACAACTAACTTTACCGAAGGCAATATGGGCTACGACAACGCTCCTGCCTTTTCGGAAGATGCTACCAAGCTTGCCTGGCTGGCGATGGACGAAGACGGTAACGAAGCCGACCAGAACGACCTGATCATTTCCGACACCAAAACCGGACAGAAGTATAACCTGACCAAAGACTGGGATGAAACTATAAATTCCTTTACCTGGAGCAAAGATGGCAGCAAGATCTGGTTTGTAGCGCCAACTAAAGGTACGATCCAAATTTTTGAAGTATCGCTACCGAAAAACCTTGGCAAGTTCTCGGCTAAAAGTATAAAGCAGCTTACCAAAGGGCAGTTTGATATTAATGATATTGCAGGCCAGTCAGGTAACAGCCTGATCGTGTCGCGCGCTGACATGAACCACGCTGCAGAACTTTACAGAGTAGACCTGAAATCTGGTAAACTGACGCAACTGACCAATGTGAACGACGCGATCTACAGCAAGCTTTCACTGAGCAAAGTAGAGCCACGCGTTACCAAAGCTACCGATGGCAAAGACCTGTTCTCGTGGGTAGTTTACCCTCCGGATTTCGACCCGAACAAGAAGTACCCGACACTGCTTTACTGCCAGGGTGGTCCGCAGTCGGCGCTTACACAGTACTACTCTTACCGCTGGAACATGCAATTGATGGCTGCAAACGGATATATTGTGGTGGCACCAAACAGACGCGGCATGCCGGGTCACGGCGATGAATGGAACCGCCAGATCAGCGGCGACTGGGGCGGACAAGCCATCCGCGATTACCTGACTGCCATTGATGATGTTGCCAAAGAAAAGTACGTTGACAAAGACAGACTGGGCGCTGTGGGTGCCAGCTACGGCGGTTACTCGGTGTTCATGCTGGCTGGTCTGCACGAAAATCGCTTCAAAACCTTTATCGCACACGACGGCTTGTTTGACATGCGCAGCTGGTACGGCACTACAGAAGAGCTTTTCTTTGCTAACAACGAGTTGAAAGGCCCGTATTGGGAAACCAAAGCCCCTCAGGCTTACAAAGAGTTTAACCCGATCGAGCACGCCAACAAATGGAACACCCCAATCCTGATCGTTCAGGGTGGGCAGGACTTCCGTGTAGGTATTGAACAGGGCTTACAAGCATTCCAACTGTCACAGCTGAAAGGCATTAAGAGCCGCCTGTTATACTTGCCAGACGAGAACCACTGGGTACTGCAACCGCAAAACGCGATTGTATGGCAGCGTGAGTTCTTTAAATGGTTAGACGAAACGCTGAAACCAGCCAACAACTAAAGTATAAAAGCCCGGTGCTGTTAAGTACCGGGCTTTTTATTTGTGTGAGACTGTTCCCTTGAGGAAAACTTAAAGCGAGAGCTTTAGAGTTGCGAGCATTGCTCAATAGGGGTGTAAATCCAGTTGTAAAAGTCACCTGCTAAATTAACACCCCTCTAACTCCCCTCAAGGGGAGAGCTCTCTTTAGAAACTCTCCCTTAAAGCATAAGCCTGGCGCATACGTCGGATCAGCCTTTCCGATTCTTTAAAATTTAACGTCTGCTGACCATCTGAAAAAGCTTCCTCCGGCTTCTGGTGTGTTTCGTAGATCACGCCATCAGCCCCTGCCATTACAGCTGCCAACGACATTTCTTCTACATAATCGCGCAAGCCGATACCATGCGAAGGATCAACTATTACCGGTAAATGTGTTTTAGCTTTCAGCACTGGCACTGCATTCAGATCCAGCACATTGCGGTAGGAATTTTCATAAGAGCGAATACCACGCTCGCACAGCATAATCTTTTCGTTTCCGTTTGAAAAAATATACTCTGCAGCCTGCAGCAGTTCCTCCAGCGTACCGGAAATTCCTCGTTTCAATAGCACAGGCTTCTGCGCCGCACCAAGAGAATCCAGCAGGTTAAAGTTCTGGCTGTTGCGGGCTCCTACCTGGAACACATCCACATAATCGATCATGTCTTCGATCTGCGATACCTGCATTACTTCGGTAATGATCTTGATCCCATTCTCACGGCAAATGCGGTGGAACATCTGCAAGCCTTCCAGCCCAAGCCCTCGGAAAGCATAGGGCGAACTACGCGGCTTGAACACGCCCCCACGCATGATCTTCACGTTGTTTTCTACCAGGTGCTGCACCACCAGCTCAATCTGCTTTTCGCTTTCGATGGAGCATGGTCCGGCCATAATACTGAACTGACCTTCGCCAATCACCACGCCATTACCTAAGTCAATGCGGGTTGGTTCAACTTTCCACTTGCGAGAAATCAGTTTATACTCATCCGACACGCGGTGAATGTCTGCCACGCCGGGCAGCTGACCAATCGTGCGGATATCGAAATCTTTCTTGCCTATACCTACAATGTAATGGCCTTCCTGCGTCAGGACTTCATTGCCTTTAAAGCCGACAGCTTTTATCTGCTGCAGGATATTTTCTTTCAGTTCAGCAGGTATACCTTGCTGCAATTGTATGATCATACTTCTTGTTTAATGCTCTGGATAAATGTCTGGATGTTTTGTTCTAGGCTACCTTCCTGTGCCAATGCTTTGATAAAGGCACTGCCAATGATAGCGCCGCGTGCGTGGTTGCAGGCTTGCGAAAACGTATCGCGGTTATGAATGCCGAAGCCGATCATGCCCGGGTTCCGAAGCCCCATCTGTCCTACCCGCTCGAAATAACCTGTGTTAACCACAGCATTGCCGTTCGTGCTGCCCGTTACCGACGCAGAGGAAACCATGTACACAAAGCCATTGGTGTGGCTGTCGATCTCACGAATGCGCTGCTCCGGAGTTTGTGGCGTGATCAGGAAAATTTTGCTCAGGTTATTCTGCTCAAACAACTCCTTATACTCCCGCACATAATCTGAAAGCGGCAGGTCCGGCAGGATGATTCCATCTATACCGATTTCTCTGGCTTTCTGGCAGAAGCGCTCCACGCCATACTGCATAACCGGGTTCAGGTAGCCCATCAGCACCAGCGGAATCTGAGTGTGCTTGCGAATGTCTTTCAACTGCTCAAACAGCTTTGGGATGGTCATGCCATTACGCAGGGCAACTTCGCTGCTTTGTTGTATGGTAGGTCCATCGGCCAATGGATCAGAGAAAGGCATACCTACCTCGATCAGGTCAACGCCATTCTTTTCCAGCTCCAGGATGATCGGAACAGTATCTTCTAAGTTCGGATAACCGGCTGTAAAGTATAGCGACAGCAATCCCTGCGGCTTCTGTTCAAAGAGTGTCTTTATTCTATTTCCCATGGAGCTCAAATCTGTCTAAGTAGGTGGTTAAATCTTTGTCGCCGCGGCCGGAAAGGTTCACAACTATAGTTTCCTCAGGCTTTGCTCCTATTCTGCCAAGTGCTGCCAGGGCGTGGGCACTTTCCAATGCAGGTATGATTCCTTCTAACCTTGTCAGTTCCAATACGGCCTGCAGTGCTTCGTCATCGGTTATACTTTCAAAAATGGCTCTTCCAGACTGGTGCAGGTGCGCGTGCAGCGGACCTACGCCAGGATAATCCAGACCCGCCGAAATAGAGTAAGGCTCCGTTACTTGTCCGTCTTCTGTCTGCATAAGCAAGGTGCGGCTGCCGTGTATAATACCTTCTCTGCCTAGTACCGACGTAGCTGCCGACTCACCGGAATCTACACCCAGGCCAGCTGCTTCCACGGCAACCAGTTTTACCTTCGGCGTATCAAGGTAATGGTAGAAAGCGCCTGCTGCGTTGCTGCCACCGCCCACGCAAGCCACCACATAATCCGGGTTCTCGCTGCCGGTTTTTTCCTTCAGCTGTGCTTTTATCTCTTCTGAAATAACTGATTGAAAACGCGCCACCATGTCAGGGTACGGGTGCGGACCGACAACCGAACCGATGATGTAATAAGTATCTTCCGGGTTGTTGATCCAGTCGCGGATGGCCTCGTTGGTGGCGTCTTTCAGGGTTTTGCTTCCACTTGTAGCAGGCAATACAGTAGCGCCTAACATTTTCATTCTGGCCACATTAGGTGCCTGACGTTGAATGTCTACTTCACCCATGTACACGATACACTCCAGCCCCATCAGCGCACAAACTGTAGCCGTAGCCACGCCATGCTGACCAGCACCTGTCTCGGCAATAATGCGTTTTTTGCCAAGTCGTTTTGCCATCAGCACCTGTCCAACTGTATTGTTGATCTTGTGCGCACCAGTATGGTTCAGGTCTTCGCGTTTCAGGTAAATGTTAGTGTTATACTTTTCAGAAAGACGCTTGGCAAAGTAGAGCGGTGTTGGCCGGCCTACATAATCTTTCAACAAATTCTGCAGTTCTGCTTGGAAATCCGGCTCTGCCATGATCTTCAGGTAATTCTGGCGCAGCTCCTCCACGTTCGGGTACAACATTTCTGGTATGTATGCACCACCAAACTTGCCATAGAAGCCGTTTTCGTCAACTTTATAGTTCATAATCAGACGTTAGATTTTAGACGTTAGACACAAGACTAATTTGTAGCTATTGTCATTTATACTTTTTGTCATTTCGAATGGAATGAGAAATCTGACTCAGTTCTCTCTTATCGTTGAGATGACAGTTTTAACTCTTCTCTTTAATAAGTTTAATCAGCTCCTTCACTTTCTCTACATCCTTCACTCCGGGCTCCAGCTCAAAACCGCTGTTTACATCCAGCGCAAAAGGCTTCGGCCAGATTCTTTCAAATTCACGGCTTTTCAGGTTTTCCAGGTTCAGTCCGCCGCTCAGGAAGTATGGCTTATCAGATAAGTAACCTTTTAGTATTTCCCAATCGAAGACTGTTCCGTTACCGCCGTAATTATTTCCACGGGTATCGAACAGGAAAAAGTCGCAGTTCCTTTCGTAGAGCAGTACATTTTCAAAAACAAAGCTATCATCTACCGAGAAGGCCTTTATAATTTCTAAGCCAGCTTCTTGCAATTCTTTGCATTGTCTTGGAGTTTCTCTCCCATGCAGCTGTATTACCTCCAGATTATACTTTCGGGCTGTGTCCAGTATAACTTCAGTGGATTCATTCACGAAGACACCTACCTTTTTTATACTTGACGGCAGTTCGGCTAATAGCCCTGGAGTTATAGTTCCTTCACAATAGCGTTTGGATCCTTCGTAAAAGATGTAGCCTATGTAATCCGGCAAAAGCGCTGAGATCTGCTTCAGGTTCTCCGGCTCGCGCATGCCGCATACTTTTACTTTCATACTACCTGTGCTTTAAGCTCCTGTAACTGGCGCAGTTCTTTTACAAAAGCAGCGGCAGCACGCTCAGGACGGCTGTCGGTCATAAACGTCTCTCCAATCAGGAAGCCGTTGTAGCCAGCCTGCTGCAACTCAACCACTGTTTTCGCCTGACTCAAGCCACTCTCCGAAACTTTAGTGATACCAGCAGGAATGTACTGCGCCAGTTCAAACGATAAGCCCACATCTGTCTTAAATGTTTTCAGATTTCGGTTATTCACGCCAACTACCGTTACAAACTCGTTCAGAGTCTCGTCCAGTTCTTCCTTATTGTGTACTTCCAACAATACCTCTAAACCAAATGAGCGGGCAAAAGCAGCCAGTTCTTTCAGACGAGCAGGTTCCAGAGCGGCTGCGATCAGCAATATGGCGTCGGCACCAATTGATTTTGCCTCAACGATCTGGTATTCATCAACCATAAAATCTTTGCGCAGGATTGGACAGAAATTATACTTGCGGGCTGTTACCAGGTCTTCGTTCTTGCCTCCAAAGTAGTTGGTATCGGTAAGGATAGACAAAGCCGAAGCGCCTGCCTGCATGTACCCAATAGAAGTGCGCTCCACCGATACGTAAGGATGGATATCGCCTTTGGATGGGGACTTGCGTTTGATCTCGGCAATGATCCCGCTTTTGTCCGGGCGCAACAGGTAGCGCTCCAGCGACAGGCAAGGTGTCTCGAAGTACAGGCTTTTCTCCAGCAGCTTTACCGGGTATAAGTCTTTGCGTTCAGCTACTTCTTTGTATTTATGGGCAATGATTTCGTCGAGTATGTTCATGTCTTTTGATTTGTAAATTAGGAGATGTGGAGATATGAAGATGATCAAGCTTCCACAAAATTCTTATCGTTTATAAAGCTGTTAAATAACACGTAAGTTTTTCCTGATTCCAGCGTTTCTTTAGCTAGCAAAACAGCTTCCACAGGATTGAGTTCAGGTCGGGCGCATTGTATAGCCATTCCGGCGTTGGCGGAAACTACGGCAGACTGTGCAGATGTTCCTTCACCTTTCAGTACCTTTAAAAAGATCTCCGCCGATTCGGCAATGCCTTCTCCCCCTTTGATCTGCTCGTGCTGCAGGCGCGGCAAACCAAGTGCCTCTGCGTCCAGCAAGGACTCCTGGTTATCAGAGATGACTTTAAACGGACTGGTCAGAGAGATCTCGTCGTAGCCATCCAAAGTATGGATAATGCTGTACTTTACATCGGGCTGCTGCTGGTACAGGTAACTATACATGCGGGCAAGCTCCAAACTGTAAACTCCCACCATCTGCAGTTTCGGGAAAGCCGGATTCACCATTGGACCGAGCATGTTGAAGAAAGTTTTCACTGCCAGATCTTTCCGGATCGGCCCCACACTCTTCATGGCCGGGTGAAACAGCGGCGCGTGCAGGAAACAGATGTTATACTTGTCTATACTTCGCTCCAGCTTATCGATGTCTGTAGTAAACTTTATACCCAGTGCTTCGAGCACATTGGAGGAACCGCAGGACGAAGACACACCATAATTACCGTGCTTGGCTACAGGTATACCATTGGCAGCCACCACAAAAGATGACAACGTGGAAATATTAAACGTATCCTTGCCGTCACCACCCGTACCGCACAGATCAATAGGGTTATAAGCCGACAAGTCTACGCGGTGGCAAAGGTCCAGCAGTGCATTCCGGAACCCTTCCAGCTCCTCCACGGTAATGCTGCGCATCATGTACACCGTTAAAAAGCTAGAGATCTGGTTCTGGTTATATTTGCCGCCTGCAATATTTACCAGCACTTCCCGCGCCTGCTCTTTGCTCAGCGTTTTATGTTCAAATAGGTGATTGAGTATTTCTTTCATGTTGCTTACATTTTGTCATTTCGAGCCAGAGCGATAAATCTTATACTTTCCAATTCAGATCTCTCCTATCGTCAAGATGACAGTTAAGCCATTAACCAGTTCTTGATGATCTCCTTACCATGCTCGGTCAGCACTGATTCCGGATGGAACTGAACGCCTCGCACATTATATTCCTTGTGGCGCAGCGCCATGATGTTCCCAGTTTCATCTACTGCTGTTGGCACCAGGCACTTGGGTAATTCCTGCTCTACCAGCCAGGAGTGGTATCGGCCGGTGTTAAACTGATTTGGCAGGTTCGTGAATAGTGGTTCCTCCTCGCATACCACACGAATTGGCGTAGCTACGCCGTGCCATACTTCGTTGCTGTTAAACAACTTGCCACCGTATACTTCACCTATTGCCTGATGTCCTAAACACACACCGAACAGGCTTTTCGTTGGTCCGAACTTGCGGATAATCTCTTTCAACATACCAGCTTCGTCGGGTATTCCCGGACCGGGAGAAAGCATGATCTTGTCAAAACCTGCTACTTCTTCCAAAGTCGTTTTGTCGTTGCGACGCACCGTTACATTAGCGCCTAATTCCTGCAGCAGGTGTACCAGGTTGTAAGTAAATGAGTCGTAATTATCGATTACCAGAACGTTCATATTAATTTATCTCCTGTGCCAGTTGAAGCGCACGTCTTAATGCCATTAACTTATTATCTACCTCCTGCAGTTCACTCTCCGGGTTAGAAGCCGCCACAATACCGGCTCCAGCCTGGTAAAACAGCTTGTAATCTTTGCTCAGAAACGAGCGGATCATGATGGCACTGTTGAAGTTGCCGTTAAAATCCAGGAAGCCAATACAGCCACCGTAAAAAGCACGGTTAGTTGTTTCGTACTTGTCGATCAATTGCATGGCCTTGTGCTTAGGTGCTCCGGAAAGCGTACCCGCCGGAAAAGTACTGGCCACCATCTGCAGCGAATCTTCCTGGTCGTGCAATTGACCGGATACCTTAGATACCAGGTGAATGACGTGCGAGTAATACTGGATCTCGCGGAAAGTCTCTACTTCTACGCTGTGGCCGTTGCGGCTCAGGTCGTTGCGGGCAAGGTCAACCAGCATTACGTGTTCTGCATTCTCTTTAGGGTCGGCTAACAGCTTTTCAGCCAGTGCAGCATCGGCAGCGTCGTCACCGGTTCTTCTGAAAGTACCTGCAATCGGGAAAATGCTGGCCTTACCTTCTTTGATCACTAGTTGCGCCTCCGGAGAAGAACCGAAGATCTTGAAGCTGCCGTAGTCGAAGTAGAACAGGTATGGCGAAGGATTAACCGAACGAAGCGCCCGATACACATTAAACTCATCTCCCTGGAAGGCCTGCTCAAACCTTCTGGAAAGCACCAACTGAAACACATCGCCCCGGAAGCAATGCTCTTTGGCCTTCTGAATATTTTTCAAAAACCCTTCGCTGCTGATGTTGTAAGCTTCTTCTGCAGTAGTTTTGAAAGTATAGATCGGGATGTTTCGGCTGTTTAGCAGGGCCTCTAATTGCGCAATACCATCATCGTCGCTCTTATCATAGTTGTGCGAGAAAATATAGGCTTCGTTGGTGAAGTGGTTGATGGCAATGATGTAGCGATACACCGCGTAGTATAAATCCGGCAGTTGCTGGCGGTCCGGGCGGAGGTTTAGCTCGATGTCTTCGTAGTAGCGCAACGCATCGTAGTTCATATACCCGAACAGGCCGTTGTTGATGAAGTTAAACCCATTCTGCTCCACCTCAAAGCTTCGCGCAAAAGCAGCCAGTTGCGCCGGCACATTTACATCCTTTGTGATAGGCGTCTGCTTTATACTTCCATCCGGTAAAAGCTCCGTCAGTACCTCATTTTCGGCTTTTATACTTGCCATCGGGCTGCAGCAGATGTACGAGAAGCTGTTCTCTGCACCGTGGTAGTCAGAGCTTTCGAGCAGAATGCTGTTTGGGTAACGGTCGCGCAGTTTCAGGTATACACTAACCGGGGTAAGTGTATCTGCGAGCAATCGTTTATAGTTGGTTGTTATTTTATAGTTACGCATGGTTCTGGTTTGGGCTAAAAACAAAAAAGGCCTGCTGTTCAGGTGAACAGCAGGCCTTTGATACCTTTGGCTTAAGACTATACTATCTCTTCAAAAAATGCATAGCCGGGCTGTTCACGATATTTTGCGTAACGTGCCACCACCATGCAGTAAGATGAAGATTCTGGATCATGTTCAGTTTAATTTCGCAGCGCTTATAGTTGCGAAGTCACAAATGTAAGCCCCGATTTTTCAAAAGCAAACTATACTTCAGTTTTATTTTTAAGCTATTGCTTATACTTAGGTTAAAACAGACCCGCAACTACTTGTAAACTAACAAATTATAAAACCCCTTTTGTTGATGGCAAAGAATTATCGTTCAGGTTACGCTGTACCGCCATGCGTATGGCTTTGGCAAAAGCTTTAAAGATTGCTTCAATCTTGTGGTGTTCGTTTTGGCCTTCTGCTTTGATGTTCAGGTTGCATTTAGCGGTGTCGGAGAAAGATTTGAAGAAGTGGAAAAACATTTCGGTTGGCATGTCTCCTATTTTTTCGCGTTTAAATTCGGCATCCCAAACAATCCACGGCCGACCTCCAAAATCAATCGCCACCTGCGCCAGTATGTCGTCCATAGGGAGTAAAAAGCCATAGCGCGTAATACCTTTTTTGTCTCCCAACGCATTCAGGAAAGCTTCGCCCAAGGCCAGACCAGTGTCTTCTATGGTATGATGTTCGTCTATGTGCAGGTCACCTTTAACAGCTATTCTCAGGTCTACGTTTCCGTGGCGGGCCAGCTGCTCCAGCATGTGGTCGAAAAAGCCAAGGCCAGTCTTAATATCTGACTTTCCGGTTCCATCCAGGTTCAGGTCTATTTGGATATCAGTCTCGGAAGTCTGGCGGCGGACACTTGCTTTGCGCTCTGGCAGCTTCAGGAAAGTATAGATCTCGTCCCAATCGTTGGTGTTCAGGGCAGCGTCTTCGCTCTGAAAATCGGCAAGAAGTATAGCTTTTGCGCCCAGGTTTTTCGCCAGTTGTACATCAGTCAGGCGGTCGCCGATCACGTAGCTGTTCGCCAGATCATACTCTTCTTCCAGGTACTTTTTCATCATCCCGATGCCGGGCTTGCGCGTTTCCAATCCTTCGTGCTCGAAGCTGCGGTCAATCAAGATATCTTCAAACACTACGCCTTCGCTCTTTAGTATATCCAGCATCTTATTCTGATAAGGCCAGAAAGTATGTTCCGGGTAAGAGTCAGTACCAAGCCCGTCCTGGTTGGTAACCATCACAAACTCGTAATCTAGTTCGGTGTAGATCTTGTACAAATTGCGGATCACTTTCGGGATGAACTCAAACTTCTCAAAAGAATCTACCTGGTAATCGGTTTTGGGCTCGACAAGTATGGTACCGTCGCGATCTATAAATAATGCTTTTTTCATTTTATTTAATGGATGTAAGACACAAGACGTAGGACGTAAGACTGCACAAATCATGTGTCTTGTGTCTTCAATCTTGCGTCTTAAATTCTGCTATTGCCTGGTATAGTTGCTGGTTCTCGTCGGTGGTACCAACAGATATGCGCAGACAATTGTCGCAGCCGGGCACACTGGAGCGGTTACGGGTCACAATTCCCTTATTTAAAAGGTAACTATAAAGGCTATTAGCGTCAGTTACTTTTACAAGTATAAAGTTGGCATCTGAAGGATACACTTTCTCAACTATAGCCAAGGTGGGCAGAGCCGTCTCCAGCATCTGTCGTTCCTGGATAATCTCTTCGATCATATACTTCAGTTGCTCATCCTGATCAAGGGCTTTCAGGGCAAGTTCCTGGGTAGCTTCGTTTATGTTATACGGCGGCTTTATTTTGTCGAGCAGCGTAATGATCTCTTCGGAAGCGAAGGCCATACCAAGGCGCAGGCCAGCCATTCCCCATGCTTTGGAGAAAGTCTGCAGCACTACAAGGTTTGGAAAATCCTGTAGTCGGGTGGTCCAGCTTGGCTCCTCCGAAAAATCAATGTACGCTTCGTCAACTACAACCAGACCGTCAAAATTGTCAAGTATGGCTTCAATGTCTTCTGATTTAATAGAATTACCTGTCGGATTGTTGGGCGAGCAAATGAAGATGAGTTTTGTTTCAGGCTTCACATTTCTCAAAACTTCGGCCACCGGTATCTGGAAATCAGCAGTCAGCTGCACGGTATCCAGCTCCACATCGTTCAGGTTAGCCGACACTTCATACATGCCATAGGTTGGCGGTAAAAATAATGCACGGTCCTGGCCTGGGCGACAAACCATACGGAACAAAAGATCAATCGCTTCATCAGACCCATTTCCCAGGAATATCTGCGAAGGCTTCACTCCTTTTATACTTGCAATCTTACTTTTAAGCGCTTTCTGGTGCGGATCCGGGTAGCGGTTATAGTTGCTGCCGGCTAAACTGCCCAGGTTATTTTCGTTGGCATCCAGGTATACACTGGCAGTGCCTTTAAACTCATCGCGGGCCGATGCATAGGGTTTCATGCGCCATACATTCGGGCGAACTATACTTTCTAGATCAAACATTTATAGCGTCTTTAATCTGATACTTACTGCATTTTTGTGCGCCTGCAACCCTTCGGCTTCGGCCATCACTTCAATGGTTCTGCCAATGTTCTGCAAACCTTCTGTAGTGATGTGCTGGAACGTGATCTTCTTTACAAAGCTATCCAGCGACACGCCACT
This sequence comes from Pontibacter deserti, assembly GCF_023630255.1. Taxonomy (NCBI): domain Bacteria; kingdom Pseudomonadati; phylum Bacteroidota; class Cytophagia; order Cytophagales; family Hymenobacteraceae; genus Pontibacter; species Pontibacter deserti. Next base: position 1,079,847 of record NZ_JALPRS010000001.1, on the reverse strand, counting down.
GTAGGCACGGGCATAGCCATTGGTTGGCAACGTATGGTTCGTACCAGACGCATAATCGCCGGCTGCTTCGGGTGTATAGTTGCCAAGGAAAACCGAGCCCGCATTTACCACGCCATTTGCTACAGTTTCCAGCTCTTTAATGGCAAGTATGAGGTGCTCTGGTGCATATAGATTCGAGAAGTCCAGCATTTGTTGTGCATTTTCCAGAACTATAGCCATGCTGTTTTCCAGTGCTTGGGCTGCTACTGCTTCTCTAGGCAGTTCCTGTAATTGTTTTTGAATTTCAGCGATTACCTCGTCAACTATAGTTTCAGAAGTACTCAGCAACACCACCTGAGAGTCTGGTCCATGTTCGGCCTGTGAAAGAAGATCTGCCGCCACAAAAGCAGGGTTAGCAGTTTCATCGGCCATCACCAATACTTCCGATGGACCAGCCGGCATATCGATAGCCACGCCTAGTTGCGCTACCAGCTGCTTCGCCATGGTTACATACTGGTTTCCGGGTCCGAATATTTTGCTCACAGCCGGCACACTTTCCGTACCAAAAGCCAGTGCTGCCACTGCCTGTGCACCACCTGCTTTCACTATAGTTTCGATGCCCAGTAAAGCAGCCGTATAGCGAATGGCCGGATGAATAGCACCTTCTTTTGATGGCGGTGTACAAAGTATAATTTGCTTACAGCCAGCTAGTTTAGCAGGCACACCCAACATCAGCAACGTAGAAAAAAGCGGTGCCGTTCCTCCCGGAATGTATAAACCTACTTTCTCGATCGCTACACTTTTACGCCAGCAGTTTACACCCGGCATCGTTTCCACTATAGGCATTTGTTCTGCCTGCTGCAAATGGAAAAGCTGAATGTTACTATAAGCCTGCAGTATCGCTTCTTTCAGTTCCGGGCTTATTTCACTTTCTGCAGATGCCAGTTCTTCGGCTGTAGCGAGTAATTGCTCCGGACGTTTGCCATCATACTTTTCTGCGAGTTGATACAAAGCTTCGTCGCCCTGCTCCTGCACCAGCTTAAAAATGCTGCGTATGGTTGGCTCCAGTTCCTGCAGATCTTTTACAGGGCGCTTTGCCAGCTCAGGCCAAACTATAGTTTCCGGGTATAGGATCTTTTTCATCAGATGATCATTTTCTCGATTGGAACAACCAGAATTCCCTGTGCCCCTGTCGCTTTCAGTTTCTCAATAATTTCCCAGAAATCGTCTTCGTTTACAACAGAGTGTAACGAGCTCCATCCCTCTTCTAACAACGGAAGTACAGTTGGTGACTTAACTCCAGGCAGCAATTCTGAGATCTCTGCTACCTTATCGTTTGGCGCGTTCAGCAAAATATACTTAGCGCGTTGGGCACGTTGCACCGCATGAATTCTGAATAAAAGCTTGTCAAGTATCTCCTGCTTTTCTCCGCTTAGTGCTTTGTTAGCGATCAGTACTGCCTGCGATTTAAATACGCGTTCCACTTCCTTCAGACCATTGCTGATAAGTGTACTGCCAGAGCTCACAATATCACAAATAGCATCAGCCAGACCTATACTTGGCGCGATCTCTACAGACCCGCTTATAGTATGAATATTGGCCTGCACCCCGCGTTCTGAAAGGTAAGACTGCAGCAAATTAGGGTAAGATGTAGCGATGTTCTTCCCGTTCAGGTCTTCTACTGAACTATAGTTATCGGCTTTAGGCACAGCCAGCGACAGACGGCATTTCGAGAAACCAAGCTCCTCTACGGTCAGGTCCTGCATGCCTTCTTCAACCAGCACATTCTGGCCAACTATACCAATATCGGCCACGCCATCGGCTACATAACCAGGTATATCATCGTCGCGGAGAAAGAGTATCTCGAGCGGAAAATTAGTTGATTCTGTTTTTAGTTTCAGGCTGCTGCTGATGAACGAGATGCCGCACTCACGGATCAGTTTAAGCGAATCATCACTGAGTCTGCCTGATTTTTGGATAGCTATACGAAGCATAAATATTATTCTGAAAATGAAAATAAAGGCGATCTATACCCTGCTTCCTGCAACGTATAAATGGGTATACACCCAACGGGGGCTATATGTTAATTGGATTCCTCTTACGAGGAATGATGGAAATGATGTATGTGCGCAGCAATACCACAAGCAAAAGTAGTTGCCGGAGTAGAAAGGATGCTATGTAACGTGGTGTTGCGCATTATGTGCTGCAAAAGTAAGCAGGATTTTTTAGTAAACTATAAAATGCAGGAAAAGTTTGAAAGGCCTAATAAAAATAAAGTGCCGGCTCCTAAAGAAACCGGCACTTTATAGTTGGTCTGATAAACAGGTTTATTTGCTAAGTAACATCTTAATTGATCTTGCCCCTGAAGGTGTTACTAATCTGGCAATGTAGATACCCTTTGAAATGTTGGTTCCATCAAATTCATATTCATACAGCTTACCAGCTTTCGCTACGCCCATGTCTACTTTTCTGATCAAAGCTCCTCGCATATCATATACTTCCAGACTATAGCTCTCCTCTCTGTCTAAACTGAAGGCTATCGTTGTTCTGTCAGTAAATGTGTTCGGGTAATTGTAGAATTTGCCTGTTTCCTGTTGGATTGTGGATGGCGTAACCAACCTGGCAGTAGTAGAGGTTGATAGAGAACCACCTTTCGCATCATGGATCACGATGGAGCCTCCGCCAATAGCTGTAGTTGCATCCGCATTATCGGCAGCACCTAACTGGTTGTCATATACAATAGCGCCACTTCGTCTGTCCCAGATCTTAATCCTGAATCTGTCGGCTTCTGCTTTACCTTTAAGATTACCGTCAATTACAGAAACCATGAAAGCATAGTTATCATTACCATTTACACTTCCTACACCTTTATACATCGCTTTGTAGCCTGCAACAACCAAGGTCATTGCATCGTGTGCAGAGCTCTTAAAGTGCAGATCACCTGCTTTGAACTGGAATTCTGTGTTACCATCCACTTCAGTTGAGCCTTTTTTATACTTGGCATTGAAACCGAAGTTAGCTTTACCAACAAGCGTAGGATTGGCTACATAAGCACCCGGAGGTGAATCAATCCAGCCACCGCCAGTCACAAATCCACCGTTAGGATCAAATACAACTACATAGTTAAACTGAGTTGAAGTGCTTTCACCGCAATGATCTTTAACTGTGAGTCCTACAGTATAAACGCCAGGTTGCGCATACTTATAAGTAGCTGAAATTGGGGAACCAGTTATTGCTTGCGTAGTGGTAGCTCCATTACCCCAATCCCAGGTTGCAGATGCTATGTTCTCATCGGTGAATGATGCCTTAAGTGTTACATCTGAGCCAAGCTGAATTGGAGAAACCGGACCGGTAATAACCAAATTGGATGGTGCAGCATTTTGAATAGTTACAGTAAAGCTTTGAGTAGTCTTGTTACCGGCTTCATCAGAGGCTTCGTAAGTTACTGTTGTTGTTCCTACAGGGAATGTAGCTCCTGAACTAAGACCGGCTGTCATTTCCGGAGTAACATTTGAGCAGTTATCAGAAGCTGACATAGTATAGTTAACTACTGCACCACACTTACCCGGATCTGTAGAGACTACAATATTTGCTGGGGCAGTAACCACCGGAGCTTCATCGTCAGTTACCGTTACTAACAGTTGGTCAGTAGCTGTGTTGCCAGCTGCGTCAGTAGCAGTATAAGTAATTGTAGTTACACCACTGTTGAAAGTATAGGTACCTATTTGCCCGTTACCATTGCCAGTTGTTGCGCCAGTCATTTCCCAACTAAGCTGGCTGCCAGCACAGTTATCGCTGAATGTAGCATCAGGAATGGCAATTCTTGCCGTGCAAGCACCGGAATCGGTGCCAGATGTCTGGTCTGAGCCTGCTACCACTATTGGATTTGTAATATCCTGAGCTGTTAGTACTACCTCATCTGTATCGGTATTTCCGGCAGCATCTGTGGCCGTTACCAGAACAGCGATCTGTTCGCCATCAGTGGCGTTTACTACAGTGCCAGCTACCGGAGCTTGCGTTATAGTTGTGCCCTGGCAGTTATCAGTAGCCGAACCAGTCACATCCGGAACAACTATAGAGCAGCTGGCACCTAATTCTACATTCTGGTCAGCAGCTGCGGTCAGAACCGGAGCTGTTACATCCTGGGCTGTCAGCGTCACTTGATCGGTCGAGCTATTTCCTGCCACGTCAGTAGCAGTTACGGTCACAATTATTTGCTGACCATCAACAGCCGCTACTGTTGTACCTGCAACAGGAGACTGGGTAATGGTTGCAGCAGAACAGTTATCAGTGGCAGTGCCTCTAACATCAGGTATAATTACTGAGCAATTTTCACCTAAGGTAACTTCCTGATCGGCAGCGGCTGTAAGTACCGGAGCAGTTTCGTCTACAACAGTAACTACCTGCGTAGCGGTAGCAGTTAAGCCAGCCGCGTCAGTTACTGTCCAGATTACCTGGGTCTCGCCTAGCGGGAAGCTAGAAGGAGCATTGTTCGATACTGAAGCAACTGAGCAATTATCGACTGTAGTTGGTGTTCCTAGTGCTACATTTGAGGCTCGGCAGGAAGCGTCCGCTGCTACTTCAACATCGGCCGGTGCTGTTATAGTTGGAGCTTGTATATCATTAACCGTAACTGTTTGCGTTACCGGAGTGGCTGCATTGCCATTCGCATCGGTTGCATTCCAGGTTATAGTTGTAGTACCTACCGGATACTGCGCGTCTAAAGCTGCTCCGTCATCTCTTGTTCCTGTAACTGGGTTAGCTTCGCAGTTATCAGTAACTTCAGGGGCAGTTATAGTTAGAGTAGCGCTGCATTGGTCTGCGTCTGCTGGCGCAGTTACAGGCTCAACAGCAGCTATTACCGGCGCAGTTACGTCATCTACAATCACATGTTGAGTAGCAGTAATTGTATTGCCATTGCCATCATTAAATGTCCAGGTGATGGTATAAGTGCCCTGCTCATTGTAAGTGGTTGGACTAGTAGTGGTACCAGTTATAGTTCCCGCACAGTTATCGGTTGTTGTTGGAGCGGTCACGGTTACGGAGCACTCGCCTGTAGCATCAGCCAAAACAGGTGCCACAGGGGCTGTCACATCATCAACTATAACTTGCTGAGTAGCAGTTGAAGTATTTCCGTTACCATCGTTAAAAGACCATGTAATGGTGTATTCACCCTGCTGTGTGTAGGTCAGCGGATCTGAAGTTGTGCCGGTAATTGTACCACCGCAATTGTCCTGAGCAGTTGGCGCATCAGTAACAGTTACAGAACATTCACCTCTGGCAGCAAGTATAGTTGGTGCTGCTGGTGCAGTATTATCCACCACTGTTACGATCTGTGTAGCGGTGGTCGTTAAGCCAGCCGCGTCAGTTACTGTCCAGTTTACCCGGTTTTCTCCTAAAATATAGGTTGCTGGTGCGTTGTTAGTTACAGAAGCTACTGTGCAATTATCGGCTGTTGTTGGCGTACCCAATGCTACATCAGAGGCCTGGCAGGAAGCATTTGCTGAGACCTGCACATCTGCTGGTGCTGTAATAGTTGGTGCCGTTAAGTCCTGTGCTGTAAGTGTTACGGTTGCATCATCGGTATTACCTGCAGCATCGGTAGCAGTAATATTTACACTGATCTGTTGACCATCTGCAGCTTTCACTACTGCGCCAATAGCTGGAGTTTGCGTGATAGTCACACTTTGGCAGTTATCAGTAGCTGTACCTCTCACATCCGGGATAATAACCGAACAGTTATCGTTCAATGCTACTTCCTGATTCTCAGCTGCTGTTAGTTCAGGTGCTGTAACATCATCCACAATCACTTGTTGGGTCTGAGTTGTGGTATTGCCATTGCCGTCAGCAAAGGTCCAGGTAATTGTATAGGTACCTTGCTCTGTATAAGTTGTAGGATTGGTAGTTGTACCAGTAATGGTGCCTGCACAGTTGTCTGTTGTAGTTGGAGCTGTTACTGTAACGGAGCACTCACCTGTGGCAGCAGCTATAGTTGGCGTTGCTGGAGGAGTGTTATCTTCAACTGTTACTACAACAGGATCAGATGCAGCAGAAGAACAGCCATTTGATGTTACAACAACTGTATAAGATCCACTCTCACTTGCTGTAAATGATTGGTTCGTTGCTCCAGAAATAACAGTTCGGTTCCTATACCATTGATTTCCACTTGAGGTAGAAGAAGTTAATATAACAGAACTACCTGGACATACAGTCGTGTTTGATTCAGCCGTAATTGTTGGTGTAGCAGGAGTTTCATTTACCGTTACTGCAACAGTAGTTCTGGCGCTTTCGCAGTTGTTGGTAGTCTGGCTAACGTAGTAGTTACCGCTTGCAAGAGCAGTTGTTGAAGCTAAAGCAGTTCCACCGTTCTCAGATGTATACCACTGCAGGTTAGAACCAGTAGCCGTTAGATCAGCAACAGTTGGTTCATCTGCTGAACAGAAAGCTTGAGGAGAAGGCGCTGATGGAGCATTTGGAGTGGGGTTCACAATTAACGTACCAGTTGCAATAGCAAAATCTAGAGCAGTGTTACAATTACCTGAGCTTGTATTAAAAGCTTTCACAGTGAAAATGTAAGTCCCAGCTTGAGTACTCGATGTAGTTGTTAAAGTTAAGGTTGTCGCAGGAAAATCAGCTTGTCCAGTTGAACTTACAGTTGTTGGATCAAATGAAGAAGTTACCCCTGATGGAAGTCCTGTAATACAGAATCCAACTGTGGTATTACCATTTGAGCCTTGTGCGGATCCACGGGTTGGGTCAACTATATAAGTCACGGTACTGGTATTACTACCTGTAGGTATGCAGGTTTCTCTTATAATTGGGGAAATGGTAACAGATCCTACCCTCGGTGCATCGGTAAAAATATGCGTGGTAGTATAACCACTTTGTTTACCGACGGCAACAACCGTGAATTTAACACCTAAATGCCGCCATTCAATTGGATAATCAATTCTCCAAGTACCATTTGAATCAACAGTTACTTCATATTTATGAAAATCCGGGTAATCCGGTTCTTCCTTTAATTCTACATAAACAATTTGGTCTTGCGTCCAACCATAACCAGTAATATGTGCAGTATCGCCAGGATAGTAATCCTCTTTATCAGAGGTTACTGAGGGTTGATATATGTCTAGTGCACTTACTCCTATAATAGATAAAGTGGCGATGAACGTTGCGAGATACAATACCCGCCATTTAAAATTTTGATTTAGTAGAGTTCTAACATTCATATGATAGAGGGTTAATTTATAGTTACTTTTTCTCCAGTTTATCTCGCTACAGGCAGCCTATAGCGCAACATTAGGGCAAAGTTTACCTGCAACAGTTTAAGAAGTAAACCTGAATAATATGTACTTGTCTATTTACAAGACTAGCACTTTGTACAATAAGATGTTTTAGTAATTTATAATGAAGGGTTTATAATAATTTCAGATATTATACAAATAAAATAAGAAAAAGTTGTATTAAGTTCAGGTGAGGCTATATAAAATGTAGAAGGAGTTATTAGGATTGTAAACAGATGGAAATGGCAAGTGAACAATTTCTTTAAATTAAAATTATGCTATCATCTTTTGTAACAGAATATTAGGTATAGCAGGAAGTTTGGAGGTTATGATTTACCTTTGTAATTCTTTAAGTAAAACTCATAAATGGCAAGGTTTTTCGGGTTAATATAGTAGCTCCGAAAACTTTAAATATTCATTACCCATGAAAAGGTACCTGTTAAGTCTACTGTTTCTACTATATATACTTAGTACCTGCAATATTGCATCTGCTCAGGTAAGATTACCACAGCCTAGCCCGGCAGCAGAAATCAAACAAACCATTGGTCTAACTGATATTTCTATCCGTTACCATGCGCCCGGTGTTAAAGGCCGAAAGATATTTGGAGGATTAGTGCCTTATGGCAAATTATGGCGGGCCGGTGCCAACGAAGCTACTCTCATCACCTTTACCGATGAATTGTTCCTGAACCACGAACGTGTGCCTGCCGGAACATATTCTTTCTTTATACTTCCGGAAAGCGACAGTGTATGGAATGTGGTTTTAAACCGCGATACAACCTTATGGGGATTAGAAGGTTACGACGAACTGCAGGATGTAGCTTATGTTAGGGTAAACCCTAAGAAAGTACCACACCACGAAACCATGCAGTTCAGCTTTTCTGATATCGGCATGAACACTGGTTACCTGAACCTTACCTGGGAAACTTCGCAGATCTCGTTGCGCATTGAAACTGAGATCGAGAAAAAAGCGCTTGCAAACATAGAAGAAGCTTTGAAGAAAGCTGCTCCTGATGACTGGTATATCTGGGCACAATGCGCTGATTATATGGTAGCGCGTAAAGAACTTCACCAGAAAGCACTTGAACTGATAAACAAATCGATCTCTATCAAAGAAACATTCTTTAATAACTGGGTTAAGGCAAAGCTTTATGCTTTAAATAAAGAATACGAAATGGCTGCAGATTTAACAGCTAAAGCTATAAAACTCGGGAAGGAAGAACCAGAAAGTTATCAGACATATGCCCAGGATATTGAGAATGCTTACAATTCCTGGAAAAAACGTAAAATGTAAGGATGTTACTTAAAGAGCCTCAGCAATGAAGGCTCCTTTTTATTGCTTTTATACTTGCTAGAATTTAGCAACAAAACGGACGTTCAGGCGACGACCAGTTAGATAATTAGGAACAGCATACGTTATCCCATTCATATCATTTACATAAGTATAAGATACTCTGTTATTGGCATCTATAATATTCAGCACTTCCAATCCTATCCATAAACTTTCTAAAGCGAACCTGTTTTTATCCAGCAAGTCGTTTTCCATCACCAGCACTTTTGAGAAACCTATGTCAATGCGTTTGTAGGATTTGCCTGAAAATGAGCTTCTAAACTCAGGTTGGCGGGGCGGCCCAAATGGCAAACCGCTTCCATACACAAGGTTCAAGTACATTCTTATAGTAGGGTTGTCAGGTAAATGGTCCTGAAAAAATACACCAATATTTACCAGTTGGTCCGATGGCCTTCTGATGTAGCCTTGTTCCACTCTGCCCGTTTCCTGCCCTTCTGCACCATAAACATTCACAGAATCACCCTGCACATCTTCTTTAGTGGTAAGTAAGCCCAGGCTAAACCAAGATTCTGCTCCTTTTATAAACTCTCCGTTTACCCGAACATCCAGACCTGCAGCATATGCTTTCGCATTGTTCAGGGCATAGTATCGCAGCCGCACGTTATCAATGTCATACGGCACTACATTTGTCAGATGTTTATAGTATAGCTCTGTGGTAAGTTTAAAATCACGGTTCCAGGCTTTGAATAGGTAATCGCTACCCACTATGGCATGTACAGATTTCTGCGCCTTCAGCTCTTTGTTGACTGTACCTTCAAAATTGCGGAGTTCTCGGTAAAATGGTGGCTGGTAATACACACCCAATGCCGCTTTAAAGGATAGATCAGGATTATGTTTTGTAATAAATGAATACTGTACCCGTGGTGAGAAAAGCCATTCCCCGTTCAGGTCCCAGTAACTCGCACGTACACCATAAGTAAGGGTCTTAAGCGTATCCAGATCAAATGAGTGCTGCAGGTAAGCGTTATAACGAAGAGTATTCTGATTAAATCCGGATTGTAAAGTATACGTTTGGGAAACGTAATCCGCAGAGTCAGTAAATCCGTACTCATCCAGCTCATCCTCTATCTTCTCTGATCCTACTTTTACCCCGAACTGCAATTGATTGCGCTGATTGAGCTGCCATGTATTTCTTAATTCTGCGGTAAATATTCGGGCTAACAAGGCATTTCGGGCATGATTAAATTCGCTGCCAACCCCCAGCACCATCTGGCATTCTTCAAAATTACCGCTGTTATCCATTTCACAGATCCGGTAGCCGGCTTCTATATCCCTAAATTCCCGCTCCCGAGACTCTACTCCTGAAAGTATAAGCTCCGAAGTATAGCCTGATGTAAACTGGTGGGCCAGGTTCACTCCGGCCTGGTACGTGTTATAATTCATTTTCTCACGGCCATCAAAACCTACATAAAGCCGTAAAGGCACCTGTCGTGTACCAAATGTAGTAACTCTGGATTCCGGGATTACAAGAAAATCGTTATTGGCATAACTGGTAAGTATACCAAGTGTAGTTTTGCCGGCCTGTTCCGCTCCTTTACTTAAATCTAAACTTACATAGGCCTGCGCATCACTGAATTTAGGTTTATACTCTCCATCAGTTTGCAGGCTTTGCAGCATATACTGGCCGTTTTTGTGGCGCACCCCCAGCAAGTAAGAGACCTTCCTGTTTTTAGAACCATTTTCTAAGTGAATTGCGCCGCCGGTCAGGCTACCGGTAATAGTTGCAGCAAAAGTGGTGGGTCTTCTGTAAGCTATACTTAACACCGACGAAAGCTTATCGCCATACTCAGGTTGCCAGCCACCGGAAGAAAATTCAATATTGTCAACCAGGTCCGGATTTACAAAGCTCAAGCCTTCCTGCTGTGCATTGCTCACCAGAAACGGGCGGTATATTTCAATGCCATTCACATACACCAGGTTCTCGTCATAATTACCGCCACGAACAGAATATGTACTTGAAAGCTCGTTGTTGCTGCTTACGCCTGGAAGTGTGACCAGTATCTTATTGAAGTCGCCATAAGCTGAAGGCAGATTCTTGGTTAGGCGTGGGTCTAATGTAGTGGTGCTGGCTTGCTCTCTTGTATCACTATCGCGTTTTCCCTGTACCTGAACCGTATTAAGTTGTTTAGGATCAGGCTCCAGGGTAAGTTGTAAGGTTATAGTTTCACCTGTCGCTACTTCTACCTTACGTATCAGCTCTTTGTAGCCAAGGTATCGCACAACCACCTCCAGTTGCTGATTTGCAGGCACCTGAAGTATAAAGTCACCTGTGGGGTTTGTCTGCTTACCGATAGATGTTCCTTTGATGCCAACTGTAGCCAGCTCAAGAGGTTTATTATCGGGCGTACGAACAGTACCTTTTATAGTACCCTGTTGAGCCAGCGTACCCAGCGGCAAAAGCAATATCCACCATACCGACAGGTACTTCAGCATCAGGTTTAAACTATTATTTAGATACGTGCTTCAGGTTGGCAATAGTGCCTAATGGATCAGCGGCTGAGAACACAAAGCTGCCAGCAACTAAAACATCAGCTCCACTATTTAAAAGCTGTGGTGCATTCTGCTGGTTTACGCCACCATCAATTTCAATAAGCGCCTGAGAATTACGCTGTATGATCAGGTTCTTTAAAGCTTCTGTTTTACGATATGTGTTTTCAATAAACTTCTGGCCACCAAAGCCAGGGTTCACAGACATCAGGCAAACCAGGTCCAGGTCAGCGATAATATCTTCCAGCAGCGTTACAGAAGTATGCGGGTTTACAGCTACTCCGGCCTTGGCACCTGTCGCTTTGATCTGCTGAATGGTACGGTGCAGGTGGTTGCAGGCTTCGATATGTACTGAAATAACGTCTGCACCTGCTGCACGGAACTGCTCAATGTATAATTCCGGCTCTACGATCATCAGGTGCACATCCATTGGCTTCTGGGCATGCTTTTTTATAGCCTGCATTACCGGAAAGCCAAAGGAGATATTCGGCACGAAACGGCCGTCCATAATATCGATGTGCAGCCAGTCAGCCTGGCTTTTGTTAAGCATTTCTACTTCCGATTGCAGGTTTGCGAAATCAGAAGCTAGTACAGAAGGGGCAATTAGAGGTCTCATGCCGGCAAAGGTATAGATTTATCAATAAGATTTAAATTTATACTTGACTACATGGGCAAGTATAAACCCTATAATTTAACGAACCGTACGGTAGTAATCTGTTTACCGGAACTTATGCGGCAAAGGTAAACGCCTTTCTGAAGCGCCAGTGGCTGCAAATCCAGGGTTTGCCGTTCTAGGTTAGGTTGCAACTGTTTCTTCAGGATTAACTTTCCTGTTGTATCCAGTAGCTGTAGTTCCGCTCGTTGATTTGTCCAGGGCTCAGATAATAATAGCACGAGTTCATTACCGGTTACCGGGTTTACTACCATCACTCCATTGTTGCTGCCTGGTGTGGGTAATCCGGTAACGGTACGGCTATAGTTAGGAATGCCATACCCAAGTGTGTTGTTCGGAGCTCCGGAAAGATGCCCTAGCTGACGGATAAACTGGATGATCTCATAATTGGACCGGGTTTGATAAGCCTGCCACAGGGAAGCTGCAAAACCAGCCATGATTGGCCCGGAAAAAGAAGTACCATTGCTCTTGACAATATTGCCAGCTGTATTAAGAACATAAACACTGGCTCCCATTGCTACTACATCAGGTTTGATTCTGCCATCTGCAGCTGGCCCACGGGAACTGAACGAAGCAACTGTACCCAGCGAATCAACAGCACCAACGGTGAGTACAGAATCGGCATCGGCAGGTGCGGTAACGTATTGCCAGGCTTTATTACCTTCGTTTCCGGCACTTACTACTACTAACATACCAGTGGCAGCAGCAAAGTCGGCAGCTTTCGTAACTATAGCTGTGTTCCCATCCATCTGGTCGTAAGTATAACTTACGGATGGAGCATCAAATACAGAATAACCAAGAGAGGAGTTGATCACATCGGCTCCGGCACTATCGGCGTACTCAGCAGCAAGCAACCAGTTTACTTCTTCTATGTTATGTTCGGTAGCGGCATCTTCGGTACGTAGCAGCAGGTAGTTTGCTTTGTAAGCTGTTCCGATCATTAAACCGGGAGCATACGCTGCCATTGTCGAGAGCACCATAGTACCATGCGAATTAGCACTAAAAGCGTTCTTCTTTTTCTCAACAAAATCATAGGTACCTGCTATTCGGTTTTCCTGAAAAAGGTGCGCAAAAGCAGGAATTGAGTTTACAGCAGGAAATCCCGCATCAAAAACGGCTATGGTCATTCCTTCTCCATGAAAACCAGCTTCGTGCAGATCAGTAACACCTAACATCTCTGCCTGATGAAATGTCTTTCCGTAGTCTTTATCTTCCAGGGAAGGTCCGGTAGCTTCAGATGTTACCCTAAGATCATACTTTATACTTGTTACTGCTTTTTCTGAGGAAGATGACAGCCGGTTCAGGGCTCTGGTACCTTTTATGAAAGGCAGTGAGTTAATTTCGGTGAGCTGCGTTTGCGTAGCCCGTATGACAACTGCATTAAACCAGCGGGAAGTATACCATACTTCAATTCCTTTGCTTTTTATACTTTGTACATAGGCTGGGTCTACAGGCAGATCTCTGGTTGTAACCGGTATTTGCTGGCGTAGTCGGCGGGCAATAGATTTTGTGCTTAAAAATTGCTCCGGATGTTGAATAGAATAAGGGGTATTGTTTTTATCTGCAAGGTAAATCAGGTACTTCTTAGGCTCATCAGTCTGCCGGGCATGCAGCATGCCAAAGCAAAAATAAAGCAGCGTAAGCAGTAACAGCTTTTGCATAATGGTTTATAGTTTACCGTACTCGATCAGTACTTCGTGGCGCTCATGACCGTCCAGAATATAATCCTCCCCTTCGTCAGGGCATTCTTCGGTATCACAGGTATCAAAAACCTTGCGGTTAAACAAGCGGTAAATTTTACCGATACCCCGGGCATATACTTCTTTACGGTCATCAAAGTTAATTACGGTATTCAGCGGTTCGCCCTGAATAACTGTAACAGTGCTATCATATACCAGTTCATCTAAGGTATAAGGCTGATCAAGGCCTGCATAGGTATGTTTCTCCCGCTCATCGTCATTCACATAATTATTGTTGAATGCATCAGCCTCCCAGGTTTTGCCATTTTTTACCGGGAATACCAGCTTTACATACTTTGTGTTATCCTTAGTAAGTATAACGCTGCTGTTGTTCTTGGTTACAACCATTACAGAATCATCCACCCATACGCTTTCAGCATTTGGCCTTACAGAGCGGATAATTTTATAAGTGAGGGTGTTTGTCTGATCCAGAAAAGAATCGGCTACCCACTCACGCATCTGGAAGCGGGTTTCTGTTGGCTTGTTGTTCTGGTAATGTATGTCAGTTACATCGTAGATCTTATAATCGCCTACCTCTAACGGATAAAAGTTGAGGCCACGGGCAACCGGATCAGGTGTAACATCGCTTTCGTCGCAGCTAACTACAACGAAAGCGAGTACAAACCAGCACAACAATTTTTTTATCATGATGGGAGAACGTCTAAAGTATAGTCGAGGTTATAGTTCGTTTCAATCCATCCGCCACCAACTACATCATCGCCTTCATAGAATACGGCAGCCTGACCAGGAGCAATCGCGTGAACGCCGTGCAGGAAATGAACTTTCATTTTATCTCCTTCCTGTTCAATGATCGCATCAGTACCCGGGTCGTTATAACGTACCTTAGTTATAGTTGGTATTGGCCTGTCAATCAAGTTCTCATACTTCACCATGTTCAGTTTACCCACTGTCATGGCGTTTTTAGCCAGATCTTCAAAGTTACCTAATACCACACGGTTCAGGTCTTTTTCGATGCGGGTAACATATGCCGGAAAACCCAGCGCTACCCCAAGGCCTTTACGCTGACCTATCGTATAAAACGGATAACCTTCATGCTTGCCTACTACTGTACCATCTTCCAGCACAAATTCGCCACCGGCAACCTGCTCTTCCAGGCCTTCAATACGGCGTTTCAGGAAGCCACGGTAATCGTTGTCAGGTATAAAGCAGATTTCGTAAGACTCAGGTTTGTTTACAAGTTCGGTAAAACCACGGTCCATGGCCATCTGGCGAATTTCTGATTTACGTAAACCACCTAACGGGAAAATAGTACGACTTAAGCTTTTCTGAGAAATTCCCCATAACGCATAAGACTGATCTTTGTTCTCATCCAGGCCTTTAGAGATCACATAACGGCCATTTTCTTCCCGAATCTTGGCATAATGCCCTGTTGCTATAAAATCGCAGCCCAACTGGTCAGCACGACGAAGCAAGGCATCCCATTTAATGTGCGTATTGCAAAGCACACATGGGTTAGGTGTACGACCGGCCAGGTATTCATCTGTAAAATGATTGATCACAAAATCGCCAAACTCTTCACGGATATCAATAATATAATGCGGGAAACCTAATTGTACCGCTATGTTACGGGCATCGTTGATAGAATCAAGGGAGCAGCAGCCAGTTTCTTTTTTGTTACCGCCGCTTGAGGCATAATCCCAGGTTTTCATGGTCATACCAACCACTTCGTATCCTTGCTCGTGTAACATTACTGCTGCTACAGAACTATCGATACCGCCGCTCATGGCAACTAAAACCCTTCCTAATTTACTCATGTATGTAAGGTACTAAAAATACTACTTCTTTAAATTTTGATACAAATATAGCAACAACCAGGGAGTAATAAAGATTTCAGGGGAGCGAATATTGGAGTCGTGCCATTAGCTGTAATAGCATCGTATGCTAAAAAAGTTAAAAAAATGTGGCATTAAAAACTGAATCGGGCTTACTTTGGCAGTTGAAAGTATAACAAGGAATTGCACTTATTGTTTAAGTATAACTTTATATGGGCTTACGTACCTCAGTAATAGTAAATGGAGTAAACAACCTGAGCGATGCACGCTACTGTGCTGGCATGGGTGTAGATGTAATAGGTTTTAACCTGAAACTGGACGACCCGGAGCGCGTGCAGCCGCAAACCCTGAAAGAAATTGCGGGTTGGGTATCGGGCGTGAAACTGGCTGGTGAGTTTGAAAGAGCCAAGCCTGATATCATAAACGAGATGGCGGAAGAATTTAACCTTGACTTGATACAGCTGGATACGCCTTACCTGATCGATGAGATTGAAGAGATCAATCGCCCGGTGATTCAAAAAGTTTTCATCAATAAAGATACTGTAGAAAGCGAGTTGCTGGAGATGATGGACCTGTACAGCCCTTACGTAGATAGCTTCATTATTTACTCGACTGACTTTAACAGCATTGATGAGACCAATGAAAAGCTGTTACGTGAAGTAGCTAAGAAACACCAGGTTTATATCGGTTTCGGACTCCAGAAAGACAACGTAAGCCATATCATCAAAAAGATAAAACCAACAGGTATTGGCTTACAAGGCGGTCAGGAAATTCGTCCGGGCTACAAGAACTTCGACGAATTACAGGAAATATTTGAAGAATTGGAAGACTAGGAGTTTAGTAAGTTTAAGAAGTATACTTTAACTACAAACAGAAAAGCCCGCCCAAGTATAAATTGAGCGGGCTTTTCTGTTTGTTTTACGTTTTTTGTTCAAACTATAAAATCACTTCTTACTTCTTTAACTCACAAACTCTTACTTCCTAAACTTCCTTAACCGGTTTGTATTGCAGGTATTTGATAGCTATACCTTCGGCCAGGTAACGCTTTTCATAGGTTGTATATATTCCCATAGTATGTTCCTGCAGGTCCGAAGTATAAAGATCCGTTGTAGATACCAAGTGCTTTATTTTTCGATCCTGTAACACTTCTAAAGTATAATCAAACAGCGGTTGGTTGTCGGTTTTAAGGTGAATAATGCCATCACGCTTCAGCATGTAGCTATACATTTCCTGGAAACGAGGCGAAGTAAGGCGACGCTTTATGTCACGGTCTTTCGGGCGTGGGTCTGGAAAAGTGATCCAGATCTCATCCACTTCGCCTTCAGCAAAATGATCTGAAACAGTTTCGATGAATGTGCGCAGGAACGCTACATTCTCCAGCCCTTCTTCAACAGCCAAAGAACTCCCCTTCCAGATACGATTTCCTTTGATATCAACGCCTATAAAATTCTTTTCAGGATGCAGACGGGCCATACCTACGGTATACTCTCCCCGGCCACAGCCAATCTCCAATATAATCGGGTTATTGTTGCTAAAGTGCTCTGAACGCCACTTACCGGCCAGCTTCCCATACTTCTCATCGCCATCCTGCACCACGTTGTCGCGTTCAGCTATCGTTGCGAATTTCGCTAATTTAGATCTTCCCATTATTTATAGTTCTTCAATCTCTGCCACTACAAAGGTACTGCCGCCAATAAAAATAACCTCATCCGGAGCAGCATTTTCCTTTGCAGCCTGAACAGCATCTGCCACCGATGTATAACCTTTGCCTTGTAAACCAACGCTTTCGGCCTTTTGCTGTAATTCAGTAACAGGCAATGCTCTTGGTATACTTGCCTGACAAAAATAGTAGGTATAACTCTTCGGAAGCATCTCAAGTATGGTAGTAACATCTTTATCGTTAACTGCCCCGAACACAAAGTGCACCTGCTTTGGCTGCAGGCTATGTAACTGTGTAAGTATCTGATTAATTCCATCCACATTATGACCAGTGTCACAAATAGTTAAGGGATGATTACCCAACACCTGCCATCTCCCCTTCAGCCCAGTCAGTTGCTTGGTAGTTGCCAGTCCGTTTCTTATCGCAACTTCTGATATATTAAAGCCATGCTCTGAAAGTATAGTTATGGTTTGCAACACGCCCGGCAGGTTGTAGCGCTGGTAAATTCCGGTCAGGTCAAGCTTCAGATCAGATAAGTATAATTGGTCTTGCCTGTATACATCAAATACCTGTTGCTCTAACGTATGGCTCTTAAGTACTACCTGATAGTTGTCAGTAGCAAAGTATAAAGGTGCCTTAACCTCTGCTGCTTTTGCCTTAAATACATCTTCAATTTCAGGCTGTTTAAGGCTTATAGTTGCCGGAATGCCCGGTTTAATGATACCTGCCTTTTCTGAAGCTATGGCGTGCAATGTATCGCCCAGCAGATTTTGGTGATCGAAACCAATATTGGTGATAAGAGAAGCTTCCGGGGTAATTATATTTGTAGAATCCAGTCTGCCGCCCAAACCTACTTCAATTACTGCTACATCAACCCGCTCATCAGCAAAATATTTAAATGCCAGCGCCACCGTCATTTCAAAGAAGGATGGCTGCACCTCTTCGAACAGCGACTTATACTTCTCTACAAAGTCGATCAGGTATTGCTCTGGCAACTCTACACCGTTAATGCGAACACGTTCTGTAAAGGATTTAAGGTGTGGCGAAGTATAAAGCCCTGTTTTATAACCAGCCTCCTGAAGTATAGCTGCCAGCATATGAGAGCTACTGCCCTTGCCATTGGTGCCGCCAACATGTACTGTTTTAAAGGTATGCTGCGGGTTCCCCATCGCATCACAAAGAGCAATAATATTGTCGAGGCTCTTCTTAAAAGCAACATTGCCGATGCGTTGAAACATCGGCAATTGCTGGTATAGGTAATCTAAAACTTCCTGATAGGTCATTAAGATAGGCTATCTGGTTTTGATTGTATAAGTTATAAAGCCTGTGGCTCCTTTTCCATAATCATCATTGCCGCCCAGGCGCACGAAAGTTGCTTTCTTAAATACCTCCATACGATATATCTCTGCCACTTGCGCAGATACCGTAGATTCCACAACTCTTGCATTCTCTACAGTACCATCCGGGTTAATGGTGATTTTAATTACTACTTTACCGGTTTCGCTTGAGTTATCGCGTGGTTTCGGTATATCTCCCCAGCCCCATCCGGCCATGTTTAACGAACCACCTGCACCACCACCAGATTTACCATAAAGGGCTTTGGCATCCAGTTTACCATCCGGTGAGCCTTTGTCGCCTACTGTGCCCGGGTTATCGCCGTTATTGTTACCAGTCGCTTCGTTTGATGTACCGCTTTTACCGGTTCCAGTACTGGTAGTAGGTTTGCCCGGGTACAACGCTTTTGGTTTTTCAGGCTCTTTTTTTACCACTTCCTCTTTTGGTTGCGGCTTAGGCTGTGGCTTTACATCCTCTTTAACTGAAACAGGTGCATCCGCAGTTGTAGTCTGCACTTTGGGCGTTTCTACAGGCTGTGGCGGTGTTGGCGTAACGGTTGGTTTTGGTTCCGGACGAGCATCAGGTTGAGTAGGCGCAGGTTTGCTGTCTTCCACGTTCTTCGACTCGTTTGGAGTAGCCGTAGTTTGTATATCCCCACTTCCTACGTTATCCATCCCGAAATTAAGCTCAATACCCAGTTCTGCGGCAGGCGGATCGGGAGCGCGCCAGGCCATTACGTAAATCAGAAGCAAAAGCAGAAGTATGTGCACTGCCACGCTTACGCCTGCGGCAATACGCTCATTCTTCTTTTCTTCCTGTGATAAGGCTACTGACATAATTTATTTTATACTTATTCTGGCAACGTGGCCAGTGTTACTTTTGCTTTCAGGTTGGCAGCAATACCGGCCACGCGAGCTAAGTGCTCTACAGGCACTGTTTTGTCTACATGTAACACAACAACACCTTCCCCCTCCTGAGTTTCCTGCAAAAGTGCTGCCAATTGTGGTTCGATGTCAGCAAGGGCAATCGGTTGTTCATTCAAGTAATACTTTAAGTCACCTGTTATAGTAACGCTAATTTTCTGCATTACGATGTTGGATGTTTTGCTGGAAGGCAAACTAACCGGCAAACCCGAAGGTGTAACGAAGTTAGAAGTAAGCATAAAAAAGATAAGCAGCAGGAAAATGATGTCCGTCATAGACGACATACTGAATTCTGCGTTTATCCTGTTTTTTGAGCGTAAATTCATGCTTATAGTTGTGGTTCTTGTAACAGATCAAGGAACTCAATAGACGAATATTCCATGGAATGCACAATGTTATCAATACGGCCAACCAGGTAGTTATATCCAACATATGCCGGAAGACCAATAATAAGACCAGCAGCTGTCGTTACCATCGCTTCATAGATACCACCAGAAAGTAATTTCGGGCTGATAGAACCTTCGGCCTGAGCAATTGCGATGAATGCCTGAATCATACCGGTTACAGTACCCAGGAAGCCTAGCATCGGAGCAGCACCTGCTATAGTTGCCAGACCGGCCAGGTTACGCTCCAGGCGGCTAATCTCGATCTTTCCTACGTTCTCAATAGAAGTTTCAATGTTTTTAAGTGGGTTACCGATGCGGCTTATACCTTTAGAAAGCATGCGGGCAACAGGCGTATTAGTTTGTGCACACAGCATTTTAGCTCCATTTATATCGCCAGCCAATACCATGCTTTTAATGCGGTCGTTAAAACCTTCAGGGTTTTTGGCTGCTTTTTTAAGCGTTAAATAACGCTCTACAAAAATATAAACGGCAGCCAGCGAAAGTATAGCCAACGGATACATGGCCCATCCGCCTGACATGGCCAGATCAATAAGAGAAACGGATGTATCAGCTGCAGCTGCGGTACCTTCTGCAAGAGCAGTAGTATCGGCTGGTGCACCGGTAGTAATTTGTAATAAGAGTGATGTCATGTTAGTTATTGAGTACCCAGATTGAGTTTCCGTATGTTTTTCTGTATTCGTTCATGGCAGCCTGTGCTTCTTCGGCAGTAGCAAAATCAGCTACGGATACGCGGAATAATCTGCTGCCTTTTAATGGTGTAAGCACTTTGCCATCGTGGCCGTTCTCTCTTACTTCGTCGCGGCCAGCCTCAGCATTCTGCATGCGGGCATAACCACCGGTAATGATATAAAAACGACCGGTTCTTTCATTAATTGTAAGCACTGGCTCAGCAGGCTCTTCAACTATAACTTCCTGATTTATTTCAGGTTCAGCAAGCGCATTTAAAGCAACAGTGTCAACTATGTTAACTTCATCAGCTATATTTTGTTCTTCAAGTAATGGCAGATCAGCTATACCAAACTCAGTAGAACGTAAAACTTCCTGATACGCTAACTGGCGTTCAGTTAAAGAAAGTGGTAAGTAATCTGAAGTATAGCGTGTGGCAGGCATGGTTTGATTGCCAAACGTACCCGAGGTAAATAAGGTGATAGGATTAAGACTACTAAGGTTATACTCTGTCTGTATAGATAACAAGTATAATGCTGAGCCGGTAAGGCCGGCAATTACAAGACCAGCAGCTGCACTATAAGCTCTGCGCAGGCGGCGTTTAAATTTATTGCCTTGTTGTGCTTGTGCCGGTTCACGGTCTTTCAGTAAGGTGCGCAGTACTACAGATTCTTCTGCTCTAACCGGTCTTGCAGTTATCTCCGGTAAACCGAAGCTTGCTTCCAGCAGGTTATCGCTTTCCCTGTATTCAAACTCAAGGCGATGGGCGGCATTATAACGGAAAATACCAATATCACTTAGTTCAAAGCGATTATCGGTTTTAAGTTTTTCGTTTGCCTGATTAACAAATGCTGCCACTAACTGCTGCGCCTCAACAGCCGATATGCTGTTATGGTAAGCAATTGTGTTGATGAGCAGGCCATCTGTTAAGATCAGCTTCTCATTAAAAGCCACCCGTTTGGAAGGTGGTGTAATGGTATGTTTTACCGGGTGTACCACGGCCGGTACGTAACGGGTTATCAGCCCGCCAAATCCCGGGATGATGACACAGTCGTGGTCATAGAGCAAGGACTTAATGTGCTTTGCTACCATAGGTTACTAGAATGAATAGGTAACGCCTCCTATCACGTTTATACTCTTCACGGGGTAATTTACAAACCTTTCGTATTTGTTGCCCAATAAATTATTGGCCATCAGGAATACAGTAAAGGTATTCGTAAACTTGTAATCCGCTTTCAGGTTAAGATCTATAATGTTGTCCGTCTCGCGTGTTACAAAAGAACCATCTGGTCTGTACACACGTCCGAATGAACTCCCAATATAGTAAAGTTCTGAATTAAAGAGAATCTTATCGTAGAAGTTATAGGTCGCAAAAACACTCGCCATCAGATCCGGACGGTGGAAGGGTTGGTCTAATGATGCTGTGTTATACTTGTTATAATCAAGCTTTAAACCAAGGCGGACTTCATCGATATAATCGAAAACTGCCTCCGAATAAATATTTAAAACATTTGTTACGCCATCGTCATAAACCAGGTCAAACTTGGTAGAATCAGCTCTGGAGTTGTTGTAGAAGTATAGGTTACGGTAATTTTGGTAAGCTACACGCCCGGTCAGGTGCACATAGTTGGATAAGTTAGCCGAAAAACCTCCATATACTTCCAGACCTTTATTAATATCAGCTACTTCTACCTTAGGAGCGATCCAAGGATTCTCTTTTGTTAGTTCATATAAAGTAACTCTTTGCAAATCACCACCTAAACCGAAATAGATCAGCAGGTTATCTTCTATAGGCTCTAACCCTAATCTTATCTGAGGATAGATATTGAACTTGCGCGCATCATTTACTTCATCCCCAGTATAGGCTACATTAGCCCCCAGCATTATGCGGGCAACTCCAAACTGGCGCTCGTAGCTTGGATTAAGTTTAAAGAAAGGGCGAGATACACTGCTCGAATCTTTATGTGATACGAACGACAAGTCAGCATCTACTCTGAATCCTGAAAGCGTATCGATAGTATATTCTGAATTCAGATTCAGGGCAACGTTGGCTTCGCTCATGTCAAAGCGGTCGTTCAGGTAATTTAGCTTTATTCCTGCCTTGTACAACACCGGCGAATCTGACGTCTGGTTATGGATATAACCGTTCGCATTGATCCTGTTAAATATCTGCTTAGTTGTATCTTTGTCTACTTCATCTTTCAGTGCTGGAGCATACCCATAGAAATGGTTCTTGTCTCGCTCATAGCCTAGCCGGCCACCAATGGTAAAGCCCGGCAAATAGCGCTCTCCATGCAAACCAATGCTGCTATTCGAAACCGCCGACTGACCCTGTACTTCCGGGCCACGTGCTGATCCAACATGGCTAACCTCTGCACCATAAGATGCTGTTTCAGAACGCTTGTTATGGAAATAACCTTTTAAGTATAAAGTAGCATAGTTTCCAAAGCCTGCCTTCAGGTAGTTGCCATATAATTTGGTCAGCTCGTCCTGCTTTATAGTTAGCACGCGCATCTGCAGTTCTATATCCTGCTCTGGCAAGCGATAGTCGGTAAAGCGGTAACGGATTGTTTTATCTGCTACGGTTGGTGGTTCAACTTTAAATTTCTCGAAGTTACGGGCTGCATTAGGCAGCTCAATTACACGGTTCTTTTCTACTACTACTTCAGCATCTTCCAGCTTTGCTCCTTCGCCCCAGCCGTTGTTCTGAGCATGGGCCGAATTCATAAATGCGTAGCCAACACACAACACAATGGCCAGCGATGCTTTTCTTATCTTATTCTTCATTTTGATGCTTCTCTGTCTTATACTGTATGTTACTTCTGCTCCTGCTCACCACCATTGTTCACTTTGGTGGTATCATTGCCGCTACCACCATTTAGCTTCTCCAGTTTCTGCTTCGCTTCTTCCACTATCTCTGCTACAGGAGAGCCTTCGATAATAGAATTTAAGGTTGCTTTAGCCTGGAACAGTTCATTCTGGGCGGTGTAGTTATCAGCAATTATCAGGAACGATTTACCCAGCCAGTAATCATGGCTCGAGAACTTATTATTAAAGGCAAATGCTTCATCCAGCGACTCTTTATACTTCTTCTGCTTATACAGAATCTCAGCAACCAGGTATTGAGCTTCAGCGCCATGTACATCCGATGCCGCACCTGCTGTTTCACGGAGTTCCTTCAGTGCCTGCGCCAGGTCACCCTGAGCGTACGTTGACTTACCTCTGTAAAGCATGGCTGTATTATAAGCATTGATCGCTGCATTCCCCTGGCTTATCAGTTCGCTGGCTATACGCTTGCTGTTTGCATAATCGTTGGTGTTATAGTAGCTCATCATCAGACCGGTCAGTGCATTCTGCTGCTCTTTGCGGTTAGCAGCCACATCGCGCAGGCGGCTATAGTATTTTATAGCTTCTGTATAGTTTTTAGCAGCAAACTCGATATCAGCAACTTTTTGTATCGCACGGTTAACGTATTCCGATTTGTTTTCGGCAATTACTTCTTTCATGCGCTGTAAGCCAGCCTGTTGGTTATCCTTCTTCAGGTATGAATCTGCCAGGAAGTAGCGGGCATCACTTACATATGGGCTCTTCGGATAAGCAGTTAAATAAGCTTCCAGTTTAGTTATTGCCTGCTCATATTTCTCGTTGAAGTATAGCGTTTTAGCAGCTTCAAATTCAATGCTTTCTAGAGCTGTACTTTCCGGGTTATTGGACTTATACTTTGCCAGGTATGCGTCAAATTCTTCACTTCGGTTCTGGGCAGCCAGCGATTCCTGTAAACTATAAAGCGCACCGCTTGCTATCTTAGAGGTCGGAAAATCATCCAGTACGCGTTTGTAATCCTGAATAGCTTCATTGTGCTTGCCCTGGTTAGCATATGCCTGCCCGCGTTTATGAAGTGCGTTAGGCAACAATTTGCTTGAAGAACCAGAGTTTATCAGTTGTGTGAATCCTTCCACAGCCGGGCCATAGTTACCAGCTTCAAAATCAAGTACGGCAGCCTGGTACTGAGCATCATCGGCATAACGCGATTGCGGGAACTCGTTCAGTACTTTTTTCAGGCTCTGCTCTGCCTGGGCTTTATTACCATTTATACCTGCCAATACCCCACGCTGGAAGTAGGCATAATCTTTATCCGGTGAGTTAGAAGCAATTACTTTCTCGTACAGATCTTCTGCCTGCTTATAGTTTTTGCTTACATAGTACAGATCGGCAAGGCGCAGCATGGCATCGTAGTGATTCGGGTTACTTGGTTTAGTGCCGTTCACAAACTCACGGAAATGAGGCAATGCTTTGTCGTACTGTTTGGTGTTATAGTATGCATAGCCGATGCCATAGCGCGACTTCAGGTAATAATCTGATTTACCAGCAGTTGTGTTACGGAATACGGCAGCATAGCTGTTAATGGCATCGTCGTAGCGCTGGCCAACAGAATAGGCTTCGCCTTTTACAAAGTGGCTGGCGGCTGTTACTTCTTTATCATAAGGGTACTGCAACGACTTATCAAGCATCGCAACGGCAGCAGGAAATTTAGCTTCGTTAAACAGATTTACGCCATGATAGTAGGTAACGCGCTGGTACGTCTGCAGTATTTTCCAGCTCTTTTTCGGCATGCTCTCTATGTGGCGGATTGCCTCCGGATAGTTGTTAGAGCTGAAATATGCTTCGCTTAATAAGTCGTCTGCTTCAGCTGCCTGGTCAGAGTCCGGGTAATCTTTACTGAAGCTGGTAAGTGAATTAATTACTTCTCTATAGTTACCCAGTTCATAGTTTACCTGAGCATATTTAAGTGTCGATGCTTCTGTTACATCTTTGTCGTGGTCGTTTTTGCGGGCCTGGTCAAAAGCTGTTAATGCAAATTGCTTGTTGTTTTCGCGCAGGTAGGATAAACCTAAATAATAAGCTGCATTCTGGCCAAGTGCATCTTTTTTAAGCGCTACCGCTTTAAAATTAACAATAGCATCTTTATAGTTATTGTTCTTATAGTCGGTATAGGCAATTTTATACTGCACTACAGGGTCAAGCGACTTTTTGCCCTGCGCATACTGGTTAAAGTATTTGTCAGCAGTTTTATAATCGGCACGCTGGTAGTAGGCATCTCCAACTAAAAGCGCAATCTCGTCAGACTGCTGAACTTTCGGGGTGCGTGCAAGGGAGGCTTCACCGTAACGAATAACTTCATACACATCGTTTTCCTTATACAGGATCTCAGTGATCATGTAAGGCACGATCTGCGCGTATGCTTCATTCTTTTCAGCAATTTTCAGGTCTGCTTTGGCAGCAGCATAATCACCGTTGCGGTAAGAAATATAGCCCGAATAATAGTTTGATGCATAAGCAAAACGATGCTCTTCTTCTCTGAAGCCGTTCGTTTTGTTTTTATCAAAGTATATTTTAGCGTTCGCAAAATCCTTAGTAGCGAAATAAGAATAACCCAGCTTAAATTCCAGCTCTTTGTTTTGTTTTATACTTAAAAGATGTGTTGGTGCCTGCTTTAGCAGATCTACTACTTTCTTATAGTCCTTCTGCTCAAAGTAGTACAGGCCAAGTTCATAATTAGCCAGGGCTGTTTTGGGGTGAGCCGGGTAATTTTTAGCAAAGTTAAGTATAAGCTGTTCAGCGTCCGGGTGTAGCAGGTATAAACCACTCAGCGCGTAATAATATTGCGCATCTGCCGTTTTTGCATCGTCTCCGATCAGCTCAATATACTTGCGGAAGGCTTCCTGGGCAGCGCCATACTTGGCACGATCAAAAAGTTCTAACCCCTCATGGAAGTATTTGTCTTTGGCCGTAAATACCTGCGTATTCTGGGCTACCACCACATGCGAGCCACCTGCCAGTACCGAAGCCAGTGCTATTTTGTACGCTATCTTCATAGTATGTTCATAAAACGGCCTGGCTTAACCAGGCTTAATCGTTTTGATATCAAGTAAAGTATAAATGGCGAACTGTACGTGCCACTTCAGTCAAAGTTAACAATTTTTGGCGACCTCTCCTGCCGCAACACCAATAAATGCAGCTACAGCACAAAACATAGCTTTACTAGTATATAATGTCCGGCAAACTAAAATATTGTGCTATTCCTGAAATATTAAACAGGTAACGCTTTGGGCACCGGATGCAAAATCTTAAACACCAACTCCCGCAGAATATCAGCTTCACTCATATCGCCCCCGGTTATACCTTTCGATTGAAGGTCCGCTACCCTGATAAAATGTATGATATCTGCAACTCTGTTTATAGGATAAATGCGCATGGCATACTGGTATTCCTTTACCTTCCAGGCTTGCTGTCCTAA
This sequence comes from Pontibacter deserti, assembly GCF_023630255.1. Classification (NCBI taxonomy): domain Bacteria; kingdom Pseudomonadati; phylum Bacteroidota; class Cytophagia; order Cytophagales; family Hymenobacteraceae; genus Pontibacter; species Pontibacter deserti. The sequence continues at coordinate 1,053,253 of NZ_JALPRS010000001.1, read as the reverse complement.
CAACTTTTTAATACCAGCTTCCGATTTATCAGTGGCAGCCTGCAGGCTCAGGAGTTTCGTAAAAAACGAAAACAACATACCTATGTTAGGAATTACCGGGTTATTTTTGGGATTGGCCTCAAAGTAATTTACAATGCGGTTTGCCTTTAAAGCATCCTGGGCAATGATAGCAGCCTGCAGTTCAAAGATATTATACTCTTTACTGATGCCTACATTTTCCTGTACTACACGCTCATCAATTGTCTGCCCCGGCTTCAGGTTCAGTAACAACTTGTCTATCTCATTTGCTAACCTTGACAGGTCTGCACCTATAAAATCACTGAGTTGCTGTACTGCCTGCGGCGTAGCTTTGATATTTTTAGATTTCAGGTAGCTGTTAACCCATGCCGGCACCTGGTTGTCATAAAGCTTTTTGGTAGTCAGCATGACAGCGTGCTGCGCAAAAGCCTTTGATATAGACTTCCGGCCGTCCAGTGTTTTGTGCTTGTACCCGAGCACCAGTATGGTGGAAGGTAACGGATTCTGCAGGTATGCTTCGAGTTGCTTCGCTCCTTCTTCTTTGTCTATATCCTGTATACTTTGGGCTTCTTTAACTATAACCACCGAGCGGTCGGCCATCATCGGGAAGCGCTTTGCCTGTAGTAGTACCGTTGCCACATCCACATCCTTACCATAGATAACTACCTGGTTAAAGCCTTTCTCGTGCTCCTGCAATGCATGTTGCTCTATATAGTCCGAAATCAGGTCGATGTAATAAGGTTCCTCGCCCTGCAGGAAGTATACGGGAGCAAAATTGCGTTTCTGGAGTTGTTCTAAAATACTCTCGGGGGTGTGCGCCATGTGTAACAGGTAGGGCTAAGTAGTAAAAATTCTGCTACACAAATTTAAGGCATAAGGGTTAAAATGAAAGTATAAACCCCAATTATTAGCCGGCAAAAGTATAATTAGCCCTGCCTCCTGACACCAACGTATAGAACTTGGGGTTGAACTGGAAAAACAGAGAGGAAAGCAAAAAAACAGAAAAGGTAAACTCCTGCAGTTCCCAGAGTTTACCATGTGGTATAAAGAAGAGCACCAGAAAGATACCCAGGTACATGATCCCCCACTCTAACTTAGGCAACGGCAAAAGCATATAGCTGCGGGTATGAAAAAAAGACCTGAACTGATACAGCGCTGGCAAAATAACAAAGTATAAAATAATGCCTGTATACATCACTGTACCAAAGATCAGCTTGTTCAGCTTTACATCATTCAGTTTAATATTATGTAGGTTAAACTCGCCTTGTGTGTTCACATCTTTTAACTCGCCAGGTGTTTGAAAATTTAAGATGCGTTGCCCCCATGAAATCTCCTCCCCGCTTCCGAATAAAAACACCAGGGCTACAAAGCCGAGGGCAAGTCGTAAAACCCCATTGTTTCTATAAGCAGCTATCCATAAAATGACAGAAATAAACAGCAACGTAAGTGCAGTGATGTTCTCAATATACCCGTCTTCCACTATATACCTGTCGAAGAAGCTCCTGTTGTAGTGGAAACTGCCAATGCCTAAAGCTATGTGCACAGCAACTATACCCAGAATAAGATATTCAATTCTAGATACCCGGGAGTCAGCCAAGGCTGGATCAATTAGCGGTGCAGCAGGTAAAGTCATTGAAGTATCAAATAAGTATACCAGCAGAGGTTTGCTTTCTTGTACTACAGCTTATAGTATTTGTTCGGCCATATAACTAACTTATAGTAAACAGCAGAAAGTGCTGTACTAAACACTTGAAAAAGGTGGTTACAAGTTTAAATTGCATTAAACTATAAGAGCCTATACTGTAAACTATAGCTTAAGAAAAGCATTTAGCCCGTGTTAACTTCCAACTCTTTTATATATTTGCCTTGAATAGAAAGCTTGAACTATAAATGAATCTGATAGAAGAATTAAGATGGAGAGGCATGCTCCATGATTTCATGCCAGGCACCGAAGAGCAATTAGCTTCTGGTATGACCACTGGTTACATTGGCTTCGATCCGACTGCCTCCTCTTTACATATTGGTAACCTGGCTACTATTATGTTGCTGGTGCACCTGCAGCGTGCTGGCCACAAGCCTGTAGCATTGGTTGGTGGAGCAACTGGTATGATCGGTGACCCATCAGGCAAGTCTGCTGAACGGAACCTACTTGATGAAAATACTTTGCGTGCCAACCAGGAAAGTATAAAAGTACAGCTGGAGAAATTCCTGGACTTTAACGCCGGAACCAACTCTGCTGAAATTGTGAACAACTACGACTGGTTTAAAGAATTCAGCTTTCTGGGCTTCCTGCGCGAGGTAGGTAAGCACCTTACGGTAAACTATATGATGGCCAAAGATTCAGTGAAAAAACGAATCAGTGCCGACGAAGATGGTGACCGTGCCGAAGGCCTATCATTTACAGAATTTACCTACCAATTGATACAGGGCTACGACTTCTATCATTTGTATAAAAACAAAGGGGTTAAACTGCAGATGGGTGCTTCCGATCAGTGGGGTAACATTACAACCGGCACTGAGCTCATCCGTCGTATGGATGGTGGCAAAGCTTATGCTTTAGTAGGAAAGCTGGTAACAAAATCGGATGGTACTAAATTCGGAAAATCTGAAGGCGGCAACATTTGGTTGGATGCTACTTTAACTTCACCATACAAATTCTACCAGTTCTGGCTTAACCTCTCTGATGAAGAAGCGGAAAAACTAATTAAGGTTTATACTTTACTTCCTCAAGATGAAATTGAACGATTGACAGAAGAGCACAAACAAGCTCCTCACCTGCGTGTTTTGCAGAAAGCCTTAGCTAAAGAAGTTACAATTCGGGTGCATTCTGAAGAAGATTATTTAGCTGCGATAGAAGCTTCAGAAATTTTATTTGGAAAAGGCGATTTAGAGACACTAAAAGGGTTAAAAGAAGAAATTCTGCTTTCTGTATTCGAGGGAGTGCCGCAGATAGAAGTTAGCAAATCTGCTTACGCTGAAGCCCCAGGCATCAGTGACCTGCTCTCTGATTTAACCAGCGGCCAGATCTTCGAATCGAAGGGTGAAGCTAAGCGCATGATCAAGAATGGTGGGGTAAGTGTAAACCGCCAGAAAGTACAGAACCCTGATGAGCCTGTAAACTATGAGCTGCTTCAGGACAAATACCTGGTTGTACAAAAAGGTAAAAAGAATTATTACCTGGTAAAGGTTAACTAGCTATAAATCAATAAATTATGAATAAAAAAAGGTGAACTTTTCAGTTCACCTTTTTTATTTTCAGTAGTCTGTCTGATTACTATTTTTTATCAGCAGTGCTGTTTTTCATGTCCTGAACTTCCTTACGGATGTCCTGAGCCATGTTTTTCAGATCCTGCATGCCTTTACGTACACGTGTACCTGCAGCAGCGTTGTTTTTGTCGTAGAACTTTTCGAAATCGGATTCAAGCGACATAACAAGGTCTCTCAGTTTGCTAAAGTTGTTGTTCATTAGAGCTATTTGTTATAGTGAAACATTTGGTTTAATAGCTCTAATATACACATTTAGTAATAACAAGCAAAAATTAAAGAAATTTAATATATGCCTTTAGAGCAAACTAAGCGGTAACCGGTGACTTAGAGTACAAGCCTTTGTCCAATTTTTGTGCAATTTTCTCGAAGGCATCAATCGTCTCTTTTACATCATCCAGTGTGTGCGCAGCCGTAGGTATCAGACGCAGCATGATCACATCTTTCGGTACCACCGGGTACACTACTATTGAACAGAAGATGTTATAGTTTTCACGTAGGTCCAGCGTTAACTGCGTAGCATCAGGAATTTGGCCGTTCAGGAATACCGGTGTTACAGGCGAAGTTGTTGTACCGATATTAAAGCCTTTTTCGCGCAAGCCAGACTGAAGTGCGTTTACTACTGTCCATAGTTGATCTTTAAGCTCAGGTTTGGTACGCAGTAACTCTAAACGCTTAAGGGCACCAATTACCAAAGGCATTGGCAACGACTTAGCAAAGATTTGCGAACGCATGTTATAGCGAAGATACTCTACCACCTGCTCATCAGCAGCCACAAAGGCACCAATGCTGGCCATTGACTTGGCAAACGTAGAGAAGTATACATCGATACCATCCTGGCAGTTTAAGTGCTCACCAGTACCGGCACCAGTCTTACCCATCGTTCCAAAGCCGTGTGCATCATCTACAAATAAACGGAACTGAAACTTCTCTTTTAACTTCACCACTTCATCCAGGCTGCCCAGATTACCAGACATACCAAATACACCTTCTGTAATCACAAGTATAGCACCACCTGTATTTTCAGCCCAGCGCGTAGCACGCTCTAACTGTTTCTCAAGGCTGGCCATATCGTTGTGCGCATACACAAAGCGCTTGCCCTGGTGCAGACGTAAACCATCAATTATACAGGCATGCGACTCTGCATCGTAAACTATTACATCGTGGCGATCAACTAAGGCATCAATAATAGATACCACACCCTGGTAACCGAAGTTTAAAAGCAACGCATCCGGCTTCTGAACAAACTCGGCCAGTTCTGCTTCTAATTTTTCGTGGTGGTTAGAGTTACCAGACATAATGCGGGCACCCATCGGGTAAGCCATACCCCACTCTGCAGCAGCTTCAGCATCAGCTTTACGTACTTCCGGGTGGTTAGCAAGACCTAAATAGTTGTTAAGGCTCCAGGTTAGAACGTCCTTGCCCCTGAATTTCATGCGTGGAGCGATCTCCCCTTCCAGTTTAGGAAAAGTAAAGTAACCATGCGCATAATGGGAGTGGCTACCTAACGGACCTCTGTTGGTCTTCAGTTTTTCAAATAAATCCACTTGAGTAATAATTTAGTTATCGGGATATTTCAGTCTTAATGTGCTTAATATGCATTCATACGAATTTTTGCATAAAGCAGCGCAAATTTAAGTTTTTGTGCTATCAATTACAATGTAAACCTTTGCAGTAAAAGGCTTTTTTAAATATATGGCTTTTAAGTTTGGCTGCAAACCCGTTTCTTTGAACTCAGATTAACCACAGCTCCGGCATGAGAAAAATAAATAAGATATTAGTTGCCAACCGTGGCGAAATTGCACTTCGTGTAATGCGTACCGCTAAGGAAATGGGCATTAAAACAGTTGCTATTTATAGCGAAGCTGACCGCAACGCACTGCATGTACGTTTTGCAGACGAAGCGGTTTGCGTAGGAGGACCAAAATCTAACGAATCATACCTGCGTGGTGATGTTATTATTGATGTTTGCAGGCAGTTAAACGTAGATGCTATTCACCCGGGTTACGGCTTCCTTTCTGAAAATGCTGGATTTGCCAAGGCTGTAGAAGAAGCTGGCTTAATCTTTATAGGTCCGTCGCCGGAAGCCATTGAGCTGATGGGTAGCAAACTGGCCGCCAAAGCTGCTGTTGCCAAGTATAACATCCCTATGGTGCCTGGCACCGAATATGCCATTACTGATGTAGAAGAAGCAAAGCTGATCGCACAGAAAATAGGTTTCCCTATACTTATCAAAGCCAGTGCCGGTGGTGGTGGCAAAGGTATGCGTGTGGTAGAGAGTGTAGAGTTCTTCGAAGAACAGATGCAGTTAGCTGTAAGCGAAGCTACTTCTGCATTCGGCGATGGATCCGTATTTATTGAAAAATATATCGGATCCCCTCGCCATATCGAAATTCAGGTGTTAGGTGATACACATGGGAACATTGTGCATTTATTTGAGCGTGAGTGTTCTATACAGCGTCGCCATCAGAAAGTAATTGAAGAAGCACCATCTGCTGTACTTACACCTGGACTGAGGGAAGAAATGGGCCGCTGTGCCGTGAATGTAGCGAAAGCCTGCGATTATGTAGGAGCCGGCACCGTTGAGTTCTTAGTTGATGAGAACCTGAACTTCTACTTCCTAGAGATGAACACCCGTTTACAAGTAGAACACCCGGTAACTGAACAAATTACTGGTTTAGACCTTGTACGCGAGCAAATACAGGTAGCAGAAGGGAAAACCTTAGCTTTTCGTCAGGAAGAATTAAGTATAAATGGCCACGCGTTAGAGTTGCGCGTTTATGCTGAAGACCCTACCAATAACTTCTTACCTGATATTGGAAAACTGGAAACGTATAAGCGTCCGCAAGGTTTAGGGGTACGTGTAGATGATGGCTTTGAGCAAGGTATGGATATACCCATTTACTATGATCCGATGATCGCGAAGCTGGTTACATTTGGTAAGGATCGTCAGGAAGCTATTGAGAAAATGATTCGTGCGATTGATGAATACCAGATAACAGGTATAGAAACCACGCTCCCATTTGGTAAGTATGTATTGCAGCACGAGGCCTTTGTAAGCGGTAACTTCGACACTAAATTTATTGAGCGCTACTTTACACCAGATGTTTTAAAACCACAGGCATCTGAAGCTGAAGAAGAAATAGCTGTGGCCCTCGCTGCTATGCTGATGCAGAAACAAAAGCCAAAGCTAACAGAAAATGGTGCTGTGCATAACGCACCTAAGACTTCAAACTGGAGAAAGAACAGAACCTAACCGTAAGTATAAATAAAAAGAAAGGGCGCTATAGTTAATAGCGCCCTTTCTTTTTATACCTGAACTATATTAGATCAGATCAAATAAGCTCTTAACTCCAATGTGGCGATCCACAGTAAATCCTTCCCCGTATTTTACACCTATAGCATGCCCGTATTCTTTGGCTCTTGCTTCCAGGAACTCCATAAACTCCGGTGAGGAAATATATGTGTTTTCAGAGGTGTCTTCCGGATTAAAGAATTGGGATTTGAAGGCCCGAATACTCTCCAGTTTCTTATCCCAAAAAGGAGTAATATCTACAATCACGTCTGGCTTAATATACCGATCCTGAATAAAATGATACACTACTTTAGGACGCCATGCCTCCTGCTTCTCTCCGTCAGGTCCTGAAGTTTTGATCATCTTAAGTCCAGCCAAAAAACAAGCTTCAGATACTACCTGTGATCCTCTCCCGTGGTCCGGGTGACGATCGTGAATGGCGTTCATAATAACCAACTCAGGTTTGTATTGCCGTATTTTTTTTATAATCTTTAATTGATGTGCTTTATCGTTTACAAAAAAACCGTCAGCAAAATCAAGATTATCCCGCACAGATAATCCCATAATCTCAGATGCCGCTTCTGCTTCGGCAGCACGGGTTTCAGGGGTGCCACGTGTTCCGAGCTCCCCTCTTGTAAGATCAACAATACCTACTTTTTTACCGGCAGCAATATGGGCTATGATAGTACCGGCACAACCTAATTCAGCATCATCTGGGTGGGCGGCAAAAGTAAGTATATCTAATTTCATAGTTTTGTATTGTTATCTCACACGTAACTTTCTTCCAACACGTAAGGTGGAACGGGTACTCATGCCATTAAGTCTTGCTACTTGGCTTGCAGATACGCCATATTTTTTGGCAATTCCTGATAAAGTATCTCCTTTACGAATCGTATGATAATATGATCTGCGTCCGCTGCTGGATGAGCTTCTTTTAGCTTTGTTATAATAATTAAACAGCGCAGAAGTAATCTGAAAGTTCTGACCTTTTAAGAGGTAATCAGGAAAGTCGTAGATGTTCTCAGGGTCCATCGGGTTACCCTGGTAACGTACTTCGTAGTGAAGATGTGGGCCGGAACTACGACCTGTACTACCACCTAAACCGATCATTTCACCTGCTTTTACAAACTGGCCAGGTTTAGCTATGGCTTTACTCATGTGCCCGTATAGTGTCTCAAGGCCGTTATAGTGACGCACTACAATGTAATTACCATAGCCGCTACCATCCCACTTGTTTATGCGCACCACACCATCAAAAGCTGAGAAAATGCTGTCCCCCGTGTCAAGGTCTATATCGGTACCGTAATGCCAGCGGTAACCTCTATGACCAAAATGACTTGTTACAGGCGTAGATACCAATGGCATTTTATAGTTACGGTTCGCGCGCGGATCATACAATTTCACATCTACTGTATCTTTTAGCTGCCTAGCATCCATGCGGTACGGATTGATATTCCGTGTATCCCAGATGGCATAATAGCCGGCAATCCTGATCCAGGATGAATCGATCAAAACTTCGTCTGATACTTCCAGGATATGCTGCTCACCCAGGTCCAGTTCGCTTGTGTCTTCACTAACTATAGATAGCTCCTTTTTAGGACTAAAATTAATAGACTTGCCTGCATCAGAGTTCTCATCGTCAAACTCTTCATACTTTATAAGTATAGTTGTATCAGGCCGAACGTACTGAATTTTAGGAGATTTTACCTTAAACAGGTCTTTGGCTTTCTTCTGTGCTACTGCGCCATTAGCAAGGAACAATAAGCAGAATAGAAAAAGTACAACTGATAAGGGACTTTTAAACTTTGGCATTGGTTTTTCAATTAGGCATTCTGATGGTTATGCTTGCGCTTTTCGCATTCATAAACTTCTTCAAAGCCACTTTATTGTAGCCACACCAACACTATAAATTAAAATAAAGTGCAGGTATATGGCGCTACTACTATAAAAATTTAGTGCAAATCGTTTGCGGCAAGGTAACGTTCTGCATCCAGTGCAGCCATGCAACCAGAACCTGCCGCCGTAACTGCCTGACGGTAAGTATAATCCTGTACATCGCCGCATGCAAAAACACCATCTATATTCGTTTTGGAAGTGCCTGGAATGGTACGAATGTAACCGTTTTCATCAAGGTTGAGGTACTCCGCAAAAATATCAGAATTAGGCTTATGTCCTATTGCTACAAAGAAACCACTTACCGCAATCTCTTTTGTTTCATTAGTCAGCACATTCTTAACGCGCACGCCTGTAACCACATCATCCCCTAAGATTTCATCTGTTACAGAATTCCACAGAATTTCAATGTTTGGGGTCTTCTTTACTCTCTCCTGCATAATAATCGAGGCACGCATTTCCTCCCGACGCACGATCATGTAAACTTTTTTGCAAAGGTTTGCCAGGTATGTAGCTTCCTCAGCAGCAGTATCACCGGCACCAACTATAGCTACCTCTTGTCCGCGGTAAAAGAAACCATCACATACAGCACATGCAGAAACCCCGTTCCCATTCAGTTTAGCTTCTGATTCAAGACCCAGCCACTTAGCTGATGCACCCGTAGAAATGATCACAGTATCGGCTTCAATTACTTTCTGGTCGTCAATTGTTACTTTATGCGGCTGCCCGGAAAAATCAACTGCAGTGGCAATACCATAGCGCACATCAGTACCAAATCGCTCTGCCTGCTTTCTGAAATCCTCCATCATCGCCGGTCCGTTTATTCCATCCGGATAGCCAGGATAATTCTCTACATCGTTGGTAATGGTAAGCTGACCACCAGGCTGTAAACCCTGATATAAAACAGGTTTAAGACCTGCTCTGGATGCATATATAGCAGCGGTATAACCGGCAGGGCCAGAACCGATAATAAGGCATTTAACTCTTTCTATTTCCATGGAAATACGGTGCAATTTATTTTGGATGCAAGTATACAAAAAATCTGCTCCTTTGCCTGCATCCTGTTGGCATAAATAGCCTAAACAACATCTTATAAACGACAAAAGCCCCGGCTTCTGGCCGGGGCTTTTGCTAAGTATACTTCAGGGTTAACCTAAGTATGGCTTCAGTGCTTTGCTTCTTGATGTATGGCGAAGTCTTCTGATCGCTTTCTCTTTGATCTGGCGAACACGCTCACGGGTCAGGTTAAACTTCTCACCTATTTCTTCCAGTGTAAGCGAGTGTTCTCCGTTCAAGCCAAAGTATAATGTTATTACATCAGCTTCACGCTTGGTTAAAGTAGAAAGTGCACGCTGTACTTCTTTACGAAGCGAATCATTCATAAGACCCATGTCTGGTGATTCTTCGTCTTCGTTTTCCAGAACATCCAGCAAACGGTTTTCTTCGCCTTGCACAAACGGGGCATCCACAGATACGTGGCGGCCTGAAATCTTCAGGGTATCAACTACTTCAGCAGTTGTCAGCTCCAGTACTTCAGCAATTTCTTCAGGTGAAGGCTCACGCTCGAATTTCTGCTCCAGTTCTGAAAACGACTTAGAGATCTTGTTAAGTGAACCCACACGGTTCAATGGTAAACGCACAATACGCGACTGCTCGGCCAAAGCCTGCAGAATGGACTGACGGATCCACCATACGGCATAAGAGATGAATTTAAAACCTCTTGTTTCGTCGAAACGCTTCGCTGCTTTGATCAGACCCAGATTACCTTCGTTGATAAGGTCACCTAAAGACAACCCCTGGTTCTGGTACTGCTTTGCTACAGATACCACGAAGCGTAAGTTAGCCTTTGTTAGTTTCTCAAGTGCAAACTGATCTCCCTCTTTGATTCTCTGTGCTAACGAAACCTCCTCGTCTGGTGTAAGCAAATCTACTTTACCAATCTCCTGTAAATATTTATCAAGGGACTGGCTTTCGCGGTTCGTGATCTGTTTGCTTATCTTGAGTTGTCTCATCAGAGTATATTATAATTGCAAAAATGTGAAATTTTTATTTGGGCTCTCAGGTTTGGTAACATCAGAAAATCGCGCAAAGTTCTTACATATTACGAATAAAATCAAGAACCTGTACGCGAATCCAAAAATAAAAACTCCTGATGCCATAGCAGTCAACCTGTTGCAGCATCAGGAGCCCTGAAAATATTACTGATTTTGCTGAGGAGCTTCCGGTTTCGGAAGTATAGCCTTACGAGACAGTTTAAACTTACCAGTCTTCTTGTCTACGTCGATAAGCTTAACTTTTATTTCCTCGCCTACTTCCAGTACGCCGTCCATAGTTTCCACACGCTCGTGCTTGATCTCAGAAATATGAAGTAAGCCATCTTTACCTGGCATAAACTCAACAAAGGCACCGTAAGGCTGTATAGACTTAACTTTACCAATGTATACTTCACCAATTTCAGGCTGAGCAACAATTCCTTTGATCTTAGAAACTGCGCTGTTCATTGAGTCCTGGTTGCTGGCGAAGATGTTTACGTGACCTTTCTCGTTTTTCTCTTCGATGATGATAGTAGCACCAGTATCTTTCTGAATTTGCTGAATTACTTTACCACCTGGTCCGATAACAGCACCGATAAACTCCTTATCGATGATCATGTTGAACGAACGTGGCGTATGCGGCTTGTAATCTGCGTTAGCAGCAGCGATAGTCTTGCTCATTTCGTTCAGGATATGCAAACGTCCGCCTCTTGCCTGCTCAAGTGCCTGGCCAAGTACATCGTAAGATAAACCGTGAACTTTAATATCCATCTGGCAGGCAGTAATACCATCTTTAGTACCAGCTACTTTAAAGTCCATATCACCAAGGTGGTCTTCATCACCAAGTATATCAGAAAGCACTGCAAATTTGCCAGTCTTCTCATCTGTGATAAGGCCCATTGCGATACCAGATACGCCACCTTTAACAGGTACACCAGCGTCCATTAGTGCAAGTGAACCTGCACAAACTGTAGCCATAGATGAAGAACCGTTAGACTCCAGGATGTCGGAAACGATACGGATAGTATATGGATTCTCTGCATCTGCTGGCAATACCTTCTTAAGAGCACGAAGCGCAAGGTTACCGTGTCCGATCTCACGACGGCCAGGACCTCTGTTCGGCTTCACCTCACCAGTTGAGAATGCAGGGAAGTTATAGTGTAATAAGAATTTATTTGTACCTGATACCATTGCGCTGTCGATCATCTGCTCGTCCAGCTTTGTTCCTAAGGTTACTGTAGTTAAAGACTGAGTCTCACCACGAGTAAAGATCGCTGAACCGTGTGTAGCAGGCAGATAGTTCACCTCTGACCAGATCGGGCGGATCTCATCTAGTCTACGGCCATCTAAACGCACACGCTCATCCAGAATCATGTTACGAACAGCCTCCTTCTCAACATCGTGGTAATAGGTTTTGATCATGGTCATATCATAACCATGCTCCTCACCCAAAGACTCCACAAACTCATTCAGAACAGCTGCGAACCCTTCTTTACGCTCAGCTTTGTTAGCTCTACCGCGCATTGCAACAGCATATGCTTTATCGTAAGTAGCAGTGCGTACTCTTTCGCGTAGCTCTTCATTATGCGTTTCATGAGAGTATTCACGTTTCTGCAGTTTACCTACCATCTCAGCAAGCTCCAGCTGTGCCTGGCAATGAACTTTAATGGCATCGTGGGCAAATTTGATAGCTTCCAGCATTTCTGCCTCTGAAACTTCACTCATTTCACCTTCTACCATCACAACGCTGTCCATAGAAGCACCAACCATCATATCGATGTCAGCACGCTGCAGGTCAGAAACAGTAGGGTTAATAACTAACTGGCCATCAATACGAGCAACACGTACTTCAGAGATCGGTCCGTTAAAAGGAATATCAGACACAGCCAGTGCAGCAGATGCCGCCAGAGCTGCAAGTGCATCAGGCATAATCTCCGTATCAGCAGAGATCAGGTGTATCGTCATTTGTGTTTCAGCATGATAATCATCCGGGAACAGCGGACGCAGCACACGGTCTACCAGGCGCGAAACCAATATTTCGTAGTCAGAAAGACGAGCTTCTCTTTTTAAGAAACCTCCAGGGATTTTACCAGATGAAGCGAACTTCTCCTGATAGTCAACAGAAAGTGGCAGGAAGTCAACGCCTTCACGGGCCTCTTTATTGGAAACAATAGCAGCAAGCAGCATGGTGTTTCCCATTTTCACCACAACAGAGCCATCGGCTTGTTTGGCTAATTTACCAGTTTCAATAGTTATCTCCCGGCCATCCGGAAGAAAGATAGTTTTTGTAATCGCGTTTTGTGACATCTTCAATTATTTTTTTAGCATCAAAAAACAGGGCTGCCCATTGCGGCCACTGTCGGGTACTGGCAAAGAAGGAATTCGGAAGTGGTATAAAAAAGATTAGGGAATTCCCTTTGTGAATTCCCTAATCCAAATAGTTTATTTTCTGATACCTAGCTCGCTAATGATAGCTCTGTATCTTTCGATATCGATTTTCTGAAGGTAGTTAAGCAATCTTCTTCTTTTACCTACCAGTTTCAGAAGGCCCAGGCGGGTGCTGAAATCTTTTTTATGAATCTTCAGGTGCTCTGTAAGATCAGTAATGCGTGTAGTGAAAAGCGCGATCTGAGACTCAGCTGAACCAGTGTCAGTTTTAGACTTGCTTATGCCGTGCTTTTCGAAAATTTCTTGTTTCGCTTCAGTAGTTAATTTCATTTCGTATAAATATCAATCTGTTTTTATCTATGAGATTGCCGTATAAGCCGCAAAGATATAAAAAATTAAATTAATCAAAAACTATTTACCTGCTCTATTTTTAACAGGAATTACAATTTATTGCGCTTCAGCCTGGTAAGTAATTTACGCCAGAAATCAATTTCCAATAAACTGGAGTCGTTTCGAGCCTGGTACAGGAAGAACAAGCCTATAGGTATAAGTATAGCATTAGATGCCCACATCCCTACCGGCACAGGTACCAATCCCTCGCGTGCCCATTTCTCGCCAAGTATAGAAAGCACATACATAACTATAAAGAAGACGATCGAAATGATTACCGGTACCCCCAAACCACCTTTCTTTATAATAGCACCTAGCGGAGCCCCTATCAGGAACATTACCAGGATGCTGGCTGATTGAGTATATTTCTTCCAGATCTCAATTTCAAAGTTATTGGCTTCGCGTACTGTGCTGTTTACGCGCTCAATGTAACTGGATGTAAAACTCTTAATATTTCGGGCTTTATTTTTAGCCATCACCATTGTAGATAAAGTTGGCTCCGGCAACTCTTTAATTACTTCTTTATTGATAGTTGCTCTGCCGCCAAACTTAGATCGCGTAGTATCCACTTTCATATACATATAAAAAGGATCTACATTGGTTACAAACTTAGCGAGCTCGTCAGTATTCTGTTTAGTAAGAGAATCTGTCACAACTTTAAGTTCGGTGATGTTCTTCATCATTTTGTTTTCAGCAAAGTACTCTTCGCGGGTACGGCTTAGGTCAAAAGAAGAAAGATTGAACATGATCTTGCTTTCATCAAAACGCTGTCGAACAAACTGTTCGTTGGATCCACGGAAAGTCCCGTCGTTCTGATTCACATAAATATTACCTCTGAACAACTCTAAAACGAGATACTTTTCATTATGCTGGGTGTACATACGCCCGGAGTCGGCAAGTATAACCCTGGAATTATTGCCTCCCTGGGTATGATCATAGATCATTACATCGCGTAACGTACCTCCGTCTCCTAGCTTTTCATTTATTTTTATACTATACCCCGGTAGACCATTATAAAAAGCACCCTCCTTAAAGTTCATGGTAGGTTTGGTCTGCCTGATATCCCAAAGCAAACTATAAGCTTTGAGGTTAGCTTTAGGTACTATATTATTATTGAAGAAAAAGGCGCAAATTGCGAGTACTGCTGTAAAAAAGAAAACCGGGCGCAGGATGCGTGGCAGAGCAATACCGGAAGTTTTGATGGCAGTTAGTTCGTGGTGCTCGCCTAAAGTACCATAGGTCATAAGCGACGAAAGCAGCGCCGCCAGCGGCAGGGCTACAGGAGCCATATTAAGGCTGAAGTAGAAAAGGAGTTCGCCAAACACGCTCGCACCAAGGTCTTTACCAACCAACTCGTCGAGGTATTTTAGCATGTACTGTGTGAGCAGTATAAACTCTACTACAGCAAATGTAAGTATAAACGGGCCGATGAACGACCGTATAATCAGTTTATCTAATTTCTTCATGAGAGCAAAAAAACCGTAGCGGCCTTGCATGGAGCTGCCGGATTATAAAGTAACACCCAGGCCCCAAAAATCGTGCAAAGATACGCAGCAGAACCAGACCGTGCGCTACCCGCCTACTATTTCTCTCAGGTTTTGCATCAGGTGCTCCCAAAGTTCGGCCAGTTCTTCCTGGTCTTCTTCTTCAGAATAATCTATTACTTTCAGAAACTGCTCCTGTGTAAGCTCACTCGATTCAATTGAGAAGTCTATATAAGATGGATCAGAAACATGCTGGCGATTTTCATCCAGGAAAAGGAAACGTACGGATCGGTTAGTACGGAAACCAGTCATTTCAGCAAAATGGCTGCGACCGTCCCAGATGAAATTGTATATTTTGTTTGCTTCTACTTTTACATCGTCGCAAAACCATTCTGCCAAACCGCTGGCAGTGCTTAAGTATGGGTACAGTAATCTTGAAGAAGCGTTAATCGGATATTCGGCAATAAATTTAGTTTTTGTAGATCTCATCATAGAGCATAATAGTAAGTGATTGAGTAAGTATAGTGTTATTTTTTGATTCTATTAATATATCGAAAATAAAATATTTTTTTTCTGGCTCAGGTATTGTGCAGAATTAAATCTTTTTCCTACTTTTGCATCACAATTCGGCGGGGTAGCTCAGATGGTTAGAGCGCAGGATTCATAACCCTGAGGTCGGCAGTTCGATTCTGCTCCCCGCTACAACAAAAGCCTGCTGGTTTACACCGGCAGGCTTTTTTGCTTTAGGTAACTACAGCTGTGGCAGTTAGCTCCAGCTATACTTCTGGTTATAGTTTATACTTTAGCCGATTTGATAGAATAGTTAACAAAAGAGCCGCCCTTTTCTACCAAGGCGGCTCTTTTTATAGCTTATAGTTTTAGCTGTTACATTTTGGCCTGTACCGGCAAATCTTCTAACTGGGCATAGCTAAGTTTCCAGGTTCCGTCCTCCCCTTTTTTCCAGAGAAGTATAAAGTTACCTTCGCCTTCGCCACCCGGCTGACCCGGAGCTTCAGGTTTCACATCCACACTAAATGTACCGGCTTCGTACGCTATATTCTTATCAATACCAGAACTTACCACATTCAGTCGCAGGTCTTCTATAGTTTCAATGGTTTCGTTTACCCACTTATCAGCTACTTCAGACTTGCCGCTATAATGGATCTCGCCCTGCACAAAGTCTACGTCTTCGGCTAGCATGGCTTCCACTTTACTGTCGTCTTCACTGTTCCAGGCATCAATAAATTGTTTATTCAGGTCCTGTACCACTTTAACGTCTTCGGTTTTCTGGCAGGATGTGAACAAGAATGCTACTGCAAGCATTGCAATTAAGGATCTCATAATTTTAGTTTTTTAGTGTATACTTAAATACAAAAACACATATATATTTTTGGGCTTATACGAATTAAAAAAAAACCAGTCATGACTGACTGGTTTTTTTTATGGGTAAAGGTATTAATTACCAGCTTTTTCTTCTGTATTCAGAAGTATGATAAGGCTTATCTCTGTCACCGAAGTGAGGGTTTGGCAGGAACATGTTGTCTGCTAAATAAGCCATAGAGTTTGTGTTATAAGCTAAAGCAGGCTGCTGAGTAGCTACCAGTGCATTAGTTGAAGCTTTAGTACTTGCAGGAGCAGAAGATCTTCTGCTTGATGAAGCCATTCTTGCATTAGCTGCTCTGTTAGCGGCGGCTGCACGGTTAGCGGCTGCAATACGCTCTGCTTCTTTTTTCTTCTGCTTGTTATCGATGATCTTACCAACACCATAACCGGCACCTGCACCAACTACTGCACCAACAGCACCACCAACAACGCGGTTACGCTTATGGATGATTGCACCTGCAGCAGCACCAGTAGCACCACCAATAACTGCACCTTTTGCCTGAGGGCTCCAGCCTCTGCGTTCTGTTTGTGCCGATGCACTAAAAGCAACAGCAACTATCAATACAAGGCTTAGAGCTAAACTGATTACCTTTTTCATAACATTCATTTTTGAGTTAAAAAATCTTTATACGCAACTGTAGAGGGTAGTTGCAATTCGTGTGCCAAAAAATTAACCTCCACTAAAACATTCTTTGTTTTGGTAAACATTTTTATATTTAAGTACCTGTTCAGGACATTTTTCTTTCTCCTCTATGAAAAAAACATCCTTATCCTGCTCTTTACCATTCTGGTATATCATTCTTATACTTGTCTTTATAAGCAGCTGCAAAGGCAAAAGCGATGAACTGCTGTTAGAAAGCCGAAACTTTGAGCAGCAAATAGCACAGGAGCAAAATCTGGTATTTAAATTTGATAAAGAGCTTGTACCAGATTCGTTACTGAACGATTGGGATACTATACCTTATATAAGCTTCAATCCGGCTGTACCTGGCAAGTTTAAATGGACGGCGCCTGACGAACTGGTCTTCTCCCCTTCCCGACCATTTGCGCCCAGCACCAATTACCAGGCCGAGCTGACCGATAACCTGCTTCACCATTCAAAAACTAAGTATAAAATACCGGCTGGCCAGGGCTTCACGTTTCATACCCCCTATGTGGCATTAACAAAAACCAAAACCTACTGGACCCTGAACGAAAACAACCCCACACAGCTGGAGGCTAACCTGCTGCTCAGTTTTAATTACCCTGTAGATCTACCATCATTGCGGGAGAACCTGCGCGTTTACCAGGGCAGAACCGGCCTACCGATTGAAGTAGTAAGCAGCAATCGCGAAAGTATAGCTGTGAAATTAAAGGGCGTTAGTCAGGCAACAGATGAAGCGATACCTGTGCTGTTAAGTATAAACAAAGGGCTAACCATGCCGGGCAGTACATACCAGACCACCCTAACTATAGAAAGGGAAGTTGAGCTGCCGAGCCGCCGCCAGATGCAGGTAACAGAAGTAGCTACCGCTTTCGAAGAAGGCCAGGAACGCATTTATGTTTTTACAACCCAACCAATAAGTAATGCTGATCTGCGAAGTACAGTAAGTATAGACCCGCAGCGCGAGTTTACGGTGGAAAGACTGGAAAACGGATTAGTGCTAAAAGGTAATTTCTCAGGTCAGGAAAACTATACTTTAACTATAAGCGGAAACCTGGCAGGCGTTGCGGGTAAAGAGCTAGGAAGAGATTACAGGCATCCGGTTACGTTCCAGACGCTGCAGCCAACTGTAGCATTTGCTAACCCTAAAAGCATTTACCTCAGCAGCCAGGGCTCCCGTGATATTGCCCTTAACCTGGTGCAGGTGCCGCGCATAAAAGTAAGTATAGGCAAAGTATACGAGAACAACATACTGCGCTACCTGCAGGACGGCAAAATGTATGATGGCTTTTACGACGAAGAAGCCGAAGAATATTACGAAAGTTCTTACTATGATGTAAACGACAATAACGGCAACATCATATTTGAGCGGGAGTACGATACCAAAAGCCTGCGTAAACAAGGAAGCAGCCGCCTGTTGAACCTAGACCTGAACGATCTTGATTTCGACAGCCAGTTTAAAGGGTTGTATGTGATAACAGTTTCCAGCACTGACAAGAACTGGCTGAAGGATTCTAAAATAGTCTCGGTTTCAGATATCGGGTTGATAGCGAAGCAGGGCAAAAATGATGTGGTGGTATTTGCCAACTCTATCCGGAATGCGACAACAATGGAAGGCGTAGAAATTCGTTTTATCAGTACCAACAACCAGGTCATCCATAAAGCCACTACCGATAAAGATGGCGTAGCCCGTTTCAGCAACATCAATAAAGCCGCTCCTGATTTCAAAATGGGCCTGATAACTGCCCGTCTTGGAAATGACTTTAACTATATGCCTTACAGCCAGACTCAGGTAAACACATCCCGGTTTGATGTAGGTGGTAAACGCCTGGGCGAGCTTAACTATGATGCCTTTATTTATGGCGACCGCGACTTGTACCGTCCTGGTGATACCGTGCATGTAAATACTGTTATCAGAACTCCATCCTGGAAAACTATAGCCGGATTGCCTGTAAAAATAAAACTGCTGCTGCCAAATGGTAAAGAATATCGAAGTATAAAAGGCAAACTGAATAAGGAAGGCGCCGCAACAGCCAATTTTATACTTAACACCGCAGCCGTTACGGGTACTTATACTATAGAAGTATACTCCGGAAACGATGTACTGCTGAACTCCCATAAAATTGGCGTGGAAGAGTTTATGCCGGACCGCCTGAAAGTAACTGCCACCCTTAATAAAACTGCTTTTGTACCGGGCGATAAACTTATCGTTAACCTGACGGCGCAAAACCTGTTTGGTCCGCCGGCAGCAAACCGCAACTACGAAATACAGCTTAGCCTGAAAAAGAAAATCTTCGAACCCAAAAACTACCCGGACTATAACTTCGATATTAAAACATCCGGTACAGTAGACATCCAGAACAGCGTGCGACAAGGGCAAACAGATGCGCAAGGCAAAGGCCAGGAAACATTTGAGCTTACCGGTTACCAGGATATAGGTTTATTGGATGGGTCGGTTTATACTACGGTATTTGATGAATCAGGAAGGCCGGTGAACAGGCTGAGCAAGTTTGATGTGAGCACGCAACAGGCATTTTATGGTATCCGCAAATTTGATAGTTATGTAAGTACCCGACGCCAGATGAATATTCCGCTGCTGGCCCTGAACCGAAATGGCAAACCTGTTTCCACTACTGCCCGCGTGCAGTTGGTGCGCTATACTTATGAGTCTGTTATTGAGCGCTACTCTGACAACTATAACTATAAATCGCAGCGCAAAGAAAATGTGGTGCTCAATAAAACGATAACTATACCTGCCGGTGGCGGCACCTTTAACTTTACGCCTGTATCATCAGGTGAGTATGAACTGCGGGTGATGCGGCCGGGCGCATATAACTATGTGGCGCAGGAGTTTTATGCCTATGGCTGGGGCGATACCGAAAGTACATCTTTTGCCGTGAACACCGAAGGCGTAGTAGACATTGCCCTGGACAAAGAAACCTATGAAGTTGGTGATAAAGCAAAAGTACTCTTCAAATCTCCTTTTGCCGGTAAAATACTGGTAACCGTGGAGCAGGACAAAGTGCTGAGCCACTATTACCTTAAAACCGATAAAAAAGCTGCATCGCTCACCTTGCCTATACTTAGTGAACACCTGCCGACAGCCTACATTACTGCAACTGCTATCCGACAGGTAAAAGACAACCGCATGCCGCTAACAATAGCCCGTGGTTTTAAACCTGTAACCGTAACTGCAAAAAGCACAAAGCTGGATGTAGCCATTGCAGCACCCGAAGTATCCCGGTCAAACAAGCTGCAGCAGGTAAAAATAAAGACCGCCCCTAATGCGGAAGTAACGCTGGCTGTAGTAGATGAAGGCATCCTGCAACTGAAAGACTATAAAACACCGGACCCGCACGGGTATTTTTACCAGAAACGTGCACTGGAAACCGAAGCATACGACCTCTATCCTTACCTCTTCCCGGAATTGGGCGGCCGTTCCAGCGTAGGCGGTGATGGCTATGACCTGGAGAAACGCATCAATCCACTTACATCAAAAAGAGTCAAACTGGTATCGTTGTGGAGTGGCCACCTTAAAACCAACAGCAACGGCGAAGCTACAGTTAAAGTTAAGATCCCGGAATTTTCGGGAGCTGTGCGCGTAATGGCCGTTGCTTACAAAGGCAGTGCATTTGGTTCAGCAGAAAAGATGATGCGCGTCTCAGACCCTGTTGTGATCAGTACGGCATTGCCACGTTTTGTAAGCCCGAAAGACACCCTATTAGTACCAGTTACGCTCAGCAATACGACAGCTAAAAAAGCAACTGCCAGCAGCGCAATAACAGTTACAGGACCTTTACGTGTGTTTGGCCCCGCAACCCGGTCAGCAAGTATAAATCCGAACTCCGAAGCCCAGGTAACCTATAAACTGGTAGCTGCGCCAGGTATAGGTCAGGCAAAAGTTACAATAGCCGTTAATGCACTGGGGGAGAAATTCAGCAACAACACCGACATTACAGTAAGGCCAACAGCACCTTTAACTAAAATAACAGATGCCGGAAGTATAAAAGATGGCGGCACTGCGGATATAAAGCTCACACATGATTTTATACCTTCATCCGTAGCATCAAAATTAGTGATCAGCAATTCGCCACTGGCGCAGTTTACAGATGATATTACCTTCCTGCTACGCTACCCGCATGGTTGCCTGGAGCAAACTACATCCACTGCTTTCCCGCTGCTGTACTATACAGATCTGGCAAAATCGCTGCAGCAGACACAGAAAAACAGAACCTATAACCCGAACTACCTGGTGCAGGAGGCTATCACTAAAATAGAACTGATGCAGCAATACGATGGTGGTTTTACTTACTGGCCCGGCGCTGAACAGACAGACTGGTGGAGCAGCACCTATGCCACACACTTCCTGCTGGAAGCGAAAAAGGCCGGATACCCGGTAACACAACAGGTACTGGATAAAGCCCTGACTTACCTGCAGCGCAAAGTAAAAGGCAAGGGCATGGAAGAGTACCGCTACTATAACCCCGCCCGGCAGGTGCAGAGCAAGTACATTGCATCGCGCGAAACAGCCTATTCGCTATATGTGCTAAGTATAGCCAGCAAACCTGATTGGGCAACCATGAACTACTATAAAGCCAAGCCTGAACTGCTCTCTCTGGACAGCCGCTACCTGCTGGCCAGTACCTACGCTATTAACGGTCGCCGCGAAAGCTTTAACCAGATCCTGCCCCGCTCCTTCTCAGGCGAAACGTCCGTTCGTGCCCTGGATGGCAGCTTCTATTCCCCGATGCGCGACATGGCTATTTCGCTGAACAGCCTGATAGAAGCAGATCAAGATAATCCGCAGGTAGCTACTTTGGCAAGGCACTTATCAGAAGAACTGCGGTCGAAACGCTGGTACAACACACAGGAACGGGCTTTTGCGTTAATGGCGCTTGGGAAACTGGCAAAACGAAGTGCAGGCAACGCAACAGCACAGGTTATGCAGAACGGTAAAGTAATTGGTACTTATAATGGTAGAGACCTGGTATTGCAGGAAAAGTTAAAGTCTGGCACTGTTTCACTTCGCGGTACTGGTAAAGGCACGCTGTATTATTTCTGGGAGATGGAAGGTATTAGCCAGAGCGGCAAGTATAAACAGGAAGATAGCTATATGCAGGTCCGCAAAGCCTTCTTTAACCGGGATGGAAAGCAGATCAGTAACAATACTTTTAAGCAGAATGACCTAGTTATAGTTAGAATTGCACTAAAATCCTTAGATGGTAGAACCATACCGAATGTGGCCATTACGGATATGTTACCAGCTGGCTTTGAGATCGAAAACCCACGACTGATGTCGGAGCGGGAGTTTGTTTGGATACAAAAGCAGCAACCTGCCATCCCGGATCATACCGACATACGTGACGACAGAATCAATATTTATACTACAGCCAAGCCAACTGAGCAGTACTTCTTTTACCAGGTTCGCGCTGCATCAAAAGGTACTTTTAGGTTAGGCCCAGTTGGTGCCGATGCCATGTATAATGCCGAATACCATAGTTATCATGGGGCAGGTACAGTAATGGTGAAGTAAGATTTAAGGAATTTGAAGATACTGACCTCACAGCGTCTGAACAATCTATGAAACAGCTAACCCTGAAGTATAAACTGATAAAACGGCTACCAAAGCAAAGCAGGAGGTGGCTGAGTTATACTTTGGTCTTGCTGTTGCCTATACTTTCATTTTTAGTTCTGAACCAGCTATACCCACTAACTATAAATGTTTCATATTCACCGGTAATTACAGCTTCGGATGGCAGTGTTATCAATGCGTTTCTGAGCAGCGACGACAAATGGCGGATGCAACTGGAAGCGGGTGAAATTAACCCTGTGCTGAAGAAAGCGGTGCTGCTGAAGGAAGATCGATATTTCTATTTCCATCCGGGTATAAACCCTGTGGCTATAGTTCGGGCTGCAATCAACAATGTTACGCAAAGTAAAACTACTTCCGGAGCATCTACTATAACCATGCAGGTGGCAAGACTGCTATACCCTAAAGAGCGAACATATCTTAATAAACTCACAGAAATATTCAGGGCGCTGCAACTGGAGTATACCTATAGCAAAGACGAGATCCTGCAACTTTACCTGAACCTGGTACCGTTCGGAGGTAATATCGAAGGTATAAAAGCGGCATCTGTTTTATACTTTCAGCAATCGCCTAAGCAGCTGAGCCTGGCGCAGGCCGTTACCTTAACAGTTATCCCAAACAAGCCTTCTTCGTTGCGCATCGGGGAGCAAAATGCCCGTATTGTAGAGTTCCGTAACAAATGGCTGAATTATTATAAACAAGAGCAAGCATTTAAGGAAGATGCAGTTGAAGATGCCTTACACGAACCACTGGAAGCTACCCGTCTGCAGGCTCCTAAAGTAGCGCCGCACTTTGCCTACCGCATGTTCAGCAAGTATAAAAATCAGCCGATCATCAAAACCACACTTAACCGGCAGGTGCAGGAAAAAGTAGAGCAATTAGCATATAATTACATGCAGCGGCTGCGTTACCAGAACATTCATAATGCAGCCGTGCTGGTCATTAATAACGAAACAAAGGCAGTAGAAGCATATTTGGGCTCTGCTGATTTCTCTGATGCGGCACATGGCGGGCAGGTAGATGGTGTGCGGGCTTTGCGCTCTCCAGGTAGTACATTAAAGCCTTTCCTGTATGCCACAGCTATAGATAAAGGCTTGGTTACACCTAAAACTATCATCAGCGATGTACCCATTGATTATGCCGGCTACCGCCCACAGAACTACTTCGGAAACTATAATGGGAACGTAACTATAGAACATGCCCTGGCTACGTCGCTGAACGTGCCGGCTGTAAAATTATTGGACCAAGTGGGTGTGTACACCTTTGTAAAAAAACTGCAACAGGCCGACTTTACAGACCTGAAGCAAAATGGTGACCAGTTAGGGTTATCGCTTATACTTGGGGGCTGCGGTGTTAAGCTGGAAGAACTAACTGCACTTTATGCCGCCTTTGCCAACCAGGGAAAGTATAGCCCGATCCGGTGGCTGCAACAGGACACAACTATGGCGGAGAAACAGGTATTCTCTCCTGCCTCAGCCTACATGATCAACCAGACGCTTACCCAGCTGCTTCGTCCGGACCTGCCGCACAATGCCCAGAACAGTGCACATCTGCCTAAAATAGCCTGGAAAACCGGAACATCGTATGGCCGCAAAGATGCCTGGAGCATTGGCTATAATAAGAAGTTTACTGTTGGGGTGTGGGTTGGCAATTTTTCCGGCGAGGGCGTGCCCGAACTAAATGGAACAGACTCCGCCACTCCGCTGCTTTTTGATATCTTTAACGCCATCGACTACAACAGTCCGAATAAATGGTTCTCACCGCCTAAAACCATTGCCAATAGAGCTGTATGTGTTGAAAACGGCCAGCCTGGCAACAGCTTTTGCCATGACCTGGTGATGGATACATTTATACCTGGCATCTCTCCTGTTGCCAAGTGCTCACACCTCAAAAAAGTAGCTGTTTCTGCTGATGAAAAGTATGCTTATTGTACCAGTTGTCAGCCATTGTCCGGCATCACACAAAAATGGTATCCGAACTATGCCCCGGAAATCCTGACCTTTTATGACTCAGAACATATCCCATACCAGCGCATACCTGGCCATAACCCGAACTGCAGCCGTATTTTCCAGGAGTTTGCACCTGTTATTACATCACCAACTGCAGAAATGGAGTATATCCTGGAACAGGAAGAGCGGCAGAAACTGATGCTACACTGCAACGCCCACAACGAAGTAAAACAGGTACACTGGTATATCAATGATAGATTTATAAAGACTGCAGCAGCTAACGAGAAAGTATTCTTTGAGCCACAGAGAGCTGGAAAGTATAAGATATCCTGCACCGACGACCAGGGACGCAACACGAACAGCTACATTACCGTGCAGTTTCTGTAAGTATAACTATAGACGAGAAGCAGCATAACTTTAGAAGCTTATACCTGTTTATTAAAGCATGATCTCAGCAACAACTTACCAGGCAGCCACCATAGTTGCCCAAACTATAGAACAGCATTTTATAGAGCAATCAGGCAGTGCAAAAGTCTTAAATTATCAGCCACTGGCTGCTGTGCCCTCTGCTTATGTTATTGAGAAAATTATCGACGTGGCATTTTGGGCAAGTCTGCGCCGCGAAGAAGGCCACATCATCAAAATATCGCTATCCTATTTGTCGCCGGAACAGGCACAGCTTCCTGTTATATTTCAGCAGCGATTACCACTTACGCCGGCTACACTAACAAAACTTGCACCGGGTGTAGAGCGCCCCGGCATCCACATTGGGGTCTGGGAAGAAGATGGCGAGCTTTATATCTGGGGCGCTACCCGATCCATTCCTAGTTTAAGTTTTGTGGTAGATGTGCCGGAGCCGGGTTTGCTTGTAGTGAAACACAAACGGCTGGATGGGTTCGGAAAATTTGCAAACGTGGCAGTACTGAAAGGCGACCAGGTTAAGATCATAGACGAGCAAAATACAGCCCTGGAAGATTGTCCCGGCTTCCTGACCTCATTACTGGGATTTGAAACACTATTTACTGATGTGTCAGCCAATGTACTGGTGCAGCTGGCCGTTTCTATGCGTGCGCATAAGCGGGGTGGCTCCTTATTGGTTGTGCCTTCTGCGTCTGATGCCTGGAAAGCATCCATTGTAAAACCTCTACTATATGCCGTAGAACCTTCTTTTTCAGGACTTGCTGACCTGGTTCAGAACAAAGCGGAAGAACTGGCAAAAGGCACCTGGCAAGTAGCACTTAATAGAGAAGTTGATTCATTAGCAGGGCTAACCGCAGTTGACGGTGCCACCATCATCAACGACAAGTACAACCTGCTGGCATTTGGCGCAAAAATAGGCCGCGCGGCAGGAAGCAAACCAGTTGATGAAATGATTGTGACAGAACCGGTGATAGGCGATACAGAAAAACAGCTGCATCCGGCACAAAATGGCGGTACCCGGCATTTGTCGGTAGCGCAGTTTGTACACGACCAACGCGACTCCCTTGGTTTGGTAGCCTCACAGGATGGACGTTTTACAATCTTCTCCTGGTCATCGCGCAAGCAAATGGTACACGCCCACCTTATAGATACACTGCTGCTATAAGCTATACTTTGTAACTCACCTGCACAGCCTGCGTTCTAACGGGCATGAGCAGAGCATTTGTAAAAGAAGACGATTCCGGCGAAGCGCCAATTATACCGCCAAGGGCAGCCTTACCACCAGGTGTTACCAACTACGTAACGCCGCGCGGCCTGGACCAATTACGTAACGAACTTGCAGAACTGGAAACAGAAAGAAGTCAGGCTGAAGCCAACCGGGATAACGAAGCGGAACGTACACGCCAGCTAACTATACTTAACGGCCGTATCGCAGCCCTCACATCCCGCATCACATCTGCCAAAGTAATCGAAGCAAAAGACCAACCCGCTGACCAGGTACGTTTTGGAGCCACAGTTACACTTAAAACTATAAAAGGAAAGAATATCGGCTTTGAAAGAACCTTTACGATAGTGGGTGTGGACGAAGCATCTGTAGAACAGGGTCGTATAGCTTTTGTAGCCCCTATCGCCAAAATTGTGACCGGAGCAAAGGTGGGGCAAACTATAACATTACGGCTTGGTAAAGATGAAGAAGTAGCCGAAATAACCCACATCTCATACGACGGAAATCAATAGCTTAAAGTATAAAACAGTGCCAAAACAGATTTGCTTCAGAATCGGTTAATACATTGCCGCCCTTACCCTTGCTCTATGAGAATACTGATCATTGAAGACGAACAGGCCCTGAATGCGTCTATAGTTACCTACCTGCAACAGGAAGGCTATACCTGCGACTCCGCATATGATTTTAGGGAAGCCAAGTTGATGGCAGCCGATATGCCTTATACTTGCGTGCTCATAGACCTGAACCTGCCCCACGGCGATGGGCTTGATTTGGTAAAACTGCTCAAAGAAAACACTCCTGAAACCGGCATTATTATTATCTCTGCTAAAAACGCATTAGATGATAGAATTACAGGACTGGAATTAGGCGCCGACGATTACCTGACCAAACCTTTCCATTTATCAGAATTGAATGCCCGTCTCAAATCTATAATCAGAAGGCGAAATTTTAATGGCCAAAAAACGGTACAGATAGGTGATCTGGAAGTTTTTCCGGATGCTGCTGAAGCACAGGTGCAGGGTAAAAAACTGGTACTAACTAAAAAGGAATACGACCTGCTGCTATACTTTCTAGCAAACCGGAACCGTGTACTCACCAAAGACTCTATAGCCGAGCACTTGTGGGGAGATCATGTAGAAGCACTCGATTCGCTGGATTTTGTGTACACGCACATCAAGAACCTTCGGCGTAAAATTATGGAAGCCGGCGGCGAGGATTATATCCAGACAGTGTATGGGTTAGGCTACAAGTTTGTAAATCCATGAGAATCCTGACCAAAACAAGTTTATATTACCTGCTGGTGTCGTTCGTGGTATTCCTGCTGGGTGGCATCGGTTATTATCTCATACTTCAGGGCGAGATCTACGACGAAGTAGATGATCAGCTTTTCACCGATAAGGAAAACATACTTGCCTTTATCCGTCGCACCAACACGTTGCCCCACGTTACCTCAGGCGTTACCGAAACTATACTTGTAAAAGAAGTAACCAACGCCACTCCTGTTCTCGAATCCCTGACCGATACACTTATTTATAGTTCCTACGACGAAGAAAGCATCCCATACCGCCGGCTCACTTTCACTGCCTATCAAAACAACAGGGTCTATCAGTATACCATCATGAAGTCTGTGATGGATTTTGACGACCTGTTTGAAAGTACCGTATTTGCCATGGGCTGGACTTTCCTGATGCTGCTGGTTGGGTTAGGAGCTGTAAACTATAGTATTAATAAGTATACCTGGCGCAACTTCTATAATACTCTGCAAAAAATAAAGCGCTATAGTTTATCGCAGTACGGGCCGCTTCAGCTTAAGCCTTCCAACACAACGGAATTCCAGGAATTGAACAGTGTACTACAGGCTATGACAAATAAAATTCATGCTGATTACCTGAACCTGAAGGAATTTACCGAGAATGTATCGCATGAAATTCAAACACCACTGGCTATTGTTAACAGTAAACTGGAGCTTTTTATGCAGTCAGCTACCCTTACAACTGACCAGGCCAAGTTGCTGGAAGAGATGCATCATTCCGTTACAAGGCTGGCCAGGCTAAACAAGTCACTGATCCTGCTTACCCGTATCGAGAATCGTGAGTTTAAGGAAAATGAAGACGTAGCCTTACATGAACTGCTTGCCCAGCAAACCGAACAGCTACAGGAATTAATAGACATGCACGGCCTGCAACTGGAGCAAAGTATAACAAAACCAGTGTTTGTACACATGAACCGGGGCCTTGCCGAAGTATTGGTATCTAACCTGCTTATTAACGCTATTCAACATAACCAGCCTAATGGTATAATTAAAGTGGCCTTAACCAAAGCTAAACTTTGTATCCAGAACACCGGCGAAGCAATTCAGAACTCTCCTGACAACATGTTCGGCAGATTTGTGAGCGGAAGTAACAAGTCAGGTTCATTGGGTATCGGGCTTGCATTAGTAAATAAAATCTGCTCAGTTTATAGTTTGCAACCAAGCTACACCTACCAGGATGGCATGCACACGCTTTGTATAAATTTCTCAAACAAAAACCGCTAATAAACAAACAGCTACAGATTGTCTTCAGAATTGGGTCGTAAACTTCGGTTGTAATTACTATAAAAGACAATCATTATGAAAAAATATAGCCTATATGCATTCACACTTGCCACATTGCTAGCAGGTAGTGCCTGTAACTCCATCTGGGGAAATACGGAAGTACCGGAAGCAGTTAAAGTACAATTTGCTGAGCGTTACCCAACTATAAAGCAGGTTGACTGGGACACAGATAGCGGAAACTATGAAGCTGAATTTAAGCTAAGTGGCCTGGAGAGAACTGCCTTGTTTACAGCTGATGGCAAACTTGTGAGCTACACTGAAGAAATAGATCAGCGCCATTTACCTAAAACTATACTTGAAACACTGCAGGCTAATTATGCTAACTATAAATTAGATGAGGCACACCGACTGCAACAGGATGGAAACTCAAGGTATGTAGTGGAACTGGAAGATAACATGGATGAGCTTGAGCTACACTTCGATGCTTCCGGTAAGATAATAGAGCAACAGGCTTCAGCAAAAGTAAATAAACAGGAAGCATCACTCCTGCCAGCAAAATTTCTGAGTAAAACTGCAAATACATTAGGTGAACCCTCAGAGCGATGGGAATTACCAGCTAACCTGCGAGAAGTATCAGGTATAGCTTTATTACCAGATGGACTGATTGCCTGTGTGCAGGACGAAGAAGGGGCCATACATTTATTTGACCCGGTAAAGAAACAGGTTACTGATAAGATCAGTTTTGCTGGCCCTGGTGATTATGAAGGTATTTCCTTGATCGGGCAGGATGCTTTTATACTTCGCAGCGATGGTACCTTACTTGAAGTTCAGAATTTCAGGAATGGTAAGCCTGCAGTAACAGAGCATAAAACTGTACTGGCTGGCACACAGAATACAGAAGGCCTTGCCTACGATGCAAAAAATAACCGCCTGTTATTGGCCTGCAAGGGTTTCGATACCAAGCTTGGTGATAGCAAAGGCATTTATACTTTCTCGCTAAGCAGCAAAACAATGCAGCAAGAGCCAGTATTTCATATTTCTTTGGCACAAGATGGCTTGACAAGTACAAAAAAGAAAAAGAAGAACAAGTATGATGTACTACAGCCTTCCTCTTTTGAGATACATCCTGTAACAGGCGATTTATACTTACTGGATGCGGTAAACTCACGCCTGCATATCATAAATGAGCAGGGCAAGATCTTAAAAACAACTCAACTGGATAAAAAACTACTCCGCCAGCCGGAAGGTATGACTTTTAGTGATAAAGGCGAATTATATATTGCCAGCGAGGGCGGCACCAAAGGGAAAGGTGTTATTGTAAAATTTGCTCAGGGTATTTAAAGTATACAAGCAATTTATGCCCGATCTATAGTTGGTAATCGGCGCAGGAGTGCAAATGTAGTAGATACAGGTAAATAGAAAAGGGCTTAACCGAAGTTAAGCCCTTTCATGTTATATAACGAAGTAAATTACTTTACTTTATCAACGATGCTCTTGAAAGCTTCTGGGTGGTTCATCGCCAGGTCAGCAAGTACTTTGCGGTTCAGGTCGATGTTAGCCTTCTTAAGGGCGCCCATTAATGCTGAATAAGAAAGACCGTGCTCGCGTGCACCTGCGTTGATACGCTGGATCCAAAGCGCGCGAAAGTCTCTTTTCTTCTGCTTTCTGTCGCGGTATGCGTAAGTTAAACCTTTTTCAACAGCGTTTTTCGCTACTGTCCAAACGTTCTTACGACGGCCAAAGTAACCTTTGGCCATTTTCATTATTTTCTTTCTTCTGTGTCGTGCTGCAACGACATTTACCGATCTAGGCATTTCTTTACAGTTTTAGCGGCTGGTGATTATACTTTAATCTTCAAAAAACCAGACACTGGGTTTATACTAATTAATTAACCTTCTAATTCCTCGAATTAGATTTGAAGCATTAACTTCACTCTGTCCATATCAGCTGAGCTAACAAGACCTGCGTGTGTTAAATTACGCTTCTGCTTTGTCGTTTTCTTGGTCAGGATGTGGCTTTTGTAAGCGTGCTTACGCTTAATTTTGCCAGTACCTGTCAAAGAAAAACGCTTCTTTGCACCAGATTTAGTTTTAACTTTTGGCATGTGTATATAATTGATTAAACGAATTACTTTTTAACCGGGGCTGCAACCTTAGGTGCCAGCATCAGGAACATTCTCTTTCCTTCAAGCTTCGGTAACTGCTCAACTTTTGCTACGTCTTCCAACGCCTGAGCAAATTTAAGCAACAGGATCTCGCCACGCTCTTTAAACACGATTGTTCTACCAACAAAATGCACATAAGATTTAATCTTAAATCCACTTTCAAGGAAAGATTTTGCGTGCTTCAGCTTAAACTCAAAGTCGTGGTCATCTGTGTTAGGACCGAAACGGATTTCCTTCACAACCACTTTCTGAGCCTTGGCTTTCATCTCACGGGTCTTCTTCTTCTGCTCGTACTTAAATTTCGAGTAATCGATAATACGGCATACCGGTGGGTTAGCAGTTGGCGATATCTCAACCAGGTCAAGATTTTGCTCGTTTGCTATTCGTTGAGCGTCCCGTGTCTGGAACACTCCCTGCTCTACATTGTCTCCAACCAATCTTACCTCGCGGGCAGTTATCTTATCATTGACTTTGTATGGCTCCTCCACCTTTCCTCGTGGGATGTAGCGCTTATTTGGCGTAGCTATGGTTTTACCTCCTTAAATCTTTTAAATTCTACAATCAGGGTGCGAATATCGCAATTTATAATTCAAAATGAAAATTCTTTCATTAATTGTTAAGCATTTCAGCTATTTTGCTCTGAAACAGATCGATAAATGCATCAACTGCCATTGAGCCAAGGTCACCTTCCCCATGTCGGCGTACAGAAACAGCATTTTCTTCCTGCTCCTTCTCCCCTACTATCAGCATGTATGGCACCTTTCTAACTTCCGCATCGCGTATTTTACGACCGATCTTCTCATCCCGGTTGTCTACAAAACCACGAATATCCATCTCTGCCAATCTATCATAAACCTGCTGCGCAAAGTCCTGGTACTTCTCAGAAATCGGAAGTATAGCAAACTGCTCAGGGCTCAGCCACAGTGGGAAATTACCACCACAGTGCTCTATCAATACCGCTACGAAACGTTCCAGAGATCCAAATGGCGCACGGTGAATCATTACCGGGCGATGCTTCTGGTTATCGGCACCAATATATTCTAACTGGAAGCGTTCAGGTAAGTTATAATCTACCTGAATAGTTCCCAACTGCCATTTACGGCCTAGTGCATCACGCACCATAAAGTCAAGCTTAGGTCCGTAGAACGCAGCCTCGCCCAATTCGGTTACAGTACGCAGACCTTTCTCGGCAGCGGCTTCAATAATGGCATTCTCAGCCTTCTCCCATAATTCATCGGCACCAATATACTTAGCCTTGTTTTCCGGGTCACGAAGCGATATCTGGGCAGTATAATCTTCAAAACCTAATGCACTGAATACATAAAGCACCAGGTCAATTACTTTCATAAATTCTTCCTTCACCTGATCCGGTCGGCAGAAAATGTGGGCATCATCCTGCGTAAAGCCACGAACTCGGGTTAAGCCATGCAATTCACCACTCTGCTCGTACCGGTATACAGTACCAAACTCTGCCAGGCGCACCGGAAGCTCCTTATAAGAACGCGGACGGGTTTTATAGATCTCGCAGTGGTGCGGGCAGTTCATTGGCTTCAGGAAGAACTCCTCCCCTTCATTTGGCGTCCTGATCGGCTGAAAAGAGTCTGCACCATACTTTTCGTAGTGGCCTGAAGTAACATAAAGCTCTTTGCTACCAATGTGCGGTGTAACTACCGGCTGGTAACCTGCTCTTACCTGGGCCTTTCGCATAAACTGCTCCAGGCGCTCACGCAGCAATGTACCTTTAGGCAACCAAAGTGGTAAGCCCATACCTACTTTCTCAGAGAAAGCGAAAAGCTCAAGCTCCTTACCAAGTTTTCGGTGGTCGCGCTTCTTGGCTTCTTCAAGCCGCTCTAGGTACTCAGTCAGCTCCTTCTGTTTCGGGAAAGTAACGCCATAAATTCTGGTCAGCTGCTTTTTGCTTTCATCGCCACGCCAGTAAGCGCCAGCCACATTCATTAATTTAGCAGCCTTTATAAAACCAGTATTCGGGATGTGTGGTCCACGGCAAAGGTCTACAAAGTTACCTTGCTCATAAAAAGTTATACTTCCGTCTTCCAGATCTTTGATCAGGTCGAGTTTATACTCGTCGCCCTTTTTTGTAAAGTATTCTGTAGCTTCTGCTTTAGATACTTCGCGGCGCTTAAATTCGCTTTTATTACGAGCCAGTTCCAGCATCTTCTGCTCTACTTTGGCAAAATCATCCTGCGAGAAAGTACGGTCACCCAGATCCACATCGTAGTAGAAACCATTTTCTACAGGAGGTCCGATACCGAACTTCACGCCAGGGTATAGTTCTTCCAGGGCCTCTGCCAGCAAGTGTGCTGATGAGTGCCAGAAAGCATTCTTACCCAGATCATCGTTCCAGGTGAGCAGTTGCACGGTAGCGTCTTCCGTAATCGGACGTGTGGCGTCCCAAACAGAGTCGTTTACTTTGGCGGCTAACACATTGCGCGCCAGACCTTCGCTAATGCTAAGTGCAATCTCGTAGCTTGTCACCCCTTGCGGATATTGGCGAACAGAGCCATCTGGTAATGTGATGTTGATCATGTATAGTTTTATTGACTCGTGATGAAATTTCTTATTCTGTAGTACCGGCAGTATCAGCAACTATAGGCGCTGGCCTTGTAAGTTTAGCTTTTAAGCGTGCTATACTTTGATCTGCAAAAGTATAACCTGGTTGTAAAGCATCCAACCGTTGGTACTGTTCTAACGCTTTTATATTCTGACCAGTTCGTTCATAGGCACTGGCTAATATGGTAATATACTTTATATGATGTCCAAATTCTTTGGCAGCTTTCTCCAGATGTGAGATGGCTCCAGCGTTATCGCCACGCATATACAACAACTGTCCGGCCTGGTACTGTGCATTTTGCAAGGTATCCGCCAGACTTATAGCTTTAGTATAACTCCATAGTGCACTATCTGACTTTTGAATAGCCTCATAATACTGGCCTCTGTAGAACCACAACTGCGCATCTTTAGGGACCTGTTTCATAGCTTTAGTTATATGCACAGCTGCTTCACTGTAAAGCTTCAGGTTTATGAGGGCACCGGCCAATTCACGTCTGGCTTCGGCAAAATCAGGAGCTTCTCTCAGAGCTAATCTATAGTTGTTTGAAGCCCGGGCTGTATCACCGGTTACCTCCGCCACACGGCCGTTGTAGTACAAGGCATATTCGTTACGAGGCGCAAGAGCAAGTGCTTTTGAAGCATAAATGGCAGCTTGTTGTGGCTCTTTATGTTGCAGATATAAGTCGCTCAATAACACATACAAAGAGACACTCTGGTAGGAGTTTCGCTCTGCTTTCAAAGCCAAAGGTAATGATTCCTTAACATTACCCATTGCCCGCAGCACCTGCGCTTTCAGGAACAGGTACCCCATCTCATTCTTATTCAACTCAATAGCTTTGTTCACATCAGCTAAAGCTTTCTCAAGATCATCTTTTTTTAAATAGATCTTTGCCCTGCGTGAGTATAAACTCGCATCCTGCCTGTTTCGGGCTATCGCTGTAGTAAGATTTGCTAACTGTGTTTCTCCGTCGTCTGATACTTTCTCCAGGTTCACCATCTGTTCCCCTGCCCCCTGATTCAGATTACAGCCTGCTATAGTTGCAAGTATAATCGCAAGCAAAGCAGTTATTGCTTTCTTCTTCAGGTACTGCATATATAATTTCAGGCGATACATCAGAACGCTAAATTAGGTAATATTTATGTAATTTTTGATTACAGGTAAGTATAGGCAAAAAGAAAAAGCCTGCTACGTCTGGTAGCAGGCTTCTATTCTTTATAGAGCAGCAGTTATTTTTTATACTGCTGCAACATGATCTTACACCGTCGGGCGAGTTCAAGTTCATCCCGGGTAGTAACCTGTAAAGCTATTGCCTGCTCCAGTGTTGCCGTGCAGTCATCCGTGCTTTTCATCTCTTTATAAACAGCAGCCAGATCATAATAATACTGGATGTTCATTGGGTTATACTTTATGGCTGTTTGTATAGCTGTAGCTGCCTCTTCATTTGTTGCTTCACCACATACTCCTCCGAAAAACATCTTCGAAGCAGCAGATTCTGCAAAATTAAGATTAGCCATTTTAAAATACCAACGTCCCAATAAATGCCAGGCTCCGGCATGTTTGTTATTACTTGCCAGTGCTGCATCCAGGAACGACTTCATCTGGTTTATACCTGCCAAGCGCTGTTTCGGACCTGAAACCATTGCCATTGCACCCAAAGAAAGAGCCATAGCATAATTAGCTTCAGAATCATTTGGGTTCAGCTCGTAAGCTCTGCTGGCATATTCCTTAGCTTTCACATAAAAAGCTATCTTGGTGCCATCATCCGTAACACGTTCGCCTATCCTGCAATTTAGCAAGCTTGCTTTACAGAGAGCTGTATAGTTATCCGGAGCAGCCTGAAGCACTTCCTCATACATAGCAAGTGCTTCGCTGTCGCGGTAATTAAGCATTAGTTCTTCAGCCTTCTTCAGCAGTTGTTCTGTACCTGCTCCGGAACCAGCAATCACACACACTGGTGCACCTGCTAGGCCCAGCATCAACAAAAACATCCAAACCTGGAGTTGTCGCTTCATAATTAGTTTAGTAGGAGAATTATGAAACAAGAATTAGCAAAATTGGACTTAGATTAGAACAGGTTTAACTGTTTCTTTTCCTTAATAGCTTTTTTTGCACTATTTTCTTGTACGTTTTCTTCTACGGCAATCAGCGCATCAGGTTGAGTTCCGCTTGCACGGGCAGCTTCCTCAGCCAACTCTTTCAGCTCAGATGGAAGCGTAACCGGTTCACGCTTAGCAGCAGCTTTCTTTGCTTTCGGCTTGTCTTCCTCATACTCTACCACTTCCTGCTTCGGCACTGTCACATCAAAAATCTTGAAGTAATTGAGCTTATTACCCATGGCCTTCCAGCCTTTTACATCAATAAATTCGCTTAACAGGATTTTCTCAGATTCCTTGTCGCCACGCAGGCTACGCTTGAATTTGATCTCAGCCAACGGCTCAGGGTGAGTGGAAACAGCTTCCAGCCTGGAGTTCTTGCTTTCTGAAATAAAGGTGAATTTCTTACCTACCGTAGAAGTCTCTATTCTGAAACGCTTCACATAGTAGGTTTTATTGTCCCCTTCATAATATATAGTTGACACCACAAGTTCCGGATCGAACTTCTGCAGCACCTTGATCTTTTCAACTGTATAGTGGTTGCTCAGGTCAAAAGTAGTCTGCTCATAAGTACCGTCTTCGTAAATTACCAGTATCGTATCCTCTGTATTGAATGAACCCAGGTAACGACCACGGCCTTCGGTGTTCAGTCGGCCGATCACTTCGTCGTAGAAAATCTCACGACCACCCAGCGTAGAATCGCCGAGGCTCTTCTGCACCACTTTCTTGATCGGGTACTTCGTTACGATGTTACCGTTTGAGCCTTTGCCTTTAATCATCAGTTCAGCAAAGTCGAAATCAAACTGCTTAATACGTGCTGTTGATTGTGGTGCCAGCGTTATACTTACCACTTCAGATTCAGAGTTCGGGTTAGCTGTCAGGTAATGCACCTTCGAGCCCTTCTCTCCTTTTGTCAGGTCGTACTCCTTATCTCTAGTGATAGACTTCACGGCAAAGCGTTTCGCAAACGAAATACCGGACTTGCCATCCACGTAGATCATGTTGTAGACCATGTGCTCGTCGTTCTTGTTGTAAACGCCAGCCATAATAATGTCCTTACCAACGAAAGTTTTATCAGCGACTTTGGTTACCGTAAATTTACCGTCCTTACGAAACACGATGATGTCGTCCATATCAGAGCAGTCGCACACGAATTCATCTTTGCGCAGGCTGGTTCCGATAAAGCCGTCTTTGGCATTCATGTAAAGCTTCTGGTTAGCGATGGCTACTTTCTGCGCCGTAATCACATCAAAGGTTTTAACCTGTGTTTTACGGTCACGGCCCTGGCCATACTTCTTCAGCAAGCCTTCAAAGTAAGCAATCGAGTAGCGGATCAGGTTCGCCAGGTTATCATCCACTTCAGCCATTTCCTCTTCCAGCTTGTTGATATATTCATCCGCTTTGAAAGAGTCAAACTTAGAGATACGCTTGATCTTGATCTCCGTCAGGCGAATGATATCCTCCTCGGTTACCTCACGACGAAGAAGCTTTTTGAACGGATCAAGTCCTTTATCAATCGCCTGAAGAACTGCTTCCCAGGTTTCGCATTCTTCGATGTCGCGGTAAATACGGTTCTCGATAAATATCTTTTCCAGAGATGAATAGTGCCACTTGTCTTCAAGCTCACCTTTTCGAATCTCCAGTTCACGTTTCAGCAGGTCTACCGTTTTAAAAGTAGAAATACGGAGCAACTCATCCACACTCAGGAAGTGCGGCTTATCGTCAATAATCACGCAGGTGTTTGGAGAGATAGACACTTCGCAATCCGTGAAAGCGTAAAGCGCGTCCATCGTCAGGTCAGGCGACACACCTGGTGGCAACTGCACCTGTATCTCTACATCAGCAGCTGTGTTATCAATCACCTTCTTGATCTTGATCTTGTTGTTCTCGCTCGCTTTCACGATCGATTCCATCAGGCCAGTCGTGGTCACACCATAAGGCACATCACGAATGATGAGCATGGTCTTATCAACCTTTTCAATGGTTGCACGCACACGTATCTTGCCACCGCGCATACCATTGTTATAGTTGGTAACATCTACCATACCTCCGTTCGGGAAGTCAGGCAGCAATGTAGTGCTACGCCCTTTCAGCACATCAATAGAACCTTTGATCAGCTCCTTAAAGTTGTGCGGCATGATCTTCGTAGAAAGACCTACGGCTATACCTTCTACGCCCTGTGCAAGCAGTAGCGGGAATTTAACAGGCAATGTTACCGGCTCATTTTTACGGCCATCATAGCTTAGCTGCCAAAGCGTTGTCTGCGGATTAAATACCACATCCAAAGCAAACTTGGAAAGGCGCGCTTCGATATAACGTGGTGCCGCTGCACTGTCGCCGGTACGTACATCGCCCCAGTTACCCTGTGTTTCAATCAGAAGGTCTTTTTGCCCCAGGTTCACCATCGCGTCGCCAATAGAGGCATCGCCGTGCGGGTGGTACTGCATGGTTTGACCTATCACGTTAGCCACCTTGTTAAAGCGACCATCGTCCATTTCTTTCATGGCGTGCAGGATACGGCGCTGCACCGGCTTTAAGCCGTCTTCGATAGCTGGCACTGCACGCTCCAGAATTACATAAGAAGCATAATCTAAGAACCAGTTTTCATATAGACCAGAAACAGGCGTTACATTATGGATGACTTCTTCTTCGCCATCTGTAAACGCAACTTCCAACTCCTCTTCTTCGTGGCTGTGCAATTCTTCGTTTATATCGTCGTTATGCATAAATTTCTTCAACTATGTCTTTCTCAATCTTCAAATTCTCGATGATGAACTGCTGACGCTCCGGCGTGTTCTTGCCCATGTAGTAGTTCAGCATTTTCTGGATCGTAGTATCCTTCTGCAAAATCACCGGCTTCAGTTTGATGTTATCGCCAATGAACTTGCCAAACTCATCCGGAGAGATCTCTCCAAGCCCTTTGAATCGGGTAATTTCAGGGCGTTTGCCCAGCTTCTGTATTGCTTCCTGCTTTTCGGTTTCGTTGTAGCAGTAGATCGTTTCTTTCTTGTTGCGAACACGGAACAGCGGCGTTTCAAGTATAAACACGTGACCGTTACGCACCAGGTCCGGGAAGAACTGCAGGAAGAACGTAAGCAGCAGCAAACGAATGTGCATACCATCCACGTCGGCATCAGTTGCGATTACCACGCGGTTGTAACGCAGCCCATCCAATCCTTCTTCAATGTTCAAGGCGTGCTGCAGCAGGTTAAGCTCCTCGTTTTCGTAAACGATTTTCTTCTTCATGCCGAAGCAGTTCAATGGCTTACCTCTTAAACTGAATACAGCTTCCGTGTCCACGTTACGGGACTTGGTAATAGAACCACTTGCAGAGTCACCCTCTGTTATAAAGAGCGTAGACAGCAGTGAATTCTCGTGCTTGTCTTCGTTGAAGTGCAGGCGGCAATCGCGCAGTTTGCGGTTGTGCAGGTTCGCTTTTTTAGCACGCTGGTTCGCCAGCTTTTTAACACCGGCCATGTCCTTGCGCTCGCGCTCACTCTGCTCAATTCGTTTCTTCAGGGCTTCTGCAGTAGCCGGGTTCTTGTGCAGGTAGTTATCAAGGGCCTCTTTAACAAAATCGTTGATATAGGCACGAACTGCAGGACCATCTGGTCCCATTTCGATAGAACCAAGCTTTGTCTTCGTCTGTGATTCGAACACCGGCTCCTGTACACGGAGCGATACAGCACCTATAATAGAGCCTCGGATATCCGCAGCATCGTAGTCCTTCTTAAAGAAATCGCGCACCGTTTTAACCACCGCCTCACGGAAAGCAGCAAGGTGTGTACCACCCATAGTAGTATACTGGCCGTTCACAAAGCTATAGTATTCTTCACCGTAGTCATTGCCGTGTGTTAGCGCCAATTCAATATCCGGCCCTTTCAGGTGGATGATCGGGTAGCGCATAGTTTCTTCATCGGCTTTGTTACGCAGCAGGTCCAGGAGACCATTTTCTGAGTAGAACTTTTTGCCGTTGAAGTTTATAGTTAAGCCAGCGTTCAGGTATACATAGTTCCAGATCTGGTTCTCCAGGTACTCTAGGTTAAACTGGTAGTTCTTGAAGATGGTATCGTCCGGCGTGAACGTAGTAAGGGTACCGTTGCGCTGAGAAGTCTGCTCCAGTGGCAGATCGTTTGTTAAAACGCCACGCTCAAACTCAGCTGCTTTCATCTGACCATCACGAACCGACTGAATGCGGAAGTGGCTTGACAATGCGTTTACCGCTTTTGTACCCACACCGTTCAGACCCACTGATTTCTGGAAAGCCTTGCTGTCATACTTACCACCGGTGTTGATCTTGCTCACGCAGTCGATCACTTTACCCAGCGGAATACCACGGCCATAGTCGCGCACCTGTACCTTGTGGTCTGAGATCTTGATGTCGATGGTTTTACCGAAGCCCATCACGTGTTCGTCGATGGAGTTGTCGATTACCTCTTTCACCAAAATGTAAATACCGTCATCGGCCGAAGAACCGTCTCCAAGCTTGCCGATGTACATACCAGGGCGTAACCTGATGTGCTCGCGCGGCTCCAGCGAGCGAATGCTGTCTTCGTTATAATTGTGCTCTAACTCTGCCATTCTGTAAGCGTAAGTGTATTTGATTCGGTGGAATTACTCGGAAATATAGGAAATATAAGAGACAACATGCAATATTAGTTCCGCTGCGCTCCTCAACCACAAAGTAACAAAAAATATTTACTAATTTTTTTAGTTTTTAATTCTTATTACAAGTAGCTACTGCTTATCCTATAGGATATACAACTATAAAAAATCACTTACAGTTCACAAAACAAAAGATATTTTACTGATACAATAAGCTAATTTTTTTAGCATAAATATATACTAAATTTTGTATATTAGGAGCCAAAGGAATAGCCTGACTTAAACACAAACAAGCTTGTAACAGCTACATGTTCTACTGAATGGAAATAAAACTGCCTGTATATTTTAAGTATACTGTTATTATACTTGGTATCATCCTGCTGATCTGGCTGTTACAGATGTTTCAGTCGGTGCTGGTGCCGCTTGCGTTTGCCATGCTGTTTGCCCTGCTACTGTTGCCCCTAATCCGGGACATGGAATATAAGTTCAGGATACCAAGGCCGTTGGCTATACTTTTAAGCATCGTCCTGATCGTGGTCATACTTGCGCTTGTGATCTGGTTTTTGTCTGTGCAGTTACTCAGCTTAACATCAGAACTAGACACAATAGGCGATAACATTGGTAACCTAGTAGATAAGGTACAGCTGTTCCTGTTTAAAAAATTCGGGATCATACCTTCCGGTAAAAGCGAGCTGGTGCGCAATGCCGTAGGAAGCTTACAGGATATTGCCACCACTTTTTTAGGGAACACAATTTCTATTACTACCGGTGCCATTGCTGCATTTACACTGGTTCCGATCTTTGTTTTCTGCCTTTTATATTACCGCGACCACCTGCAGCAGTTCATGTTCCAGTTTGTTGCCAAAGACCGCCGCAGCAGCATGATGCAGACGGTGTCCAACATACAAAGCGTGGTGCAGAGTTACATTTCCGGGCTGATGATCGTGATCGTGATCGTATCATTACTGAACTCGGCCGGCCTGCTTATACTTGGGGTGAAATATGCTATCTTCTTCGGAATCTTTGCTTCTATACTTACCATCATTCCCTATATCGGGATCATGATCGGGGCACTGCTACCCGCGTTGTTTACCCTTGCCACCACCGGCCATTTAATTGATGCTGTGTTAGTAGTGTTAGTATTTGCTTTTGTGCAATTCCTGGAAGGTAATTTTATAACCCCCTATATTGTCGGATCCAAAGTAAGTATAAATCCTTTTGCGGCTATAGTTGCCTTACTTATTGGCGGAGAGATCTGGGGTGCTGCCGGTATGATCTTATCTATTCCGTTTATTGCCATGCTTAAAGTGATGTTTGATGTATATGAGCCGCTAAAACCGATTGGGTTCTTGCTGGCAGATATTGATGATGTAGCACCTAAACGGCACCGGAAAGTAACGAACTGGCTGCAGGAAATATGGAATGGACTGGGCCGTGGCAAGCGGAACGATGATGAGAACAAAGCAGCCTGACAAAGTTATACTTCCCACACTTGCTAAACAGATTTGCAGACTTTATAGTTCGAATACCAAATTGAAACGGATTACTAAAAATATTGGTTTAAGAGAAGAGCTGCCGGCACCTGCCTGCGCTACTACAGAAACAGACCTAAATCCGAGTCATTTGTACGCAATCATTGACATTGAGACAACAGGCGGACAGCCTGCTCAGGACAAAATTACGGAGATCGCAATCTTTATACATGACGGTCAGAAGATCGTGGACAAGTATAACACGCTCATAAACCCGCAGCGCCCTATCCCCTATTTCATAACGCAGCTTACCGGTATTTCGGACGAGATGGTGCAGGACGCGCCTAAGTTTTATGAAGTAGCCAAAGAGATTGTAGAGTTTACCGAGGGCAAGATCTTCGTGGCCCATAATGTACGCTTCGATTACTCTTTCATTAAAAAAGAATTTGCTGACCTGGGCTATACTTTCCAGCGCAAAACCTTGTGTACCGTGCGTCTGAGCCGTGCACTTATTCCAGGTTTGCCCTCTTATAGTTTAGGCAAGCTCTGCAAAAGTATAGATATAGACCTGAAGCAACGACACCGCGCGATTGGTGATGCCGAAGCGACAGCTATACTTTTCGATAAGCTGATCAAGATCAACCGTCCGGTGGTGGATGGCAACATGAACATGGCTGCCGAACATACTTCGCAGGTACTGAAGCAGGAGATCAAAACATCGTTACTGCCGCCAAACATTAGTAAAGAACAGGTAGATGCTTTGCCAATGGTACCGGGTGTTTATTACTTCCACAACGAAGCTGGTGAGGTGATCTATGTAGGCAAAAGCATCAACATCAAAAAGCGCATTATTCAGCACTTCAATATTGATTATAAGAGTAGGAAGTCTTTGGATTTTAAAAACAACATTGCCGATATCACCTATGAATTAATGGGTAATGAACTGGTCGCTTTGTTGTATGAGTCGGCGGAGATAAAGCGGATGAAACCGCATTATAACCGACAGCAGCGGCGAAGTGTGTTTAATACCGGCATCTTTGTTTACGAAGACGAGAAAGGATATAAACGCCTGACTTATGGAAGTATAAATAA
Organism: Pontibacter deserti; assembly: GCF_023630255.1. Taxonomy (NCBI): domain Bacteria; kingdom Pseudomonadati; phylum Bacteroidota; class Cytophagia; order Cytophagales; family Hymenobacteraceae; genus Pontibacter; species Pontibacter deserti. The sequence goes on along the minus strand of NZ_JALPRS010000001.1, from coordinate 1,010,744 downwards.
AGCGGATAATGTAAGCATGACGCCGCTTATTGCACTATCGAACCACTACAAGGCCAAAGGTTTTCTGTTTCATAAAGTGAGCAAGTATAACCTGTGCCAGAAGCTGTGTGATCTGTATAAAACCGCAGGTGCCTGTTTTGATTACCAGGTGCACCAGTGCAACGGCGCCTGCATTGGCAAAGAAGGACCAGAAACCTATAATATGCGCGTTAATGCTGCTATAGATTCGATTACCTATGAGCACAACAGCTTTGTTATTCTTAGCAAAGGACGTGAGCCGGGCGAAAAGACAGTGGTGGTAGTAGAGCACGGTACATACCTTGGATTCGGCTTTGTAGACGAGACTTTCTCTGCCTCAACGCTGGAAGATTTTAAAACTGCTATTACCCGCTACAACGACAACAAAGACATACAGCAGATCATCCGAAACCACATGCGCAGCAAGCACAAAGACAAAGTTATAGTCTTTGACTAGTTTAGAAGTTGAAGAGATTATGAATTAGAGAGTTTAGCTTTAAATTCAGGTATAAACAAAATAAGCCTGTCACTTCAAGTAGCGACAGGCTTATTTTGTCATAAGGTAATAGTTGTTAACTCTTTAACTCACTAACTCCTAAACTTTCTGACTTTCTAACTCCTTAATCATCTTTTCCAGGAAAACCTGAACTTCATCTACATCTTCAAGCCTATAGGTAGCGGCAGTCAGATCATCGTGTTCGCCAACCAGTATACCTACTCCATTACCCTGTAGGGCTGCAAAGGCATCTTCGTCTGTAATATCATCTCCAATATAGACAGGTAAGATTTCTGGTGTATCCAGTTTCAGCTCTTTTAGCAGCCAGAGTACAGCCTTACCTTTATGCCAGTCCAGGTTTGGTTTGAGCTCGATGATCTTTTTGCCAAGTCCTTTCTTTAGCAGCGGATTCTGGTGGATGATATCTTCTGTAACCTGCTTTACATGGTCAACCTGCTCATCGGGCACATTCCGGAAATGCACGGCTATGGCATAGCGTTTACGCTCCACCAGTACGCCATCTACCTGTTGTAACTTATGCTGCAGTTCCTGTTGGGCTGCATCTAAAGCCGGTAAAGCTTCTTTGGCCCCACCGGGCTCAGTCTGCATATTATCTGGTCCGGTTATATCAAAGCCATGAGAGCCTGCAAAGTATAATTCATTTAGTTGCACTAACTGCTCCACATTAGCTCTGTCGCGGCCACTTACCACAGCGACAAAACAGAGAGCTGAGAGCCTCTGCAACGTATCCCGCATCTGATCACTAAGTTTAGCCTGCTCCGGGCGTGGCACGATCGGCGTAAGACAGCCATCATAATCCAGGAAAACAGCAGGCTTTTTACCTTTCAGCAATTGTGGCATAGCATGTAATGCTGATGGTAGTTTATTCGCTTCTGTCTTCGCAATAGGTTTGTCTTTCACAATGTATATGGCTTGAATTAAAATTATACTTATACTAGTAGTTACTGGTAATGCATGGCTGTACGAAGTAAGTATAAACCTGTTACCACACTATTCCAAATTTGCTTTTCAGGCTGGAAGTATAACTTTTTGTTTAGCGGCCTTACCTCTGTAAAAGCTCAGGTACTTGTAAATTTCTGCTACCCAGACTACAGAAGAGCAAAGTATAAAAAGAACTATCAAATCTGTTAGTGGCATTTTTTCGAAGCGGAAGATATCGTTCAGGAATGAGGAATAAATAACAACCAGTTGCAATGCCACGGATACGATAAAAGACAGGTTTACATACTTGTTTGTAAAGAACCCGATCTCAAATAAAGAACGCTCCAGCGAACGCATGTTAAAGGCATTAAAAACCTGCGTCATAGCAATTACAATAAAAGCTCCTGTGCGTGCTAAGGCAATATCCTGAGGGAGATAATAGGCAAAAACACTTAAAGCAAGTACCAGCATGATACTGCTCATCAGCAACAGGTAAGGTATTATAGATTTATCCAGTATGTTGGCATCTCGCGGAACAGGTTTCTGCGCCATAATATTGCCATGCCCACGTTCGGCAGCTAGCCCCAGTTCCATTACACCATCCGTTATCAGGTTGACCCAGAGGATTTGCGTAGCAGTAAGCGGAAAAGGCCAGCCAATAGCAATGGCAACTATAAAAACAGATACATCGGCAAAGTTGGTAGTGAGTAGAAAAAAACTGGATTGCCGCACATTCTGAAATACAATTCTGCCTTCGCGGATGGCCCGGACTATAGTAGCAAAATTATCATCTGATAAAACGATCTGGGCAGCATCTTTGGCAACATCCGTTCCTCTTATACCCATAGCAATGCCTACATCAGCTCGTTTTAAAGCTGGTGCATCATTTACGCCATCACCAGTCATTGCCACCAGGTGCCCCTGTTTCTGTAAATGTTCTGCAATCCGCAGTTTAGTACCCGGACTCACCCTCGCAAAAACAGCTACATTATTTACCAGTTTTTCAAAACAATTATCGTCTACAGCAAGATCATCTTCCTGTACTGCTTCAGGGTAATTATTTTCAGGAAGATGTTTATGCAGGATACCTACTTCGCGGGCAATGGCTGCACCTGTCTTTTTATAATCACCGGTTACCATCATTACCCGTATGCCTGCCGATTTACAGGCTGCCACTGCTTCCTGCACACCTTCCCTTGGCGGATCCGTTATTCCGGTTATTCCTACCCATACCAGGTCCTGTACATCTTCCGCAGTAAGTTCACCATCCAGAGGTTCTATAGGTTTGTAAGCAAGTGCAAGAATACGTATGGCTTCATCGCCCCAGGCATTCATCCTGTCTTTTATCTGCTGCTTTACTTCATGGCTTAAAAGTATAGCTCCATCCGGTGTAAGTATATGGGTAGAGAGGTCCAGTATTTTTTCAGGTGCACCTACCGACAGTAGTTCATGTTTGTTATTAAGTGTTACAGCTGTTGCCCTAAATTTCTGATCAGAATTAAATGGTAGATCATCTAACTGAACCAGAGACAAATAATTATCTGCCCCAGCTTTTTTGGCAAGTATAAGTAAAGCTATCTCGGTTGGGTCACCGGATACTTCCGGAGAAGCACAGTTCTGTTGTACAGCAGTTGAATTGTGAAGGCGGGCATTATTACAGACCCTGGCAATGAAAAGCAGTTTACTTAGCACCACGTCATCTGCCGGCACAACAACGTTGCCCTGTTTTCTGATTTCGCCTTCCGGAACATAGCCACTACCAGTTACCTCATATTCTGATCCATCTCCCAGGTATATTCTTTTAACAGTAAGGATGCTTTGTGTGAGTGTACCGGTCTTATCTGTAAGAATAACCGAAACAGAACCTAACATTTCGGTGGCTGTAAACTCACGGATGATGGCTTGCTGATCGGCCATGCGTTTAGCTCCTATCGCCAGTACAATTGAGATAACGGCCGGCATGCCTTCCGGTATAGCAGAGACCAGGGATGCTACTGTGATCAGTAAAACTTCGTCGAATGCATATCCCCGCACAAAGTAACCGATAAGAAAAACAACAACAGAGGCAAAGATTGCTATGGTGGCCATTTGCTTGGCTAGTCGCTCTGTCTTTTTCCTGAAGTTGGTACTGGTTTTTTTTATACTGCTGAGAGAACCTGATATTTTACCTAATTCAGTATTGGAACCTGTAGCTGTTACAACGGCAGTAGCTGTACCTCGCGCCACATAAGTGCCTTTCCAGAGCATGTTGCTGCAATCTCCTAAAAGGGTATTTAAAGGTAAAGGCGTTAGCTGTTTTTCTGCCGGAAGTGACTCACCGGTAAGCGATGCTTCTATTGTCTGCAGGTTCTTGAGAGAAAGGAGGCGGGCATCGGCAGGTATACTGTCCCCTTCTTCCAGCACTATAATATCGCCAGGTACCAGTTCACGGGCCGCAACAGGATGCGTGTTACAATTCCGGATAACCATAGCCTGTTGCTTAATCATCTGCTTCAGGGCAAGTATGGCTTTTTCGGCGCGGTACTCCTGCAGAAAACCAAGTATAGCATTAAAGAAGATTACTCCCAGTATTACATAAACATCCACGCGTTGCCCGGCATACCAGGCCACACCAGCAGCAATCAACAATATCAGGATCAGGAAATCTGCGAACTGCTTCAGGAAAATATAAACCGGGCTAACCCCTTCCTTATCCGTAAGTTCGTTGTAGCCATATAATTTCCGGCGCTCAGCAGCTTCCTGATCTGATAATCCGTCCAGCTTTGTCTGTAGCTTGTCCAGTACGCCCTGCATTTCCAACGTATAAAAAGGAAATTTCTGGTCCATAGACATAGTGCAGGCTTATACTCAGGAAAGCTGTTTTTCAAGTATATAGATTAAGGAATACCTTCTGTTCTTTCATGCGGCGGCATATCCGGCTCCTGTTCCGGTCTTGCATTACGATGGGCGCTTCCTACTCCGTACGCACTAGGCTGGGGCGGTAATCGTTTCCCATCATCTTCGCGTAGTATAGGCTTTTTTCTATCTTTGTCCTGCTGACTGCTTTTATTAGGGTCTTTCATGCTAATTTAAATTTATAGAACAATTGACAGGCATCTCACCTGGCTCATTAACTCATTTATACATACGGTAGTTAGCTCTAAGGGTAAACCTTAAGCCTGATTCATAACATAATCATGCCCTGACTGCCGCAACCTATAGTTGTAAAAAAGAGTAGTTGAGCGCAGACAGCAACCATACCTATACAAAGGCACATATGCTAAAAAATTACTCGCCCACATCAACAGAGGCCTGGCAGCAACTGCAGGCACACTATACTGATTTGCAGCCCCAGCACCTGCGTAGTCTGTTTGCTTCAGATCCACAACGGTTTGAAAAACTTTCGCTTCAGTTCGAAGAGTTTTTGTTTGACCTTTCGAAGAACCGCATCACAGAAGAAACAATTGATCTGCTGGTAAAACTGGCCGAAGAAATGGAAGTCCCCGCTGCCATAGAAAGTATGTTCAGGGGTGAGAAGATAAATGTGACAGAAGATCGTGCTGTACTGCACACTGCACTGCGAAACTTTACTGATAGGGAGTTACAGGTAGACGGGGAAGATATATTGAAAGAAGTGCGTGCCGTGCAGCAGCAAATGCAGGTTTTCTGCGACAGCATCCATAACGGTACGCTAACTGGTTATACTGGTAAATCTTTCCGCCATATAGTAAATATAGGTATAGGCGGCTCTCACCTGGGCCCGCAAATGGTTTGCGAAGCGCTTAAAAGCTACCAGCACCCAAACCTGGAAGTGCACTTCATATCGAACGTAGATGGTACTGATGCTGCAGAGGTGCTGAAAAAACTGGATCCGGAAACTACCCTGTTCATAATCGCTTCTAAGACGTTCACTACCAAAGAGACTATTACCAACGCCCATACTGCCCGCAACTGGTTCCTGGAGCATGCCAAAGAGCAGGCACATGTAAGTAAGCACTTTGTGGCTTTATCTACCAACACTGCTGAAGTTGAGAAATTTGGAATTGCCCCTGAAAATATCTTTCGCTTCTGGGATTGGGTAGGCGGTCGTTTCTCGCTGTGGTCAGCCATTGGTTTATCTATTGCATGTGCTTTGGGGTATAACAGGTTTGAAGAACTGCTGCGCGGGGCCGAAGCAATGGATAAGCATTTCCGGGAGGCGCCTTTAAAACAAAATGTACCTGTGCTGATGGCACTGCTTAGTATCTGGTATGCCAATTTCTTTAACTGCCAGTCACATGCTATACTTCCGTATGACCAGTACATGCGCCTGCTGCCGGAGTTCCTGCAGCAGCTGCTGATGGAAAGCAACGGCAAAAGTACAGACCGCAACGGCAATCCTGTAACATACCAGACGCAGCCGGTAATATGGGGAGCGGCAGGCACCAACAGTCAGCATTCTTTCTTCCAGCTCATCCACCAGGGCACTATACTTATACCTTGCGACTTTATAGCAGCTGCCGTGAGCAATAACCCTATCGGGGAACACCAGCCGCTCTTACTTTCTAACTACTTTGCCCAGACAGAAGCACTTATGCGCGGTAAAAATCAGGAGGAAGTACGCCAGGAACTGGAACAGAAAAACATGGCTGCCGATGAACTGAAAACGTTGCTGCCACACAAACTTTTTGAAGGCAATAAACCAACTACTTCTATTATGCTTCGCCAGCTTACGCCTTACAACCTGGGTAGCTTACTGGCAATGTACGAGCATAAAACCTTTGTACAAGGGGTAATCTGGAACATTTATAGTTTCGATCAGTGGGGAGTGGAACTTGGCAAGCAGCTAGCCACAAGTATAGAAAAGGAATTGCTTAGCAACAAAACAGCAGACCATGATTCTTCCACGGCAAACCTGATAAATTACTACAAAGGGCATCTCAATTAAGCTGTAAATGCACTTCCGGTTAAGGCACTTGGCACTCCTGCTCCTGCTCGGCACAACGCTGAGCAGTTGTGCCGATGAAGACTTTTTCCAGGAAGATGCACATATTAAAAAAGCTGCCCCAGCTGATAGCGTATGGGTAACAGCCGGCAGGCATTATACTTCCGGCTGGTTGCACCGCTTATTCTGGGGAGACCATTATCGGCAGGTATGGGCAGAGCCTGTAAAGGTGCCCGTGTTTAACATGCAGCAACTAAACGGCGGCTTATACTTAACAGAGAAAGGTGGCGGCTTCCAGACCACCAGTTTTGAGCTCGAAGATTCTCTTGGCAGGCGGTATGCCTTAAGATCCCTTGATAAAGATCCGGTACATGTGCTGTATGACTTTTGGAAGCCAACATTTGTTACCAATGTGCTCCGCGACCAGACCTCGGCATCCAATCCGTATGGCGCGCTGGTTGTCCCTATACTTGCTGAGGCTGTTGGTGTTTATCATACCAATCCGACTTTATACTATGTAGCTAAAACCGATACCAGTTTAGGGGAATACAGCAAGCTGGCACAAGGCAAAGTTTTTATACTTGAAGAAAAGTATAAATCTACAGCAGACAGAAAACCAACCATGGCTAATGTCCTAGATTTTAACAGCTCAGATGATGCTTTAAATTTAAGATACAACACCAACACTCACCATTTTAACCAAAAAGCTTTCGCTCGGGCCCGGTTGCTCGATGTTTTTTTAGGAGACTGGGACCGCCATAAAGGTCAGTGGGATTGGGCTATAGTTAAACAAGGAACCGAAACGTACTTTGAGCCGATTCCGAAAGATCGCGATCAGGTGTTCCTGAAAATGGATGACGGGGTAGTTCCGTTTATAGCCACCAGCCGATTTATGGCACGCAAACTACAAACTTTTAACAATGAGTTTTCCGATGTAAAAGCACTGATGATAAATGCCAGGTTTATAGATGAGCGCTTACTCAATGAACTTACTGCCGCTGACTGGAAGCAGATAGCTAAACAAATGCAAACCGCTTTATCAGATGAGGTGATTGAACGTGCTGTGCTACAATTGCCACCTCCGGTTTATAAACTTGTTGGCAAAGAGATAACTGATAAACTGAAAAGCCGGAGAGATTTGTTACCGGATGCCGCTGAAGAAATGTATAAGCTGCTGGCAGAAGAAGTAACTATAGCTGGCTCTGATATGCAGGAGGAATTCAAAATCAACAGACTAGACGATAAAAGAGTAGAAGTTACTGTTACAAGACCTGCTTCCCCTCAAGCCCCTGCTTATCAAATCTATCATCGCAACTTTTATACTTCCGAAACCGAGTTACTTATACTTCATGGTCTGGCTGCCGATGATACATTTGTTGTAGAAGGTACTGTAAAGAAAAGTATACCTGTGAAGATTTATGGAGGTTTAGGCGAAGATGCCATAACTGACAATTCTGATGTAGCAGGCAGACGCAAAATGACAGAAGTATACGACACAGAACGAGGCACCATCCTGAACCTGGGCACAGAAGCCAGGAACCGCACTACCCGCGATGTAAGAGTACACGCCTACGACCGCGAAGGAAACTAATAAGAGTTCTGAGTCTAGAGTTCTAAATAACGAGTTATTCCACTCAAACTATAGTTGCTTAAAGTAATTTGTAATTCTCAACCCGCTTTCTGAAGCATCTTTAACACCAATTCTTCGGTGCCGGAGAGGTACTCATTTTTTGATTTTGTGGCATCATGGGTACGAAGGTAGTTCAGCAGCTTATCTTCTCTGAACAAGTTTACCACTTCCGGATGAATGTAATATTTGCTGCAAACACTTGGGGTATTACCCAACCCTTTGGCAACATCTTTAACGGCTTCTTTAATGCATTTCTCTTTTTCCATCTCAGGGTTCTCCTCCAGTACATTTTCGAGGCACTTTACCATTCTAACGGAGCCTCCCCAGGTTCTGAAATCCTTTGCAGTAAACGGCTGTGCTGTGGCTTCACGCAAGTATTCGTTCACGTCTCCTGATTCAAGTACCTGCCGCTCGCCATTCTCGTCGTAATACTGAAACAGATCGTAGCCGGGTATATCTTTGCATTTCTTGATCAGCTGTGCCAATCGTCTATCTTTCAGGTCGATGTCATGCTCTACTCCTTTCTTACCCCGAAACGTAAATTTTACCTGGCTGCCGTTAATTTTCACATGCCGGTCACGCATCGTAGTTAATCCGTAAGAATCGTTTGACTTGGCATATTGCCGGTTACCGATCCTGATCATGGCATTATCCATAATAGAAAGCACCAATGCGGTTACTTTTCTGCGGTCCAGGTGTTTGGAATTGATGTCTTTTTCGATCTGTTCACGGAGCTTCGGCAAAGCCTTTCCAAAAGACAGCATTCTTCCGAACTTGGTCAGGTTGCGGGCCTTGTTCCAGTCAGGGTGGTAAATGTATTGTTTGCGTCCTTTAGTATCTCGCCCGGTAGCCTGCAGGTGGCCCTTTGCACTTGGGCTGATCCATACTTCTGTCCAGGCGGGTGGAATAACCAGTTTATTTATTCTTTCGAGGACTTTCTCATCCGTTACGCGCTCTCCTTTTGTGTCCAGGTACTGGTAACCTTTGCCAGCTTTCTTACGAGTATAGCCGGGTTTTTCATCTGACGTATACCTTAGCCCGGCAACCTCCGCCGACTTCGCCGGATCACCATGTAATTCATGTATCTCGTTCTTTCTTGCCATCTGTAGTTAATTACCTGCACTTCATACTATACTTATACTTAAAAGTTGTAGGTTATTCCGGCAGTTATCTATACTTTTTGCTATACTTTCAGAATCACCTGCTATTTTGCAGACACTAACCTTAAACTATACTTGTATGCATAAAAATATCTCGTACCTGTACGCTTTTTACGGCGCATTTCTGATAGGGTGTGGCGCTGTAGCCGTGGACATAGCTGGCGAGCAGGCCAACACAGCTTTAATAACAGGAGGTATAGGCGGATTTATAGCCCTTACGGCAGGCCATTTTTTGAAACGCGGTAAACGATGGGCATTTATAGTTGGCGCCGGAGAGGCCGGTTTATTAACTATACTTTTGGGGTGGCGTGCCGGCACCTACTTTATTCGCTTACTTAATATGGTGCAGGAAAGCGGCGATGCTTTAACTACCGAGACAGCCGGCATGGCTTTTTTGCTGACAACTGCCATGCTGATCATATCGCTGCTGACGCTGACAGTATCTGTTATGTTTGCCAAACAAGTTTTGGTCGATACAAAATAAGAGTTGGTATAAATTAACACAGGATATTAAACCTGCTATACTTATATTAGTCAAAGCAAAACTAACCAAACTAATCTAAATCTTATGCTGCAAAAAATTGGCTTGAGCATCGTACTTACAGCCAGCGTGGTAGGCGCTGCCGATGCACAAACTAAACAGGTAGAGAAAGTAACCAAAAAAGGCGACGAGCTGGTTATTCCTTACGAAAAATATAAACTTGCCAACGGGCTTACTCTCATTGTTCACGAAGATCACTCTGACCCTGTTGTGCACGTGGATGTAACGTATCACGTAGGTTCTGCCCGCGAAGAAGTAGGCAAATCTGGTTTCGCTCACTTTTTTGAGCACATGATGTTCCAGGGCTCTGATAACGTAGCCGACGAAGAACACTTTAAAGTTGTATCTGATGCAGGTGGTACGCTTAACGGTACAACCAACCGCGACAGAACTAACTACTTTGAGACTGTACCAAGCAATCAATTAGAGACTGCACTTTGGTTAGAAGCTGACCGCATGGGCTTTTTGCTGGATGCTGTAACTCAAAAGAAATTTGAAGTACAGCGCGAAACCGTTAAGAATGAGCGTGGCCAGAACTACGATAACCGTCCTTATGGTTTAGTTTACGAACTGACTTCTAAAAACCTTTACCCGTACGGTCACCCTTATTCCTGGACAACTATAGGTTACCTGGAAGACCTGAATCGTGTAAATGTTAACGACCTTAAAAATTTCTTCCTGCGCTGGTATGGCCCTAACAATGCAACTATAACTGTTGGTGGCGATGTGAAGCCTGCTGAAGTTATAAAGCTTGTTGAGAAATACTTTGGCTCTATACCTGCCGGCCCTGCTGTGGAGGACATGAAGCCGATGATGGCGCAACTGGAGAAAGACCGTTATGTATCTTACGAAGATAACGTGCGTTTCCCGATGCTGCGTATGACGTTCCCAACACCTGAAGCCGGCCACAAAGACGAGCCTGCACTGGATGTACTTGCTGAGATCATTGGCCAGGGTAAGAACTCAATCTTCTATAAAAACATTGTAAAAGATCAGAAAGCACTTTCTGCCTCTGCATCTAACTCTACTTCTGAGCTGGCTGGTGAGTTTGGAATTTCTTTAATGGCATTCCCGAACAACAACCTGGCAGCTGCTGAAGATATGCTTCGTAAATCTATTGCTGAGTTTGAAACGCGTGGTGTTACTGACGAAGACTTACAGCGTTACAAAGCATCTGTAGAATCAAACCTGGTTAATAGCCTTGCAAGTGTAAGTGGTAAAGTATCACAGCTGGCTGCTTACGAAACGTTCCGTAACAACCCTAACTATATTCAGGAAGAGCTTCGTCGCATTCAAGGTGTTACGAAAGCCGATGTAATCCGTGTTTACAACCAGTACATCAAAGGTAAGCCTGCGGTATTGCTTAGCGTAGTGCCTAAAGGTAAAAAAGACCTGGTTGCCAAAGCAGATAACTATACGGTAGACACCAACAAATCGGTGGCAATGCCACAGGAATACGGTAACCTGAAGTATACCAAAGCAGTTGATACGTTTGACCGTACCAAGCGCCCTGTAGCGGGTCAGGCAACTGCTGTAACTGTACCAAATTACTATACTACCAAATTCAAGAATGGCCTGGAAGTGATTGGTACTAAATCAGATGAAATACCAACTGTAACATTACAGTTATCAATTGCTGGTGGCCACAGACTTTCTGCTGCTAACCCAGGCAAAGCGGGTATTGCATCTTTAACTGCAGCGTTACTGAACGAAGACACTGAAAACTATACTTCAGAACAGTTCAGTAGCGAGCTGAACAAACTAGGTAGCTCTATCCGTATCAGTTCAGGTTCTGAAGACACCTATGTAACTGTTCAGTCCCTGAAGAAAAACCTGGATAAGACACTTGCGCTGTTAGAAGAGCGTATGTTCCGTCCGAAGTTTGCGCAGGATGATTTCGATCGTTTGAAGAAGCAGCAGCTTGAAGGTATAGCTAACCAGTCTACGCAGCCAGTAACAATTGCTAACGATGTATACTACAAACTGCTTTACGGCGAAGGCCACATCGAAGCTATCCCTACATCCGGTACTGCTGAAACAGTAAACAGCATCACGCTGGATGATGTGAAGCAGTTCTACAAAGCAAGCTTCTCTCCTTCTGTTACCAATTTGGTTGTGGTGGGTGATATTGCTGAGAAAGATATACTTGGCAAACTTGACTTCCTGAAGAAATGGGAGAAGAAAAATGTAGTTATTCCTGCAGATAAAAAAGCACCTGCTATTGCGAAGACAAAACTATACTTTGTAGATAAGCCGGATGCAGCCCAGTCTGAGATACGTATCGGTTATGTGGCAATGCCTTACGATGCAACCGGCGATTACTATAAAACAGGCCTGATGAACTTTGCCCTGGGTGGTGCTTTTAACAGCCGCATCAACCTGAACCTGCGTGAAGACAAAGGCTATACTTACGGTGCCCGCTCTGGCTTTGGTGGCAGCAAGTATGCTGGTCCGTTCACGGCCTCGGCTGGTGTGCGTGCCGATGCCACAGCTGCTTCGGTTGTAGAGTTCATGAAAGAGATCACAGATTTCAAAAACAAAGGTATCACAGAGGCTGAACTACAGTTCATGAAGAACTCTATTGGTCAATCTGATGCGCGTAAGTATGAAACTCCTGGTCAGAAAGCAGGTTTCTTAGGCCGTATACTTGAGTACGATCTTAAGAAAGACTTCGTGGCGAAGCAAACGCAGATCCTAAACACAATAACCAAGAAGGATATTGATGCGCTGGCTGCCAAGCACCTGCCTGTAGATAACATGCACATTGTAGTTGTAGGCGATAAAAAGAAAGTAATGTCAGAATTACAGAAGCTGAACTACGAGATTGTAGAGCTTGATGCGAACGGTAACCCGGTAGGTACATCTTCCGTAAAATAAACCCATACTACACACTGGAAAGCCCCTGATAACTTCAGGGGCTTTTTTATTGCACTAATAATTTAGCTTTCACTATATCTTTTTGCAACCTGTAGCACTGCCACATGCGTAAAGGGGCTTACTCTGCGTTTTTTAAGGCACAGACTTTGTAGTGCGTTTGCACTATATATACCAAACTTATTACACATGAAACTTAAAAGAACTCTACTTACCCTCGGCCTGGCGGCTGCCAGTGCATTAACCCTTTACTCTTGCGACGGAAACGATGTAGTACTTTTCTCGATTGAGGATGACGTTAACTTAGGTAACCAGGTAGCCCACGAAGTGGACTCTACTTATAAAGCACAAGGAAAGCTACTGGAGCGTAATGCTACAAATCAGCAGGCTTATACATACATGGACCGTATCGTGAACCGTGTTCTTAACTCCGGAGAAGTACAGTATCGCGAAGAGTTTACCTGGGATGTTAAAATTATAAAAGACGATAGCCAGCTAAATGCCTTTGCTACACCAGGTGGCCACATTTATGTGTTTACCGGTCTTATAAAATACCTGAACGACGAAGACCATTTTGCCGGCGTTATTGCCCATGAAATAGCTCATGCCGACCAACGCCACAGCGTAAAGCAGTTGCAACGCCAATATGGCATAAACCTGCTGCTCTCTATTGCGCTAGGTAATAACCCAAGTGCTTTAAAAGAAATTGCAGGACAGCTTTCCGGTACACTGGCTGGTCTTAAATTCAGTCGCGACGCCGAAACAGAAGCAGACAATTTCTCAGTAGAATACCTGGGTGGCACAGAATATTATGCCTGCGATGGCGCTGCCGGTTTCTTTATTAAAATGAATGAAGAGGCTGCACAGGGTACACCCCCTGAGTTTTTGAGCACACACCCTAACCCTGAAAACCGTATAGAGAATATACAGCAGAAAGCAAAGGAACAGGGATGCAGCACTGCCTCAGCATCTGACAGCGATTTTACAGCTTTAAAGAATGCGCTGAACTAATAACAGTAAAAAGCCTGCAGCCACTTCTGCAGGCTTTTTTGATACTTGTATACTATGAAAAAACTGAAGCAAACAGGCGTAAAAGCCATACTTAAAGCAGAAGAAAAAATAGATATGCTCTCATTTAAGCTTAAAAGAAAGCTTAACATGATGCAGCCACTGCAAATTGTACCTTACCGCAGCTATGGTACGCCAAACAGGCTCTATGTAAAAGGCAGGGTGCTGAAGGATAAAGGTATAACCCAATCAGAACAACAGGATACGTTGTGGGAAAACCTGATGAACATGTACCGCCGTTTCGAGTCGGATGAGGTGCCTAATGCGCGGGTGCAGCTTTGCTTCAATAACCAGTTTCATGAGATCACGACAGACGTGGAGGGTTATTTTGTACTGAACCTGGAGCCTAAAACTCCTTTGGTACTTGAAGACATCTGGCATGACATAGAGCTTAAGCTGATTGATGCTCCCTTAGAACTTACAGAAGAAGTAAAAGCCACTGCTCATGTTCTGGTTCCACCGCCCGATGCTGAGTATGGTATCATTTCAGATATTGACGATACCATTATGCGCACCGGTGCCACCAGCTTACTGGAATCCGGAAAAAATATTTTGCTGAATAATGCCCATACCCGCATCCCTTTTCATGGAGTTTCGCAGTTTTACAAGGCTTTACAGCTAGGCCGTAACGGCAAACGAAACAACCCGTTCTTTTACGTAAGCAGCAGCCCCTGGAACAACTACGACCTGTTGTACCACTTCCTGGAATTAAATGAGATCCCGCAAGGTCCACTCCTGCTCCGCGACTTTGGTATAGATGAAAACAAGCTTGGCCATTCCGACCACATGAGCCATAAGTATAAAGAGATAGAGAACATCCTCATAACCTACCCGCACCTGGATTTTATACTTATTGGCGATAGCGGACAACAGGACGCAGCCATCTATAGCGAAGTAGTTAAAAAGCATCCGGGTCGTATTATGGCCATTTACATAAGAGACGTGAACATTGAAAAGCATACCCGTAAAGTAGTAGGTATAGTTGACGAACTGAAGAAAGGTGGCGGAGATGTAGAAATGTTACTGGTAAAAGAAACCGACGAAGCCGCTAAACACGCCGCAGCCAACGGCTTTATTTTTGTGGAAGAAGTGAAAGAAGTAGAGAAAGAAGTGGAAGTAGATACTGCGGGTGATAAGTAATTTTTAAGTATAACTATGGCATTAGACCGGCGAAATGTAAAACCAACTTTGCCGGTCTTTTTATTTTAAGTATAGTTCTCTATATCTTTAGCAACAGTTTTTGCCCGGTTAAATAAACGTACCAGAAACTACTTTATCTTAATATTAAGCACATGCTAAAGTATATTTCAAAACCTTTTGCAATTTATGGTATACTGGTAATTCTATCGCTGATGGTAGCGTTTCATACAGCAATATTAGTAGGGCTTATACCTTATGAAATGGTGTGGGGCGGCAGACTTAACAGTTACTCTGAAATGCTGCGCTTTGAAGCGATTTCTGTTACATTAAACTTAGTAATGATAGCAGTGGTAGTGGTTTATGCCGGTCTTTTTAAACTGAAAATACCTGCAGATATTTTAAAAATAGCACTATGGGCTATGTTCACACTTTTCCTGATGAATACCGTAGGTAATTTCTTTTCGATAAACTTTTTTGAGAAGATCATCTTTACGCCACTTACTTTTATACTTTCCTTCCTGAGCCTGAAACTGGCAGTAACCACCGTAAAGACATCTGCATCTTAAGTGATTTAGTAACTATAATTGATTAACTAAATTTAACTTGAGGAAGGTAGAGGCAACTATCAGTATAAAGACAAGTCCGGCATCTGTAATCGCTGCTTTTATAGATGAAAAGTTGCTGTGCGGTTGGTGGGGCGTAGAACGTTCGCTGATAGAAAGAAAAGTCGGTGGCCTTTATGTACTTACCTGGAATATTACTAAGGAAGGTTTTGGATACATAAGCTCTGGAACAATCAGAACCTATCAACCTGATGCGTTGCTTATAGTTGAGAACTTGGTATACTTAAATCCAGTGAAGCCCATCTTGGGCCCTATGGTGTTAACGGTATCAGCAACACAAGAAAATAACAGCACTACAACTTTATACTTGTGTCAGGAAGGTTATCAGCAAAGCCCTGGCTGGGATTGGTATTACGAAGCAGTAAGTCAGGCCTGGCCAGTGGTACTGGAGACGCTGAAGAAATATCTGGAACAAGCTGTTAACTGATAGCTATACTTCCCGAAACAGTGCTCTTAACTCGAATGATCCGCTAGAATTTTCCAACCATCAGAAAACCGTTGGAAGATAACAGAAAAATGGCCTTCTAAATTACCTTTGGCTTCTTCACGTTGCAGGTGCCACTTCCCTACCACCAAAATGTTCTCTTCCGAAAGCGGCCGCACTTCTTTCAAGTCAAAAGTAAGTTTACCCATTGCTGATACATCCGGGTAGCTGCGTTTGTAGTTATCCAAGGTTTGTTGCCAGCCATAAGTTAAGCCGCTCTTGCCAATAAACAGCAATGAGTCCGATTTCCAGTAGCCCTGCATATAACCTTCCAGGTCGCCGGCGCTCCAGTTGGCTGCCTGCTCCTGCAACACTTGTTTTACCTGGGCTATACTTTCGGTATTGGTTATAGTTTGCTGCGTTGTTGTAGCCACTGGTTTTGTTGTCTGACAGCTGCCAAGTATAACCGGTGCAGCAAAAGCAGCAAGTATAAAAAGGCTATTTCTGTTCTTCATAAGCAGGGAGTATAGATTTGATATAAGTCGTGCCACCGAGTCGGCCCATAGCGCGGGCGATGCGGCCACGTTTACGCAGGATATAACCACTTGGGTTCTTAGCACTATACTTTATTGGGTTTGGCAACACGGCCGCCAGAAGTGCCGCCTGTTTACGCCCTACATCTTTGGCAGGTTTATTAAAGTATAACTGGCTGGCTGCTTCTACTCCAAACACTCCATCCCCCATCTCAGCTATGTTCAGGTATACTTCCATGATGCGCTCTTTGCCCCAGATCAGTTCTATCAACACTGTAAAATAAGCCTCTACGGCTTTGCGTAAGTAACTGCGCCCGTGCCAAAGAAATACATTTTTTGATACCTGCTGGCTGATTGTGCTGCCACCTCGAATGTTACCACCTTTCCGGTTACGCTGAAAAGCATCCAGGATAGCTTCTACATCAAAGCCGTGGTGCTGTAAAAATAACTGGTCCTCAGAAGCTACTACAGCAAGCGGCAACTGCTCCGACATCTCATCCAGCGAAACGAAAGTATGTTTTATTTCAGGATCATTCTTATCAGCTTTCCCTGCTTCGGCACGGCGTTTAATCATGTGCAAAGTAGCAGGCGGGTCTATCCATTTATACAACAATACCCAGACTATACTTAGCAGGAACATACTAAGTACCAACTTTACAAAAACTAACTTTAGCTGGCGCAGGCCAAAACGCTTTTTGCTCATAAAAGCTTTACAGATTAAGGCCGCAAAGGTATAGCTTTCAAAGGATTTTTTCAGCCAAATTTTACATTCTACTCAACTGATTTATAGGCCCCGTACGTATGCGCTAAACATACTGCACCTTTTGCCTGTAGATAAAATAAATTGCTACGCTATGTCTGTTTACCTGCCCTTATTTCCGTTGAATATTGTGGTGTACCCCGGCGAGAAGCTGAACCTGCACATTTTTGAACCGCGTTACAAGCAGCTTGTACTCGATTGCGTGATGAGCGATAAGACCTTCGGAATCCCGACTTATATTCAGAATGCTGTGGGGCATTATGGTACTGAGGTGGAAATACTGAGTATAGAAAAGAAGTATGACAATGGCGAAATGGACATCCGGAGCAAAGGGTTGCGTACCTTTAAAATTCTGAAATTTGATAAAACAGTACCAGGCAGACTTTATGCAGGCGGCGAAATTGAACCTGTTGTTTATGACACCACGGAAGATATTGTGACCAAGACAAAAATAAAGGAGCTGATGAAGCAGCTTTACGAAGCACTAAGCCTGAAGAGCCTGGCTATGGATCTGGATGATTCCTTCTCCAGTTTTACAATAGCACACCAGTTAGGTCTTAACTTGCAACAGGAATACGCACTGCTGCAAATGAAACGCGAAAGTGACCGGCAAGAAGCCATTCTGCAGCACCTGCAAAATATACTTCCCATTGTATTGGAAACAGAACGATTGAAAGAACGTGTAAAGCTGAACGGTCATTTTAAATCGCTTACTCCGCCTAACTTTTAAAGTATAAATTTGATGCTTGTTTACTTCCTGATTATAGTACCCTCTCTGTTCATAATTTTTCTGTTGTTCAGCTACTGGCAGGAATGGAAATACAGGCGTAAACCATACTATAAACTGGCAGATGTAGGCTGGCGGCAAACCCTACTCCCTCCAGAAGCTGAAAAAGCCTACTCATTAGCGATACTAGGTGATGTTGGCGCTGTTGCAACCGACGGCACTGATCCTGTTCTGGCTATATTCAGGGAATGGCAGGAAATGAATAAAACTGCGGGTATGGCCGTTTTTCTGGGTGATAATATTTACCCCGTAGGTCTGCCACCTGAAGGGCATCGGCACCGCGCAATGGCAGAGGCACGCTTGCAAACTATACTGCAGCAACTTCAGGACTATAAAACAAGATGCGCTTTTCTGAGTGGTAACCACGACTGGAACAAAGGCCGTGCTGATGGATACCAGTACATGCTACGCCAGGAAAAGTATATTACCGAAGCACTGCAAAGCCAGGAGAGTTATCTGCCTCCGCATGGCTGCCCCGGCCCTGTAACAATGCAATTGGCAGAAGGTCTGCTGCTGCTCGTCATAAATACACAATGGTGGGTACAACGTGGCGAAAAACCGTTGGGTGCAAAGTATAACTGCCCCTACAACGATATAGAAGAATTTTACATCGATCTGAATAATCTACTCCGGCGAAACAGGCACCAGCGTATAGTTATAGCGGCACATCACCCGCTTTACAGTAACGCATTACATGGTGGCAAATTCACTATCAAACAGCACCTGTTCCCGCTTACTGCGGCTAATAAACGCTTCTTGATACCTTTGCCTATACTTGGTTCGCTATACCCGTTCTATCGTAAATTTTTTGGAGCTTACGAAGATATGTCGCATAAGAGGTATAAACAGATGCGCAAAAGGCTACTACAGATATTTCACCGGTATCAGAACATTATTTATGTCGCCGGCCACGACCACAACCTGCAACACTTCGAAAAGCGTGGAAACCATTACCTGGTAAGCGGATCTGGCAGTAAAACATCGTTTGTGAAGAAAGGCGGAAGCGCAACCTTTACATTAGAACAACCAGGCTTTGCTATACTAAATTATTACCAAAACGGCGAAGTTTGGCTGGAAATGCATGTGGTATCTTCGGATAAAACGGACACAGCCAGTGAAGTTGTTTTCCGCAAAAAACTGGAAAGTATAGTGGTCCCACAACAGGCACTTGTGTAACAAACCATCCTATTCATCTTCAGGTAAGGGAACTGGCAATAACACCTTCAGGCTCTTTGGCTTTATCTGTACTTTCACCACCTCTCCCAGATCTACCGGTTCGCCATCTATGTGCATTACTTCGTGTTCTGTATTATAAATAGTAGCAGATCTGCAGGTTAACTTTCGAGTATAAACAGAATCATCAATACTATCGGTGTATAGTTTGTAAAGAATGCCAAGAGCGGCAGATTTCGGGAAACGCTCAATCAAACAGATCTCAAAACGTCCATCATTTAATATACCGGTTGGGTTTATGGCGGCGTTGCTTCCAAAGGCATTTGCATTGGCTATAGTAACCATAAAAGCCTCCCCTTCAAATCGTTCTGTTTCTGTTTCTATAGTATAGAATTTAGGTTCGTAACTCAGGTATTCCTGCAGCGCAATCCATGCATATGAGCCAGGACCACGGGTCTCACCGTCACAAAAGCGTTGCACTACCAGGGCATTAAAACCAAGGTCAGATAAATGTATGGAAGGATGCCCGTTTATATCCAGGGTATCAATGTTGCGGACTACATGCTGATGAATCAGTTCCAGTGCATCTTCGGTATCCTGTGGTATGTTCAGGTCCTTCGACAATCCATTACCGGAACCAAGCGGGATAATACCTAAGGGTGTAGATGTATCAATTAGCAAGGCTGCTACCAGGCTAACTGTACCATCTCCTCCGACGGCAAATACGGCATCGGGCTTCAGGTCAGTTATTTGTTTCTTGATCTCCTGGCTATCATTCTCACCGGTTGTTTTATAAACATGATGGTTAAGGCCATGTTCATCACACATGGCAATAATATCTTCTTCCAGGTCTGTTTTATCTATATCCCCGGCAATTGGGTTAATAACAAAAAGAATAGTTTCAGGTGCTTTATATTCCTCCATAAGGTTATGTTGCTTCTTCGTTACCCAATGATACGCTATTACCGCTTTAAGGTAAGGCACAAAAAAAACTAACCTGTAATTTGGTTAGTTTTTCCTGTAGCCGGTTGTGGCTATAGCTTACAATACTACTTTCCGGATTTTGATCCTGATGAGCCAGAGCTTTTTGAAGAAGATCCAGAACCAGAAGATGATCCTGAAGCGCCACCAGAAGTCTTAGAAGTAGTAGATTTGTTTGCACTTGTCTTCGAAGATGTAGATGATGAAGAAGATCCTGATTTCGAAGAACCTTTTTGACTTTCGTTTTTAGTAGCCATTTTAATAGTAACTTTCAAGTTTAAGTTTGTTTTAGATCAAAAGTACCCACAGCAAAATGCCATGTAGTTGAGCGCAATTGCAGTTAAACTGCATCTATCTTATACACCAAGTTTTTTGGAAGGTTGTATTTCAGGCTAGTTTTTAGCACTTTTTTTATGGTATAAGTCCATTCGGAAGTCCATTTGGATACTCTTCCTG
The DNA here is from genome assembly GCF_023630255.1 of Pontibacter deserti. Taxonomy (NCBI): domain Bacteria; kingdom Pseudomonadati; phylum Bacteroidota; class Cytophagia; order Cytophagales; family Hymenobacteraceae; genus Pontibacter; species Pontibacter deserti. The sequence continues at coordinate 990,235 of NZ_JALPRS010000001.1, read as the reverse complement.
TATTGCACGCTCTATTTCTGCTATCCTGTTGCCCGGGTTCGGGTGGGTTTGTGTAAACTCAGGGCCACGTGCCCCGCCACTGGCTTCATCTAATATTCGCATTACTTCCAGCATCGCTCTTGGGTCAAAACCGGCCTCTCCTGTTAATCGTACCGCCAGCCTGTCCGACTCCAGTTCATCATCCCTACCATAGCTCATATTCATTAATTTACCAATCATGGCAGCGGCAATGGCCCCGGATTGTGAAGCCGGATTTTCCGGGTCGTAGGTGGCTATTGCAGCTGCTCCGGTAAGCCCTTGGGTTAATTTCGCTTTGGCAAGTTGTTCTGCTGAATGTCTGGCTACTACATGCCCGATCTCATGACCAAGAACACCTGCTACCTGACCTTCGGTACTTAGTTTCTTGAGCAAACCTGCCGTTATAAATATTTGGCCGCCGGGCAATGCAAAAGCATTTACCGTCTGCTCATCGGCCAGCAAATGGAAATCGAACTGATAAGGGGTTTTACCTGCGTCGGTTTGCTGTACAATCTGGTGACCAATTTCTTTGATACGGTTAGCAGCCTCCTGATCGGGATGTAAACCACCGTATTGCGAAGCCATTTCAGGTGCAGCTTGTAATCCAAGAGCTATCTCCTGCTCTACTGTCATATCTACGTGCTGCTCCTCCCCTGTAAACTCATTCTGTTCTGTATTGCACCAATACGTTACCAGCGACACGGCTGCGATAAGTATGCCTATGATAAATTTTATTAATCCTCTCATGATTATTCATTCTCTCTATTATTCCTGGAGCCATACATCATGGTATTGATAAAATGGCTGTTCCGGTATATACGCCTTTTAAACACTTTAGCTAAGAGAAATCGTAGAATGTTAATGAATGCCAGGCTAAGTGCAGGTATAAACTGCTATACTTAATTATAGAATTATCGTATTACCAGAAAAGTGCCTTTTAAGGCTGAACTATAGACTTAAAACACAAAACTATGAATATGAAAAGAACGTTTGGTGCCTTACTTACTATACTGGGTATTATAGGTATCATTTGGGGTGCCTATGCCTTCTTAATGGGAGGCGATGGCGTGGCTGTAGGTAAGTTTACAGCTGCAGTTCCGTTTATAATCGGGCTGATCTTCTTTTTCTCAGGTATAAGCCTGGTGAAAACAACAAAAGACCAGACCTAAACACACATTACGCCAACAAAAAGCCCCTGCTGTTAAGGCAGGGGCTTTTTGTTGTAACTATAAACCGGGCGCAGCCGTGTCAGTTATTAAATATTCTGTGCAAAACCAGACAGATCAGCCGCAAAGCTCTCAACCGCCAGGTTCAAGTCAAGGTAATCAGATTTATAGGCAGCATCATTGCTGTGTACGTAAAGTACCGTTTCATTTTTAATAGTTTCGATTACCTCCTTAGAGATCTCAGTAGGCAAAGCAGGGCAACCCAGGCTTCTGCCTAATCTGCCATACTGCTTAATAAAATCTTTAGTAGCATAATCGGCTCCATGTATAACTATGGCACGAGCTCTTGCATTTGTGTTAAAGCCTTTATCTAAACCATCAAGCTTTAAAGACAAGCCATGTTTGCCGAAATATGTATTATCGGTAACATAAAAGCCCAGGCTGCTCATATAAGAGTTAGGCTGGTTTGAGAATTTCTCTGCTATCACGTTGCCTGTATTACGGCCATGCGCTACCAAGGTATTAAACAGTAATTTCTTCTCGTTCAGATCGATTACCCACATACGCTTCTCACGGCTGGATTTTGTAAAATCAACAACAGTAAGTATAGACTTGGAAGATGATACCTTCTGGCGCTGTTTCAGATTCATGAAACCGATAAAAGCCTTCTGGAACACAGGTAAGGATAAACCTTTACCTTTCAGGTCAGCATCATCATAGATATCTTCCACATGCTCGGTAAAGGCAATTTGCTTCTGTTCGAAGGAGAGACCACCACTTATAGTTGTTGTAGCAGAATTTTTTGCTATTGATGCCGGCAAAATGGTAGTAGCCATTGGGTTGGCTTCCGGAGAGTTTGACGACAAAAGACTCAATGCTAGTAAGAGGATAGCTGTTCTCAACATAGGTTTTGATAGGTTCTAGGTTACGAAGTTCGTTTTGTAACAGGTAAAACCATTAAAATTGTTCCGTAGGGTTTAAAAAGAGTCGGGCGAATACTCCTTAAAGAGATAAATCAAATCTATATTTAGTTCAACGTAATAAGAGCTATCTCTAGTATATTCCTCTTCCTAAACCATAGTATATTTCTCAAAATTTTTAGAAACCTAAAATAACTCTTTTACAGGCAAATTGAATATTTATACTTTACTTTTGCGTCATGAAAAAAATAACACCGCTTCTGTATCTGCTGCTTTGTTTTATGGTATGGTCGTGCTATACTCCGGAAAGTTTGCGTGGCTTCGACAGTGAAACGTGGAAAGCTGATAAAAATGCTTGTAAGGGAGATAGAGCTAAGCTATCCTCTGAATTCGAGAAGATACGCAAAGAACTTTATGGCAAGAAAGAATATATTGTACGCAATGTATTAGGTAAGCCGGATAAAGAAGATCTGCTGGAGCGGAGCCAGCGCATTTACTATTATTACTTGGAAGCTGGTCCGCAATGCCAGGATAATAAAATTCTTACTGATGTAAACAGAGCAGAGGTTCGTATCAACTCATTAGGGAAAGTATCAGAGATAACTTATAACAACCCCGATAAAATAATAAAGCCCGAATAATTTCGGGCTTTATTATTTTATACTTTACTGATTATTCAGTTCTGATAGATATTCAGCATTTTGTCTGCCTTCCAGCTCCAGAAAACGTCTGAGCTGTTCTGAAGAAAGAACCTGCTTCAGCGCTTTATCATTCTGCAGGTGTACCTTTTGTAAAACCAAATCACGACGGGCTTCTGCAGTCAGTTCTGTTTCCATTAGCTGCTGGTAACGTTGCTGGTTTAACTCTTCTACTTCTTTTTGCTGTGGTACTGTAAGCTGCAGCTCTTTTATCATTTCCATAGTTAGCAGCGCCGGTCCCGTTACTTCTACTGCTAATACTTTCTTATCTAAACTGTCATCACCTTTTGTATATCGCTGCGAAAAACCTGTAGTCGATATAAGTGCAAGTACTAAAATTAGTGTATAAATCTTCATAGGGTATCTGAATTAAAAGCCTGTCAACTACAGGATGTGTTACTAAGCTACTTCAACGGAAAAATGAAGATCAGGTTCTGCTACTTTTAGTATATTTTTTATATACTATACTTCCGGAGAGAATCTAACACTTTCAGTTAAAATATAATTATTTCAAATACTACCAACACCATATAAAGAATATGATTTATAAAACGTGATAAAGGTAACATAGCCTGTTAATTCTGGTATATAGTAAAAAGCTATACAGTTTAGTATTTTATCAAGCACCGGCCTGAGCTTTATCAGATTGGCAAAATTCAGATAGATTATATGAGAACACTACACTATAACCCCAGCACACTGGAAGTTGATTTTGCAAAAGCATTTCATGAGTTAAGTCCCCAGTTAGAAAATAAGATCAATAAGGCCCAGGTAATAGAAATCAAAGCAGATCATACTATGGATAACCCACAGCTTACTTTCCGTTTAAAAGACAACGAAGGAGACATGCATGAAATAGTAGTACAGATAATACAGCGACCAGACAATATGGTAAAATAAACTACTTCTGCAGCAGGTATAAAAGTAAAGGCCGCCAGAGCTAATCTGCGGCCTTTACTTTTATACTTATAGTATGGAAAATCTGATCAGGGACTATTGGGAACCGTATGCTCTGGTCGTTTAAAAAACTGCATGGCTATAAAACCAATCATCGCTCCTGATATCACCCCTTCCAGCATCAATACCATAAAAATGACCAGGCCCGGCGTACTTGCCACACGCTCTCCTACCATGCGGTTTGCAGTTAGCACGTCCATCAAAGAGTCATCAAACGCTTTGATAAATAACAGCATGAACGACGAAAATATAAGAGTAGCTACAAGCGCTGTCATAAAAGCTGCTCCAAGCCCGCTTAAGTAACCAATATTACCTTGTTTCATTTTTTTATAGGCTCTTAGTGCAAGCACAATACCTATAGTCAGGATAACAGCATTCAGAAACCTTAATTCAAGAATGTGGGCCAGCCCGAACAAGTTCATCAGCAGGAAATAACCTATAAGGCCGGCGGCTGTAATCAAGCCATACTTCAGGCCTATCTTTTCCATGGGGTTGCAGCTGCTAAGAGTTAATAATTATGGTAATTATACACGCTCCGGCATTGAATGACCTTCCCGCTTAAACCACTGCATTGCAATAAAGGCAATAAAGAAGCCGGGAATGGTACCATATATAACAGTCAGTAACATCAGCGAGAGCAGCGATATACTTTCAGGGAACAGCGCACTTGCCTGCAGGTTCTCCAGGTAAGTTGCGTCAAAAACACTTATATAAATAGCAAGAAATATAGCCAAGATTACAGATGACACCACACCTACCGTAGCTCCTATTCCCAGTCCTTCAAAATAGCGTATTGCACCATGACTTAAACGCTTGAATTTTGAAATTGCAATTATGATACCTATAACCAGGAAAAGACCACTTATAAAAGAGAGTTCAATAACATCATGTAATCCAAGAACACCCATTATCAAAAAGTAAACAATGTGTGCAATTCCAACCAGGATGCCATATTTGATCGACACATTCTGATAAGATATTTTTCCAGTTGCCATATTACGCGGTTTTATTTATATACAATACTCATCTTATAATGAACAGTTTAGTTGCAGAAATGGTTATGAAAAGAACGCCAGCTGGCGATTTAAGCACTACCTTTGTGCACTCAACTGAATATTATTTAAACTATATACTATAGAACTATAAGCGACGTTGTGATTTGAAGCAAAATTTTTAGCGCGTAAAGCAGAACAGACTGGCATAAAATCATTTACCTTCCTGCAGCCAGACAATTTTCATAAATGCTTGAACGCACGTTTCATTAAACCCGGCTTTTATTTTGTAGTTTTGCAACAAGAATCAATTTTAATTCTCTAATAAAGACGCATGATCAGTACTAACAATGTAAGCTTGAGATATGGCAAGCGCACATTATTTGAAGATGTAAGTATAAAATTTGTACCTGGCAATTGCTATGGTTTGATAGGTGCTAACGGAGCGGGTAAATCTACGTTCCTGAAGATTTTATCTGGTGAGATTGAGCCTAACACTGGTTCAGTTGAAATACCAGCCAAAGCAAGACTAGCCGTTTTAAAGCAGAACCACTTTGCTTACGATGAGTTTCCAGTACTGCAGACGGTAATTATGGGCCATAAGCGCCTGTTCGACATTATGCAGGAGAAAGATGCCATTTATGCCAAAGCTGATTTTACTGATGCCGATGGCGAACGCGCAGCCGAACTGGAAGGCGAATTTGCCGACATGGAAGGCTGGAATGCCGAATACGAAGCAGCTGAACTCCTGAGCGGTCTGGGTATTAGCGAGAACCTGCACTACTCCCTGATGAAGGACTTGAGTGGTAGCGAAAAAGTACGTGTTTTATTGGCTCAGGCTTTGTTTGGTAACCCGGATATCCTGTTACTAGATGAGCCTACCAACAACCTGGATGCAGAGTCGATCATGTGGCTTGAAAACTTCCTGGGTAATTTCCCGAACACAGTTATAGTTGTATCGCACGACCGCCACTTCCTGGATGCTGTTTGTACACACGTAGCCGATATCGACTTTGGCAAAATTAAGATGTATGCCGGTAACTATAGTTTCTGGTATGAGTCTAGCCAGCTTGCCCTGAAGCAGCGCTCAGATGCCAACAAGAAGACAGAAGATAAGCGTAAAGAACTGGAAGAATTTATCCGTCGTTTCAGCGCTAACGCTTCAAAATCCAAGCAGGCAACATCACGTGCTAAATTACTAGAAAAACTTACGGTGGATGATATACAACCATCATCACGTAAATATCCATATATCGCTTTTAAACCAGAGCGAGAAGCTGGTAACCAACTGTTGCAGGTAGAAAATCTGAGCAAGTCTGTGGAAGGCCAGCCGATTTTTACGGATGTAAGCTTTATGGTGGATAAAGGTGATAAGATTGCTATACTTGGTCGTAATGACGTTGCCGCTACCTTGTTCTTTAAAATACTGGCCGGTGAAGTGAAACCTGATACTGGAGACTTTAAGTGGGGTACAACTATAAACACTGCTTTCTTCCCGAAAGATAATGCTGAATTCTTTAATACGGACCTAAACCTGGTAGACTGGCTGCGTCAGTACTCTGTTGAGAAAGACGAAAGCTTTATTCGTGGTTTCCTGGGCCGTATGTTGTTCTCCGGCGAAGAATCGTTAAAGAAAGCGAACGTATTATCGGGTGGTGAGAAAGTACGCTGTATGTTCTCCAAAATGATGCTGCAGTCTGGTAACTTCCTGGTAATGGATGACCCTACCAACCACCTGGACCTGGAATCTATTACAGCGCTTAACAACTCGCTTAAGGATTTTGATGGTACGGTATTGTTCTCCTCTCACGACTTACAGTTTGTGGATACTATTGCCAATCGTATTATAGAGTTAACCCCGAATGGTATGATTGACAAACGCATGACTTACGAAGAGTACCTGCAGGACGATAATATTCGCGAACTGCGCAAAAAAATGTACGAAACAGCAACGGTATAACACCTATATGTCTGCTAAAACGACTCCTCTTTATGCAAAGTGCCTGCTGGCACTTTGCTTTTTTTTGTGCTGCAGCCTGAGTGTGCTGGCACAGGTAGAACCTGACACTGTTAAGCGCAAGCCTGCGTTGCCTACCGGCCCTCCGGGTAACGAACAACCGGTTTATACACCACCTAAAAAACAACCACAGGTACAGCCTAAACCTCCGGTACAGCAACAGCCTGAAGTTGTAGCGCAGCAGGAAGAAATAAAAGAAGAGGAAGACTTTATAGATAAGCTATACTTTGGAGGTAGCCTTGGTTTACAATTCGGCAGTTATACCAACATTACCCTGCTTCCTATAATTGGGTATAAAATAACAGACAAGTTGAGTATAGGTACAGGTGCTGTCTACCATTTTATAAGTGATGGAGGTATTTCATTACATAATTATGGCGGACGTGCTTTTACGCAAGTAGAACTCTTTGATATTGGAGATGGTGCTTTACTGGCACATGCCGAAGTAGAAGTATTAAGCCGTGAATACCTGATCTTAACGTCGCCCTCAACATATGAGAAACACCGCAAAAACCTGACAATGCCTATGTTTGGAGGTGGATACCGACAGCGTATCAGCGACAAAGCCTCTTTTGATTTGTTGTTGCTCTACAATGTAAATGACGATCCGGTTAATCCTTACAGTAATCCGGTTATCAGAGCAGGTATAAATCTGCCTTTCAGACGTTAATTAAGCATTGGAGTATAAAATATAAAAAGGACTGCCTTACAGGGCAGTCCTTTTACTTTCGTGTGTATAGATCAATGTTCCGTTAGCCCCTTATAAGGCGTAACAGTACCATGATAACGGCGATTACTAATAGAATGTGAATCAGACCACCAACGGCATCAGGGAATCCCAAGAAACCGATAAGCCAGAAAATCACAAGGATAACTGCTATAATATACAATAAATTTCCCATAGTTTTAATTGTTTAATGTAGGTTGTAAAGTACTTTTTTAGTATTAACGTTTATTCTGAATTGAAGTTAGACTCCCCGTATCAGTCGCAGCAGCACAGCTATTACAGCAAGTACAAGCAACACGTGAATAATGCCACCAACAGCATCCGGGAATCCTAAGAAACCGATGAGCCAGAAAATTATAAGCACTACGGCTATAATATAAAGTAAATTTCCCATTGTTATTTTCAGTTTAGTTTATCGGCAACTGCTCCTTATCACGTCTAGATTAAGCACAGCAGTTGTACTTTTTTGTTTAAGCTTTTACGCATATATATTATAAAGGATGTATTGAGCGATCACTTTTTATAAAATAAACTAATGTTACAACCTTTAATCCACCAAATCCTTACTTTCCTTTTCAAATCATAACTAGCTATATCTCAAACACCTTATAATTACTTAAACATAGCCATAACATGCTACCAATAGCTGGTTCAAATAATTGCGCTGCGTTTTAAATATCTGGCCTTATCAAAAGCCCATATCATACACAATATTGAAGTATACTAAGACTGCACTGAATATATCTGTAGAATAAGAGATTTTATTTTAGCTTTGTCATAGATTACCAAACTATACGTTTAAACAACCTATGAAGAAAGTCGCAGTAATTGGGTCAGGCACAATGGGCAACGGTATTGCTCATGTTTTTGCACAGAATGGTTTCCAGGTAGCCCTGGTAGATATATCAGAAGAAGCATTGAATAAAGCTTTAGGAACTATCTCTAAAAACTTAGACCGCATTATCGCCAAAGGCAACCTGACTGAAGAGCAGAAAAAACATACGTTAGATAACATTACCACCTTCACAAATATGCAGGAAGGTGTAAGAGAAGCTGACCTTGTTGTGGAAGCTGCCACAGAGAACGTAGACCTTAAACTGAAGATCTTCCGAGACCTGAACAGCTTTACCAAGCCTGAAGCTATACTTGCCAGCAACACCTCCTCTATCTCAATTACAAAAATTGCATCTGTTACTGACAGACCTGATAAAGTAATTGGCATGCACTTCATGAACCCGGTTCCGGTAATGAAGCTGGTAGAGATCATTCGTGGCTATTCTACTTCTGATGAAGTTACGCAACAAATAATGGATATTTCGCTGCAACTGGGCAAAGTGCCAACAGAGTGCAACGATTACCCTGGTTTTGTGGCTAACCGTATCCTGATGCCGATGATCAACGAAGCGATCTATAGTTTATATGAAGGCGTAGCGGGTGTAGAAGAAATTGATACCATTATGAAGTTAGGCATGGCGCACCCGATGGGCCCGCTGCAACTGGCCGACTTTATAGGTCTGGATGTGTGTTTATCTATACTTAATGTACTGCACGATGGCTTTGGTAATCCTAAATATGCGCCATGTCCGCTTCTGGTAAACATGGTACAGGCGGGCCACAAAGGTGTGAAAACCGGGCAAGGCTTCTACTCCTGGACGCACGGCAGTAAAGAACTGGTAGTAGCTGATCGTTTTAAGAAGCGTTAAAATGAGCCAGGAGAAAAACAACGTAGTTGGCTGGTTTGAGATACCAGTTACCGACATGCCACGCGCCATTAAGTTTTATAGTACAGTGTTTGGGTTTGAACTGGAGAGCCAGCAATTTGGAAACGAAGAAATGGCCTGGTTCCCGTGGAGCGACAATGGTATGGGAGCATCCGGTTCTTTAGTGAAGAACGAAGACCTTTACAAACCTTCAGCTGATGGTACGATTGTTTACTTCTCCTCACCTTCCGGTGATCTAGCAAATGAACTAGCTAAAGTTGAAGCTGCAGGTGGAAAGTTACTTAAGGAGAAAACAATTATCACCGAAGAAATCGGCTATATGTGCTTGGTACTGGATACCGAAGGCAACCGAATCGCCTTTCACTCAAGACAGTAATCAATTATCAGTTAACTTTAATCTGTTTCTGACAAAATAAAGAAGGCCTTTGCTACTATAGCAAAGGCCTTCTTCTTTTACAAAAATTGTTAACTGCTAACTGTTCACTGTACTAAACTGCTACAGCGTTATCGCGCAGTGCATCGTTCAATGATGTTTTCAGGTCAGTGCTTTCTTTACGCTGACCGATGATCAGGGCACAAGGTACCTGGAAATCGCCGGCAGGGAATTTCTTGGTGTAAGAACCAGGTATAACCACAGCACGCGGCGGTACATAACCTTTATACTCTTTAGGCTCGCTGCCTGTCACGTCGATAATTTTTGAGCTACCGGTTATAGTTACACCGGCACCGATAACGGCTTCTTTACCAATACGGCAACCTTCCACCAATATACTTCTCGATCCGATAAAGGCACCATCTTCAATGATAACCGGAGCAGCCTGAACAGGCTCCAATACGCCACCCAGACCAACACCACCGCTCAGGTGTACGTTTTTACCAACCTGTGAACAGCTACCTACTGTTGCCCAGGTATCAACCATAGTACCTTCACCTACATAAGCACCAATGTTTACATAAGATGGCATCATGATCACACCTTTCTCCAGGAACGAGCCATAACGTGCTATGGCGTGAGGCACTACACGGACACCCTGCGCTGCATAGTTTGTTTTAAGGGCAATCTTATCATGAAACTCGAAAGGCCCTACTTCTATGGTTTTCATGGCCTGAATCGGGAAGTACATAAGTACGGCTTTCTTTACCCACTCATTTACCTTCCATTCGTCGCCAACCGGCTCCGCCACCCGGATTCTTCCTTTATCTAATTCTTCTATTACCGCACGTACTGCATCTACAGTAGCCTGCTCCTGCAACAAAGCTCTGTTTTCCCAGGCTTGTTCTATTATAGTCTGAAGCGCCATCTATTTATTGTTGATGTTGAATAATGCGTAAAAGTATTAAATTTAACCGATGTCTGAAAAGAGAATTCTGCTTGCTTCGTTACTAAAACCCATTAACGATACCCGTATGTATGAGAAGCTGGGGCTTTCGCTGAGCAAGCTGCCATATACACAGGTTCATATTGCCGGCTTCGAAGCTCCTGCTCCTGCCGGTATACCTTCTAATGTGCAGCTGCATCCTGTCTTTTCATTCCGCAGATTAAGTATAAGCCGGTTTACAGCCCAACGTAAATTCCTGAAGCTGCTGCAAAGTATAAAACCTGACCTTATTATAGTTTGTACCCACGAACTGCTTTTGGCTGCCTGGTACTACTCCCGCAAGTATAAATGCAAACTGATCTATGATGTGCAGGAAAACTATAGCCTGAACCTTACGGCGCAGGACACTTACCACCCTATACTTAAAAGAGTATTGGCAACAGGAGTAAGAAGTATAGAACAACTGACTGCCTCCAGAATAGACCATTTCCTGCTGGCAGAACAAAGCTATGCACAGGAGCTGCCTTTTATAGAGGACCGTTTTACAATTCTGGAGAACAAGTATAAACCAGGTACAAACTACATCAAGCCTGCTACACCAGTTCAAGTAAACAGAGATAAATTAAAGTTACTTTATTCAGGTACCATCTCCAGCCTCTATGGGATTTTTGAAGCAGTGCGGCTGGCTGAGGAACTGCATAAGACAAATGCTGATGTAACATTAACTATAATTGGCTACTGCGCACATACTCAAACTTTACAAAAACTACAGCAGGCTATACTTGGTAAACCTTATATTACTTTAATAGGAGGTGATAAGCTCGTACCACACCAGGCTATACTTCAGGCTATCGCTACGCATGATATAGGTTTGTTACCATATCAGCCTAACCCCAGCACGTTCAGGTGTATCCCTACCAAACTTTACGAGTATATGGCTTATGGCCTACCCATACTTATGAAGCAAAACCCATTGTGGGATAATTTGTTATCAGAAGCAAAGGCAGGCTTAAGCATAAACTTTAATCACCACAGCATTTCAAGCTTATTATTAGCACTTTATGAAAATAAATTTTATACATCAGGAATACCAGCAGATATCTTCTGGGAGCAGGAAGAAGGCAAATTAGTAACGATAGTTCAGAGGCTTTTACAGCAGACTTTATAAAGCATAATAAAATAAATTTATTTTTAGACGAATCTAAATCTAGAATATAACAGTATATTTGAAACGAAAACAACTATAACTATGCGTAATTCAAAAATAGCTGGCGTTGGCCATTATGTACCTGAAAGAGTAGTAACCAACAAAGACCTGGAGAAGATCATGGACACTTCTGATGAGTGGATCCGAGAGCGTACAGGTATAGTGGAGCGCCGCTACTTTACTGAAGGAACAGACACAACTGCCAACATGGGTGCCAATGCAGCCCGTATGGCTCTTAAAAATGCCGGGCTTGAAGCTACTAATCTCGACATGATTGTATTTGCTACCCTTAGCCCTGATTATGTTTTCCCTGGCTCTGGCGTATTATTGCAGCGTGAACTTGGCCTGAAAGAAATTCCTGCGTTGGATGTACGTAACCAGTGCTCAGGCTTCATCTATGCGCTTTCGGTTGCAGATCAGTTTATCAAGACCGGAATGTATAACAATGTATTGGTGGTAGGTTCCGAAATTCACTCAAGCGGCTTAGATTTCTCTACACGCGGACGTAATGTGTCGGTTATTTTCGGGGATGGTGCCGGCGCCGTAGTGCTTACTCCTTCTGAGAGCACCGACAAAGGTATACTTTCTACACACCTGCATGCCGATGGCGAATTTGCCGAGGAGCTGGCAACCATTGATCCGGGCAGCAACAAAAAAGACCGCCTGACGCACCAGATGATTGATGAAGGTACGATTTTCCCTTACATGAACGGTAACATGGTGTTCAAGCATGCTGTAACACGTTTCCCGGAAGCAATTGAAGAAGCACTTAACAAAAACGGCTATAAAGCTTCTGATATAGACATGCTTATACCGCACCAGGCCAACCTGCGAATCACCTCATATATACAGCAGAAAATGGGCTTGCCTGCCGACAAAGTAATGAGCAACATTCATAAGTATGGCAACACTACAGCAGCCTCAGTTCCTATTGCATTAAGCGAAGCCGTGCAGGAAGGACGCATAAAAGAAGGTGACCTGGTATGTATGGCAGCATTCGGTAGCGGCTTTACCTGGGCATCAGCCTTAGTTCGTTGGTAAGTTTTTAGAATTATGAATAACGAATTATGAATTATGAATTATGGATACAGAAAGCTTATGGCCTCTCATTCATAATTTCTAATTCATAATTCATAATTAAACAGAATGAGCCACAGCTTTACAGAAGAGAATTACATAAAGGCAATTTATAAGCTATCGGGTGGTGGCGTAGATGCCGTAAATACCAATGCTATTGCGGATGCTTTAGATACCAAGGCTGCTTCGGTAACTGATATGCTGCGTAAGCTTAGCGCTAAAGGCATGGTAGATTATGTGAAGTATAAAGGGGTATCGCTGACGGAAGCCGGCGAACGGGTGGCACTGCAGGTAATTCGCAAACACAGGTTGTGGGAAGTGTTCCTGGTTGAGAAGCTCAAGTTTAACTGGGACGAAGTACACGAAGTAGCCGAAGAACTGGAACACATCAGCTCGGACCTGCTCACAAAGCGCCTGGATGAATTTCTGGGTTATCCCCAATTTGACCCGCACGGAGACCCTATACCTTCTGAAGACGGTAAACTGAAACTGAAGCCACAAAAGCTATTGGCTGAGATGGAAGTGTATGATGCCGGCATAGTAGTAGGTGTAAATGATTCGCAGCCGCTGTTCCTGCAATACCTCGACAAGATGGGAATTTTTCTGGGAGCCAAAGTTAAAGTACTGGACAAGATCCCCTACGATAGTTCCCTAGAAATCAATATAGAAAATAAAAAAAACCTGGTTGTTTCCAGCGAAGTAGCTCGTAATATTTTCCTGTCTGCTTAGGTAATTAAATCTGTACATATGTATCGCGCCTCTCTCCTGCTAACACTCATAGTTTGCCTGCTCTGCTGGGGCTGTAAGCAAACTATAACCAAAGGTCCGGTACCCGATGATAAGAAAATGTACGTGGTTACCACTACAGGTATTCTGGCTGATGCAGTGAAGCACATAGTTGGGGATGCCGCTACCGTAGAAGCCATTATGGGCAGCGGCGTGGACCCGCACCTCTACAAAGCCACGCAAGGCGACCTACAGAAACTGACAGATGCCGACCTTATAGTTTACAACGGGCTGCACCTGGAAGGCAAAATGGGCGAAGTACTGTCTAAGCTTAACCGCTTTAAGTCTGTGGTTGCTGCTGCCGAAGGAATACCAGAACAGTACCTGCTACAGTCCCAGGATTATGCCGATAGTCATGACCCGCACGTATGGTTTGATGTATCGTTGTGGCAGCGGGTGGTGCAGCACCTGGTAAGCGAATTGCAGCGCAAGGACCCGAAGAATGCTGAAGTGTATGCTGCCAACGCCCGGAATTACCTGCAACAACTGGAGCAACTGCACAGGTATACCAAACAAGCCATTGGCTCCATACCTGAGCAGCAGCGCATCCTGATAACGGCGCACGATGCCTTCGGGTACTTCGGCAAAGCTTATAGTATAGAAGTACGCGGTTTACAGGGAATCTCCACAGTTTCAGAATTTGGACTGCAGGATGTATCGTCGCTTGTAAACTTTATAGTACAACATAAGATAAAGGCTGTGTTTGTAGAGTCATCAGTATCACCAAAGGCCATCGAAGCAGTTGTAATCGGGAGCCGGAAAAAAGGACATAATATACACATTGGCGGCACCCTATACTCTGATGCACTTGGCGAAGCAGGAACACCGGCAGGTACTTATACCGGCATGGTCAGGCATAATGTAAACAACATCGTATCCGCTTTAAAATAAAATAGTTACACCATGATACTTCATGTAGAAAATCCGGTAGTAGAAGTACACGATCTTACAGTGAGTTATGATCGGAAGCCTGTACTGTGGGGCGTAGACCTTACTTTGCCTGCCGGGTCGCTGGTAGGCGTTATCGGGCCAAACGGTGCCGGTAAATCTACGCTTATAAAAGCTATCATGGACTTGCTGCCAGTCAGCAGCGGTTATGTTCGCATCTTCGGGGATCCGATAAAACAAGTACGCAAACGTATCTCCTATGTGCCGCAGCGCGAATCCGTAGACTGGGATTTTCCGGCTTCGGTGTTTGATGTGGTACTGATGGGACGTTACGGGAACCTGGGCTTGTTTAATCGGCCTCGCAAAGCGGATAAAGATGCTGCGATGCAGGCACTTGAGAAAGTAGGCATGCAGGCTTTCGCCGACCGGCAAATATCACAACTCTCCGGGGGGCAGCAACAACGCGTTTTCCTGGCAAGAGCATTGGCCCAGAACGCAGACATCTACTTTATGGATGAACCCTTTGCCGGTGTAGACATCGCTACTGAAACAGCTATTATAGAACTATTGCGTACTATGCGGGCACAAGGCAAAACAGTTATAGTAGTGCATCACGACCTGCAATCAGCAAGCGAATATTTTGATTGGGTAGTTTTACTGAACATGCGCTTAGTGGCTTCCGGCCCGACAGAACAGGTACTGACCCAGGAAATGCTGGAGCAAACCTATGGCGGTAAACTAACGGTGTTAAGCAAAGTAGGCGACTTACTGCGCAAACAGGAATTCCCGACCCGCGAGACTAAAGCGAAGAAAGTATGAAAGAGTTCTTTGAGTTCTTTTCGTTTGCTGATGCCAATATCCGGTATGTAACGTTGGGCTCTGTGCTGCTGGCCAGTAGTTCCGCAGTGGTTGGTTGTTTTACGCTGCTGCGCAAAAGAGCATTGGTTGGCGATGCGGTGGCGCACGCCGTTTTACCAGGTGTTTGTCTTGCCTTTATACTTTCCGGCACTAAAAACCCATTTATACTTTTGCTGGGCGCTTTTGTAACCGGCTGGCTCTCACTTATACTTATTGATTACATTACATCCCGCTCCCGCATTAAAGAAGATACAGCTATAGGCTTGGTATTATCGGTTTTCTTCGGGATTGGGATACTACTGCTCACTGCCATACAACATTCCGGCAACGCTGCACAAAGTGGCCTCGACAAATTCCTGTTCGGAAAAGCGGCATCGCTTGTTGGCGAAGACCTGGTAGTATTCAGTGCAGTGGCTATACTTTTACTTGTTACCACTATCTTCTTTTATAAAGAACTGAAGCTGCTGTGCTTCGACGAAATATATGCTAAAAGTATAGGATTCCCGGTGCGGTCGCTGGAGTTGCTGCTTACTACCCTTACTGTATTTGCGGTAGTAGTGGGTATACAGGCTGTGGGGGTTGTACTGATGGCTGCCATGTTGATCACGCCTGCTGCTGCTGCCCGCTTCTGGACCGAAAGGCTTGGCATCATGCTTATACTTGCTGCGCTGATAGGAGCTTTCTCAGGGATAACCGGTGCTTTTGTTTCGTATACTGCCCCGGCCATGCCTACCGGCCCCTGGATTGTACTTATCGTTTCCATGATCGCTATACTTTCGTTTGCATTTGCGCCCAAACGCGGCTGGATTGCCAGGATGATGCGCCGCCGACACAACAAAGTACAGATACTGGAAGAAAACCTGCTGAAGTTATTTTACCAGTTGGGCGAACAGCACGAAGACTACTTCAGTAACAGAACTCTGGATGCTATACTTACCCGCCGGAACATCCCGAAGAAACAGGCCTTAACCGGATTACATAAATTAAAACGACAGGGCTACATAGAAAAGCACCCTGACGGTTGGGCATTAACCAGAGAAGGTGAGATAAGAGGTAAACGTGTGGTGCGTTTGCACCGCTTGTGGGAGTTATACTTAACGCAGTATCTGCAACTGGCATCAGACCACGTGCACGAAGACGCAGAAACGATAGAACACATTATTACCCCGGAACTGGAGCAGAAACTGATGGAAGAACTGAACTACCCTGCCCTGGACCCGCACCACACCAAAATCCCATAGTTATAATTATGAATTACGAATTATGAATGGGTTGTGTAATAACTGTTTACTGATAATTGCTAACTGATAACTGAAACCGTGAATGCATTCTGGATAATATTGACCGGATCTTTGGTAGCAACCTGCTGTAGTTTGCTGGGCTGTTACCTTATACTTCGCCGGATGGCCATGGTAGGCGATGCTATCTCGCATGCTGTGCTTCCGGGTATCGTAATTGCTTTCCTGTTCACCGGCTCCCGCGATTCTATACCGATGATCATCGGGGCTGGTTTACTGGGCGTGATCACTACCTTCCTGATCGAGTTCTTTCACCGTTATGCCCGTGTACAAGCCGATGCATCCATAGGTATCACCTTTACCTGGCTGTTTGCGATAGGCATTATACTTATCTCTGTTTTTGCTGGCCAGGTAGACCTAGATCAAGACTGTGTACTTTACGGTGAGATTGCATATGTGCCTTTAGATCTGTGGCTTACTGAAAACGGCCTCAGCTTTGGCCCCAGCACCATCTGGACCCTAAGCTTTGTAACTATACTTATCATTACCTTTATAGTGTTGGGCTATAAAGAGTTGTTCCTTACAGCTTTTGACCCGGGCTATGCAGCTGCTATCGGAATCTCAACCACGCTTTGGTATTACCTGCTCATGACCGCAGTATCGCTAACCACAGTGGCCTCTTTTGAGTCGGTGGGTGCTATACTTGTAGTTGCCTTTCTGGTTGGTCCGCCGGCTACAGCTTACCTGCTTACCGATAACTTTAAGCAGATGTTGGTATTAGCTGTAATCTGTGGTATAGTAGCGTCTGTAGCAGGATATTACCTGGCGTACTGGCTCGATGGTTCTATTGCCGGAGCCATTGCTACTATTACAGGTATCGAATTTGGTTTGGCTTTCCTGTTCTCGCCTACGCATGGTTTGCTATTTAAAAACAGAAAAGCCATACCAGTTTAAAAAGCTTCATCGTTAAGAAACTGTTTTCGGTTATTCTTTGTGTTACGCTTAAAAATCATCCTGCTATGAAACCAGTTTATACTTTTCTAACGCTGTTGGTTCTGCTCTCCGGAATCTCAGCTTTTACATTTGCGCCCTCACCTGATAATGGAAAGAAAAGCAAAGCTGAAACTATAAAATGGCTTACTATGGAAGAGGCCGAAGCAAAGATGAAGAAACAGCCCCGCAAGATCTTCATCGATGTGTATACCGACTGGTGCGGCTGGTGCAAAAAGATGGACAAATCAACTTTCTCCGATCCGGAAGTAGTGGCATACATCAATAAGAATTATTATGCCGTAAAACTGGATGCCGAAGGAAAAGAACCTATAACAGTAAAAGGCCATACCTATACTTACAAACCAGAGTATAAATCCCATGAGCTGGCACTGGCTTTATTAAATGGCCAGATGAGCTATCCTACTACTGTCTATCTGGATGAGAAGATGAACATGCTCTCCCCTGTTCCCGGTTACCTCGACAAAGCAGCCTTTACCAAGATCATCCGCTACTTCGGCGAGAACTTCCACAAAACCATGACGTGGCAGGAGTACGAGAAACGGAAGTAAGTGCTGAATTTTAATCTGTCTGAGTCAGAATTTTCAGGATTTATATTACGGCTGGCGCGAGTCTCCAGACTCGTGACTTAGAATAGTATTGCATCTCCTGATGCAACTGGCCCGGCAGGGATAGGTATAGTAAAGGCACTGGCTATACTTCTATAGCGGTCCAACCACCCCTTCCCCTCCTTGTCTAAGGCGGAGAGTTTTTCTGTTATTGCTATAGTTAGTTTTATAGTTCTATAGTTGCTGCTTTAACACCCCTATAGTCCCCTCTAGGGGACACTTTCTGTGCTGCTATAGCTTAATTTATAGTTCTATAATTGCTGTTGGACATCCCCTGCCCCCTTCAAAGGGGGACTTTCTGCCGCTGCCTATTCATCAGTTATAGTTCAATAGATACAGCTCCATGAGCGGACAGGTCTCGACCTGTCCCTACGGAACTACAACCACGATAAAGCTATACAACTATAGCATCTCTTCAAACTATAGCAGCTTCTATCGAAATGATCTCAGTCTTTGGGTTGAGCGCCTTGTAGATTTCCGGTGCTGAAAGCATTGCGAGGTACGAGCAAAGGAAATGTACACCGCGCGATGCCCGAAGACGGGGCCTCCCGGCCTTGAGGGCACCAAAGCTAACCATGATAACTATAGGCAAGTAGAGCTCTCAGGATTGGAGGTAACTATGGAAGTATAGCTTGGATCAGGTTTCAACTATAGCCAACTATAGGACATAAAAATTTCTCACTGAGGCTCAAAATGACAAAGTAGGAACTACAACTATAAGCTGAAATAGATTTCTAGCTATGGCTCTAAATGACTTTAACTAAAACAATACAACCGACAACATCAGATAACTTCGTAAATTTGTATTCTGATTAACAGCAACAACTTGAATACGAATATACTTTCTAACGATACGATAGTAGCCGTAGCGCCAGCACCCGGTGCTGGCGCTATTGCCGTTATCCGTCTTTCTGGTCCGGAGGCCATAACTATAACCCAGCGTGTATTTAAAGGCAAAAACCTGGAGCAGCAACCATCACATACCATTCATTTCGGTACCATCCGCGATGAAGGTAAGATTGTGGATGAAGTGCTGGTGTCGCTGTTTAAAGCGCCCCACTCCTATACCAAAGAGAACGTGGTGGAGATCTCCTGTCATGGCTCAGACTACATTGTGCAGCAGATCGTGAAGCTATTTCTGAAACATGGTGCCCGCCTGGCCAATGCCGGTGAATTTACAAAACGTGCTTTCCTGAACGGGCAGTTTGACCTGGCGCAGGCCGAAGCTGTAGCCGACTTGATCGCATCTGATTCTGCCCTGTCACATGAAGTGGCTATGAAACAGATGCGGGGTGGATTTTCGCAGGAAATTAAAAGACTGCGTGCTGAACTCGTACACTTTGCCTCTATGATTGAGCTGGAACTGGACTTTGGCGAGGAAGATGTTGAGTTTGCTGACCGCGACCAGCTACGTAGCCTCATCCTCAACATACAGCGCATTATCAGGGAACTACTGAAGTCGTTTGAAGTAGGCAACGTGATCAAGAATGGTGTGCCTACGGTTATAGTTGGTAAACCCAATGCCGGTAAGTCTACCCTCCTGAACCAGCTGCTGAACGAGGAAAAAGCCATTGTATCAGATGTACCTGGTACAACCCGCGATTTTATTGAAGATGAGATTAGCCTGGGCGGTATTACCTTCCGGTTTATAGATACCGCCGGCCTCCGCGAAACGACAGATAAGGTAGAAGCTATAGGTGTGGAGCGCACCCTGCAGAAGCTGAGCCAGTCGTCGCTGATCATTTACCTGTTTGATATTACCACCACTACACCAGAAGAAGTACAGGCCGAACTGGAGCAGCTAAACCCTAAAAAGCTTCCGGTGCTTGCTGTGGCGAATAAAATAGATGAAGCCTCCCCTACTAAACTTGCAGCTTTCGACAACATAGAAGACCTAGTGAAGATATCGGCGGCAGAAGGAGCAAACATGGATGCACTTAAAGATACACTAATAGAAAAAGTAAACATCGGCAAGCTAAACACACAGCAGCAAACTATAGTTACCAACCTCCGCCACGTAGACAGCCTGAACAAAACCTACGCTGCCCTGGATGATGTGCTGCACGGGCTGGCCCTAGGTATGAGCGGCGATCTGGTAGCAGCCGATATTCGCCGAGCACTTTATAGTTTAGGTGAGATCACCGGCGAGATCACAACAGACGATTTACTGGACAACATTTTTACTAAGTTCTGCATCGGCAAGTAACCTACAAATTCTCAAAAACAATAAAGCCCTCCTGCCACAACAAGAGGGCTTTATAGTTTACAGCCCACCTCAGCTGATCCTGGTAACGATCTGGTTACCCGTTGAAATGTCACACTCTTCCCCTACTTCCAAAGTCGCAACAGCATCAATATCTTCCGGATCGTAGCCGTTGGCGCTTGTAAAGTAGTCTTCGGTTACTTCTTTTTCCCTGGTATCATAGGTGTTGATGGCGCGGTCGTCCCAGTCGCCCCACCTGCACAGGTATTTCTTCTTCTCCATAGGTTATAACTAATTGGCGTTATCCAACCACATACTATACTCAACCAAGCAATACCGACATTAATGCAGCGCCACTGTGCTGGGTTTGATGTTCTGGTTAAAGCGGAAGAGATTGTCCGGGTCGTACTTGGTCTTCACTTCCACCAGGCGGTCGTAATTAGGGCCATAAGCTGCCTGAATGCGCTCTGTTTCATCCTGGGTCAGGAAGTTGACATACACCCCACCTGTGGCATAGGCTGCCGAATCCTTGAAGAAGGCTCGTGCCCAGCGAATGCTGTCGTTATCTTCAGCAGCGGTTTCCCAGCGGGCGTGCACGTTCATGATAAAGCTGGCATCGCGGTGCGGATAAGCTGTTTCAGTCTCACCCACACGTTCCATCTGGCCACCTACCTGACCCAGGAAAATCTCGGTGTGCGGCGATGGCAGGCGGTGCACATAGTCGATCATCAAATCAATGGCTCCGTCATTCAGCTCAGTAAAGTTGTGTGATTTCCAGTAATTGCGGGCTCCCGGAGTAAGCAGCGGATCAAAAGCTTTCTGCCAGCCTACAAAAGGATGCGGACCAATGACATCGGCTATCGGTTTACCCCATCTGCGCAGTGGCTCCAGTATCTTTTCTCCTTTTGCCATGTCGCCTATGTGGCAGGCTGCTAATACCACTACCTCCCGGCCATGCCATTCTTCCGGCAGAAAAGGCAACGGCGGTGCTTTACGTAGTACCACCCACACAGCGGTATCATCGGGCAACGTATGGGCATAATGGCGGTAGAACTGCAGTACTTCTTTTGCATCCTCAAAAGGGTGTACAATTAAACCAGACAATACCTCCGGCCCCACCGGGTGCAGCTGAAACTCAAAAGATGTAACTACCCCAAAGTTACCGCCTCCGCCACGTATGGCCCAGAACAGGTCCGGGTGCTGCTTTTTACTGGCGTGCACCAGCTTACCATCGGCAGTCACTACGTCGGCAGAAAGCAGGTTATCTACGGTCATGCCATACTTGCGGCTAAGCCAGCCAAAGCCGCCGCCCAGTGTAAGACCTGCCACACCGGTAGTTGAGTTAATGCCAAGCGGGGTTGCCAGCCCGAAAGCCTGCGCTTCGTGGTCGAAGTCGGCCAGGGTGCAGCCGGGCTCTACACGCGCTGTATGATTTTCCGGGTCTATCCGTACAGAGCGCATCTGCGAAAGGTCGATCAGCAGGCCTTTGTCACATACAGCATTACCGGCAATGTTATGGCCTCCGCCCCGCACTGCCAGCAGCAGCTCATGTGTTCGCGCAAAATTTACAGCTTGTATCACATCGGCTACGCCGGCGCAGCGCACGATCAGGCCCGGGTGCCGGTCTATCATACTGTTCCAGATAACCCTGGCCGCATCATACCCTGCTGCCTCCGGTGTCAGGAGCTGGCCTCGTAAACTGGCTGCAAGTGCATTGATCTCCTCGGCTGAGAGTTGTGTGGTTGCCCCTTCGAGCGTACCCACTGTAAACATGTTGCTCATTGGTACCTCCTTGTTTTAAAGTATAAACCTGATGTTTCTGACTTGTTAACCACACACCGGCGCTCCTTTTTATTGTACGTATCACATTTACTTATGCACTTAATCAATTTACTATAAAGCTCTTACAAACTATAGTTACCAGTAAACGACTTGATTTTACACTTAAACCTGATATACCCGCTGGTGAACAACTGTAAACTTTTAACATCTACCTTTGCAGGAGGTTATAATTTGTAAATCCGGAGATTGATAGTTCGTCGAACGTGCGCAGATACCTGCTGTACATGCTACCTTTATTTTGACTATACCTGATGAAGAAAAAGATCAGAATTACCCTCTTTGCACTTGGCCTGCTTATAGTTGCGGCCCTGGCCTCTGGCTGCGCTTTCCTGAAGTTATCGCCGCAGTTTGGTGCCGAGGCCAAGGGTGCGCGCCTGAAGACCATGCAGCAATCGCCAAACTATAAAGACGGGCAGTTCCGAAACCCTGTTGAAACGAACATGGACATCGGCTTTAAGGGGTTTGTAAAGATCTTTTCGGCCAGGATATTCGGGAATAATGATAACCAGGTGCCTGACTGGGAAGTACCGGTTAAGAAACTGAATGCACGGCAGTTTACCAGCACCGTACAGGACACCGCCACTATAGTTACCTGGCTCGGGCATTCAGCTTTTATGGTAGAAATAGATGGTAAGCGCCTGCTCCTGGACCCTATGCTCGGAGACATTGCCTCTCCTATCAGCTTTATTGGTCCGAAACGTTTCTCTGCGCTGCCCATTACCGTGGAAGAGCTGCCCCAGATTGATGCTGTGCTGATATCGCATGACCACTACGACCACCTGGACTATGGCTCTATTAAAGAGCTGAACAAAAAGACAGGCCATTTTTATGTAGCACTTGGTGTAGGTGCCCACCTGGAACGCTGGGGTGTGCCAGCCGAAAAGATAACCGAAATGGACTGGTGGCAGGAAACAACCTTTGAAGGGCTGACCTTTGCTGCGACCCCATCGCGGCATTTCTCAGGCCGCGGCTTCGACGACAGAATGAAAACGCTCTGGATGTCGTGGGTGATCATTGGTAAGGAAGACAGGATTTTCTTCAGCGGCGACTCCGGCTACTTTCCTGGTTTTGCCAAAATCGGCAGCAAGTATGGTCCCTTCGATATTACCCTGATGGAGTGCGGCCAGTACAACGAGCTATGGCCCAACATACACATGATGCCCGAGCAAACCGTGCAGGCCCACCTCGACCTGAAAGGCAAACTGCTCATGCCCATCCACTGGGGTGCCTTCGCCCTGGCCATGCACACCTGGACCGACCCTATAGAACGAGTAACTAAAGAAGCTGCGCGTTTGAAAGTACCCATGACTACTCCGCTAATCGGGGAATCTATAGTTTTAGGAAAGAAAGCGCCGGGGAAGGTTTGGTGGAGGAGGTAGAAGGAATAACAGAAATTGATGAAGCTGCCTGTATAAATCCCTAAATTGCGACATGGATTTTATAGCATTAGACTTCGAGACAGCTACGCCGCAAAGAGACAGCCCTTGTGAGATAGGTATAACAGTGGTAAAGGACAGGCAGATTGTAGAAACCCGCTCCTGGCTGATCAAGCCTTTATACTATCCGCACTTTAACCATTTTAATGTGGCGGTGCATGGCATAAAACCGACCGATGTAAAAGACCAGCCTGATTTCAGGGAGCTGTGGCCGGTACTGCAGCCTTACCTGGAGGGACAGTTCCTGATCGCGCACAATGCCAGTTTTGATATGAGCGTACTGCGCAAAACACTGGCTACCTATAACCTACCGCTACCGGAGGCGCGCTATTCATGCAGCCTGAAATTCTCTAAGAACATCTGGAAAGGTATGACTAAGTATGATTTGAAAACGCTCTGCAACATACACCGGATCGACTTCCAGCACCACAGGGCTGCGTCAGATGCACATGCCTGTGCCGCACTTTCTCTGAAAGCTATTGAACAGACTGGTACTGCTTCGGAAGAAGAGTTTCTTGCGAAAATGGGAAGCAAGATCAGCCGCGTCTGAGTTTATACTTGATAAATTAGCTTTACTACCTAGCTGTTACCCCACCTCAGAAATTCCGGATGCGGAAGCTCCTATACTACGAAAGGTAACATATACTAACTGTAATCTTTATAGCTAATCTATAACCAGCTCTATTACGAAATAAGCTAAAGAACCAACCAGAAGCAAAGCAAGTGCAGTATTAGGTGTCATAGGCAAATAAATCTTATTAACTAACAATAATCAGCAGCTTATACTTTAAGTAACTACCTGAGCAGCAAAATGTTTAGCAACAAAACTCACCAGAAAAGGCATAGTAAAGCTGATACAGGTGTATTATACTAAAAATTGAGTCAGACAGGCTGTTAAGTTGATACTAACAATTAGGTGCATCCTCTCAAGGGGGAGTTACATAAACTATAAACTTTACTGGTTACCTTGCAGACTATAACTGTTTACTACCACCCATGACAAAACAAGCTCGCTATACAGCAACCGTAAAGCAGATTTTCAGTGCTTACATAGACGGCATAATTGACAATGAAGAACTGATACAAAAGCTCCGGGAAATTGAAATGCAACTTATGTCTGATCAAGACTCAGAAGATGAAGAAACCGAAGCTACCAAAGGACTTTGGATCCGTTTTTTTGAAGGTGATACAGAAGGGCTAACTATCCAGGAGATCGAAAATGACCTGAGTAATCAAGAGCATCCAAACTATAAAATACTGCGGCACGGCATAGCTATAGGTCTGGCTGATGATGAACTGGAAGTTCATTATGATTAGCATGCCTTACTCCAGCACCCGCCGCAGGTAATTGATCTGCCCCAGGTGGTAAGACAAATGTGCTGTGAGGTGTATCAGGAAGAAACCAGTTGTCATGGGCTTGCCCAACACCTGTTCCGGGTATTCCTGCTCAAGGCTAGTTGGCTGAAGCTGCTGCAGGGTATTAGCTACCATTTCCCGGGTCTGTTCTACCTGCTTCAAGAGTTCCGTTTTGGGTACATCCTTCCTGCTGAACTCTGCCGGTCTGTCGCGTACATATCCGCTGTTGCCGAGTTTAGCGCCAATATACCTATTCAAGTTTCCGCACAGGTGCAGGCACAGGTTCCCTGCCGGGTTGGTGATATTCCCTGTTGTTTTCCAAAGATTAGCCTCCTCTGTAAAGCCATCTATTTCGCTGTAAAGCTTTTCCAGGTCACGGTTAAGTATGGTAATCAGGTCTTGCAGCAACATTTGGAGGTTTGGAGTTAGAAAGTTAAAAAGTTTGCTAATTCTGTTTAATACGTATTCGGTTATTCAACATTCACAGGCTGCTTTAGACAAGTATAAGAAACTATAAAATTGCTTCAAACACTTACTCATCTATAATTCCCACATAAAACCAAAAAGCCGCTCCTGAAAACAGGAGCGGCTTTTCTTTGGCTTTGTATAATACTGTTCTACTTATTGATCATGATGCGGTGCGTTTCAGAATGTGATCCGGCTGTAACCTTAAACAGGTAGATGCCTGGTGTCAGCTGCTGCACATCAAGTATAGCTCCTTTCCTGGCTTCATCGGCCTGTACTTGCGTAGCCATCACCTGCTTGCCATAACTATCTACCACCTGTATCACTAGCTCCCCTGTCAGGTTTTCGGCCAGTTGCAGGTTCAGTTTGCCCTGTGTAGGGTTCGGGTACATAATGGTTTTGGTTGGCTTAGCGGCAGCGTTAGATACCAATGTCTGGCTAAGCGTGCCGGCTTTCAGTACCAGTGTCTCCACGTTGGCTGTGGCATCGCCTCCGAAGCGCGAAGTTACTGTAGCCGAGTTGAGAATAGTTACCGGGTTCGATACAATATCCACGTTGTCTACATACCAGCCGGTAGCAGCGGTCAGCACATCAGATGCCATCTTGAATCGAATCAGTGCCTTCTGTCCTTTGTAGGAAGCCAGATCAACAATGGTCTGTATATATCCGTTGCTGTTACCTGTAAAGGCCGGGCCACTTATGGTAGCAGCATTTTCCAGCGGAATCGAGCTGTTATAGCCGTTCTGTATCATTTTGCTGCCCAGGTTGGTCCAGATAAGGCCGTTGTTGGTGCTTATTTCTACAATACCACCATCAAAGCCTTCTTCGGTTGCATAGTTGTGCCAGAAACGCAGCAGCGCGTTCTCACCTATAGTTACAGGCGTTGCAAGTGTCAGGTACTGGTCACTGAGGTTATCCGGATCTGCTGCAAACCAGGAGTTTCTGCCGCTGTAAGGGTTTTTAGAGCTTAGCATCCAGTTATTGAGTAACAGCGTACTGCTTGTCTTCCACTTGGTGCCTCCGTTCTCCATATCATCGTTAAAGTATACCGTAGTACCGTCACCTTTATTCACCTTCACTTTAAAGCTGCGGTTTATAGTTTCGCCCTGTGCCATGCGCACTGCTCTAAAGCTTACCGTGTTGCCGGTTACTTTAATGTCCTTATTGCCATCTGCTACAAAAGAGGTATTGGCTGGCACAGCACTGGTTACGGTTACACCACTTACCGAGCTGGCTGTGTTGTTGGTAACGGTAATGTTGTAGGTCAGCTCCTGCCCGTCTGTTACTGGGCTTGGGTTGGCATTCATGTTAATAGCGAACTGTGGCGCGCATGATGGTGGCATATCGAAAGCCTCTACTCCATCTGTCAGGTCGTTATTGCTGCCTTGTTGCGCGCTGTAACCTAAACCACGCTTGGCAAATGCGGCCCAGATGTAGCACTGGTTGGCCCCGCCGTTGTTAATCTGATCGGCTGCAAGTATAGCATTGCGGGCATCAATAAAGCCAGGGCTGCACGGCTGTAGTTTCAGGCCATCCATTATCAGCTGCAGCGCTATGTTGTTACCGCCTTTGCCACTGTAGATATTCGGGTCGTAGCCATACTCATTTATCAGGTTCCAGGTCAGGTCCCAGAGCATGGTTGCCCAGATAAAGCCTACGCCATGCGGTACAGATATTTCCGGGTTCGAGATGTCGCCATAGGTATAAGGGTTGATGCTCATGTCGGTGCTGTAAGGTGCAGGTCTGATACCACCCCCATCTGTTGGCTGCGACTGCACATACGTACCAATACCTCTGCGCTGCGGGCCGGTATCGCCGACTTTCATCGTCATGTATAACCCAAAGAAATCGCTCCAGCCTTCGCCACCTTGCTCTGCTCCTGTTAAACACTGGGTACTTGGGCCACCGGTTAAGCGAGTAGAGATACCATGGCCATATTCGTGAGCAATGATACCGTTATCCAGGTCACCGTCTTTCAGCGGAGGAACGCCGCCATCACGTCGTAAGGCTCCTGAAAGTCCACCGGCAATAGCAGCAACAAGTTTGTCGCCATCCGCCTTCGTGATCATGATAGCAGGTATAAGTACGGTAGCACCGGTCTCATCGCCACCCATTGACATCGGTTCACCATCTACGTTATTGATGACAATAACTGCAGTTGCCCCGGAGGCCTGTGCGTTCAACGCTTTCGATATAAACGAACAATCACCGCGGTAAACCAGCGCAATGTTGCCGGTAATAGCTGTCTGGTTATTAAAAGGCAGCGGCACAGAACCAGCTGGCAACTCAGGGGCAGCATTACAACCGTTAGCCGGGTCAGCCAACACAATCTTGCCTGACACGCCCGTCTCGTTTATTTCCGGCCCAAAAGCAGCCTGCACACCTGTATAAGAACCCGCTACAGATGATGGAGTTGTGATGTGGAGCAATTTAGCAGGCAATGAAGATGTCCAAAGATACATCTGCATACGGCCCGGTACGCCATCCTGCAAGGTCAGGAAGTTGGCATTGTTGGTACCACCGCCATCCTGTGCTTCAGCCATCACACCGTCCAGTCCGGCTCCCTGGCCAGTAAAGTTTGTCTGCTGAAAGTTACCGCTCACCTCATCAAAACCGAACTGGTAAAAGACATCGTGCATTAGGTTGTTCCAGTAAAACAGATTGGTAGTGGCTGCCTGCACATAAGTATCGGGCTCTTTGGTAAGGTCCAGCGGGAAATCGAACACCAGGTTAAGACCACCATCCGGGCTTAAACCGGCGTTGGCTCCTGCCCTGTCCTCGTAGGCGTGCACATTGTTACCTTTGGTTATCGTATAGCTCACGGTACCGTCGTTGTGCCAGCCCAGTGGCGAGGCAGCCGCATTCTCTTTGCCGGTAACTAAGGTCCTGTCGCCATGATTTGGAGTTTCGAATGGCACATCGTAAATACGGTAGGTCCCACTTGTAGCTACCGCCGCGGCGCTGCTTATAGTTGCTGCTTTCGGTGCCACCATTTGCGTGTAAAGCAGCTGGTTAACTTTCTGCTGCAACCTTCTTTTAGCAGCCTGTGCTTTAATGGTGCTGGTTGTAGTGGCAGAAGCACTCTCCGGTGCATCGGTTACAACGGCAGGTCCCCAGTTATCCTGTATCACCAGGTCTTCTTTCTTCAGTACCTGTCCGGTAGCGGCATCAACTTTCATGCTCCAGTAGTGCTGTGCATCCAGGTTATAGATCTCTACTTCCCAGGCCAGCCTTACGGTACCATCTTCCATGGGCTGGTACACCAGCTTAGCCGGGATCGGGTTCAGCGATACGCCGCCATCAGTCAGTACTACAGCTTTTGCGGCTGCGGTTACTTTATCGGTGGGTCTCTTTCTTTCCTTTATTTCAAGTGGCTTTCTCACGTTCAGTTTCAGGTGTTGCGCAGCGGCGCTGGCAGCCTGCGGTGCCGATATGGCAGCGGTATTATTACGGATTGCAGCCCTGAGGTTAGGGATAAACCTGTTCCCCATGTTGATGACCTGTCCTTCTTTTGAAATGTTGATGTTGATATTGGCGCCAACCACTTCGATGCCCTGGAAACGCTGGCGCAGGTAGATGTGTGTTACACCGTTGTTCTTGCTGGTATACTGGTCGGTTATAACATAATCGGCCAGGTCGGCGGAGGTAAGTTTGTGTTCTGCTTTGGTTTGCTGGATGTGCTGCATGGCCTTGTCCAGCGCTGATTGGGAATTTGCAGTAAGCGGCACCAGAAAGAGGCAAATCCCCCACAGGTACAGCAACTGCTTCGTAATCCGTAGTTTCATTTTAGTTTAGTTAAAGGTGTTACATATGGTATTATAATAAGGTAAGCTATTTTTCTACTCGAGCTATCAATTGTATATTAAACAGCAAATCAAACTATAAACTTTTGAGTTACTGATAAATAAGAACTATTGATATCCCTTGTAAATGTTGCACTATCTGTACTTTACTAGTGATAATGAATCAATTACGAAGATGTGAAAACAATGGATTTACCTGTTGTTAGACTACACTACACCTATATTGTATTCTGGTAAGGCAGAAGTTTAATATGCATGAATAATAACTGTTTATACTATAAATTTATAGTTGTTACAACATTAAATTTAACTAGGCTAAACGCTTATTGTATTATTGTTGCTGTGTAGCGCATTTTTCACTTTTCTGATTGTGGATTATAGCACTTAAAATTACGGAGACTTGCAGAAGTTATACTCGACTTAAAGATGCATAATATACACCTATTCATACAAAATTTAACTATACCAATAAACACACTTTATGATATTTTATACTTTTCCAAGCATAAAAATTTCAAAAATCCCCTCTAAGTTAAGCCTTGATGCACTTAAGGATCCAAGAGAAGTTAAGAAACAGCTGTATATGTTGTTTTCCGTATATCGGTGTATATTTGAAGCTGCTACTTCTTTTGTGGCAGCTATAGCAAACAACAACCAAACACAACACTATACATGAGCAAATTAACTATCAGCAGCCTCGGGGAGCTTGTCCAGTACGAAGGCTCTGAAATGGGAGTATCCGAGTATCATACAATTACACAGGAGCAGATAAATAAATTTGCCGATGCCACCCTGGACCACCAATGGATACACTTAGACCAGGAACGCGCTAAAACTGAATCTCCTTTTGGTACAACCATTGCACATGGCTACCTGACCGTGTCGCTGCTTCCTTACTTATGGTCTCAGATAACATCTATCGAAAACCTGAAAATGCAGGTTAACTATGAAATAGAAAGTTTGCGCTTTAACCAGGCAGTAACGGTTAACAGCGAGGTGCGCCTTCGAGCAAAACTACTATCTGTTAAAGATCTGCGTGGCATTGCCAAAGCACGCCTGGAAGTAACACTTGATATAAAGGACAGCAAAAAACCTGCTTTTACAGGTATTATTACGTTCCTGTATCACTTTAATTCGTAAAAAACTTTTGTGCAGCTTCAGGTAAAACTAACAAGGCTGCATACCTGGAGCAAACCGTAACAGGAACAGGCAGGGGAAGTATACGGACTATGGAGAACATTAACCTGAACGATTGGGATGAGGCGCGTTACCTGGAACTGAATGCTTATTTCAGGGTGCGGATACAGGTGCTCGTAGATTCAGATCCTTATATACGGGAAATGATGGAGCAGGAAAAGAGCATGCAGCTCAAAGATCTTATAGACCGGTTATCAGATGAGGACCAGCAACTATGGCATGAGTTCCTTCGGCTTGATAGTATCAAACTGCACCGCGACATGAAAAACCACCTGGAAGGTAAAGGAACACCTTATAATCCAAGGGATGGCTTTTCCGGATCGGTCTCTGATGACGATGATGAAGATATGCCACCAACCTGGTAGCTAAGTAAATTGAGCGTTATCACCGGACAGCCATTCTAAACTCTTTTACGTATTATGATGGAATTTAAGTAGCTTTAGAGAAATCCTAAACCTAGAAATCATGGCAAAGTCACAAGACGCAAAAAAAGAGGCAAAAAAGAAACCTGCAAAAACCACTAAAGAGAAGAAAGCAGCAAAACAGGAAAAGAAGAAGAGCAACTCTTCTATTTAACCTGCTATACTTGCTGTTATATATAAAGCCACTGTTTCAGGTGGCTTTTTCTTTTTACAAAAGTATAACCTTGAAGTATAAACATAACCTTAAGCTTGCTGTTCAATTTATGGCAGTAAATTGGGTAAATGTCTAAGGTCAAGCAGGTAAAAACCTCTCTCTTCTACTGCTTATACTTATAAACCTGATTACAATTGCAAACAAGTAAATAGATAAACTATAAGCTATGTAAACTTTTTCTTGCACAGCCGTTTATAGGTGAAGCATAACCCGCTATCTTAAATTACATTGTAAATTTCAGATATTAAAGTTAGCCAGATTTCATTTTATTACATTTTTGCATAATTTCGCCTTTACCAAAAGAGACACAACAACGGACATAAACAAATCGAAACAATGTCAGATTTCGCTGAAATTATTTTAGAGGGTAAATCCTACAAAATGCCCATCGTAGTAGGTACCGAAAATGAAAAAGCAATTGATATAAACAACCTGCGTGCTGAGAGCGGCTATATTACGCTCGACTCAGGTTATAAAAATACCGGTGCTACCGAGAGCGCGATCACTTTTCTGGATGGAGAAGAAGGTATTCTGCGTTACAGAGGGTATCCTATCGAGCAGCTGGCTGAGAAGTCAAGCTTTATTGAAGTTGCTTACCTTCTGATTTACGGTGCACTGCCTACTCAGCAGGAACTTGATGTTTTCACAAACGAGATCAAGATACACACACTGGTGAATGAGGATATGCGCAAAATTTTAGATGGTTTCCCATCTACGGCGCATCCAATGGGTATACTTTCAGCTTTGATCAGTTCATTAACTGCTTTCTATCCTGAGTCGCTTAACCCGAATCAGTCTAAAGATGAAGTTAACCTGACGATCATCCGCCTGATGGCTAAGTTGCCAACTATAGCAGCGTGGTCTTATAAGAATTCAATCGGCCATCCGGTAAACTATCCTAAAAACAAGCTGGACTATTGCTCGAACTTCCTGCACATGATGTTCGCGTATCCAACTGAAGAATATGAACTTAACCCTGTAGTAGTAAGCGCATTAAACAAACTGCTTATCCTGCACGCTGACCACGAGCAGAACTGCTCTACTTCTACTGTGCGTCTGGTAGGTTCTGCAAACGCTAGCTTATACTCTTCTGTGTCTGCTGGTATTTCAGCGCTATGGGGCCCGCTGCACGGTGGTGCTAACCAAGCTGTGATCGAGATGCTGGAAGCAATTAAAGCGGATGGTGGTGACTCTAAAAAATTCATTGCAAAAGCAAAAGATAAGGATGATCCTTTCAGACTGATGGGCTTTGGTCACAGAGTTTACAAGAACTTCGACCCTCGTGCTACCATCATTAAGAAAGCTGCTGACGAAGTATTAACTGCTCTTGGCGTAAACGACCCTATCCTGGATATTGCGAAAGAACTGGAAGAAGCAGCGCTTACTGATCAGTACTTTGTAGATCGTAAGTTATACCCTAACGTAGACTTCTACTCAGGTATCATTTACAGAGCGCTAGGCATCCCTACTGATATGTTCACAGTAATGTTTGCTCTTGGTCGTCTGCCAGGTTGGATTGCTCAGTGGAAAGAAATGCGTGAGCAGAAAGAGCCAATAGGTCGTCCGCGTCAGGTGTATACCGGCGACACTGAACGCAATTATGTACCGATGAACGAGAGATAATCTATTTCACTAATAACAAAAAAGGCTGGTTCTTAAACCAGCCTTTTTGTTTATATCCTTTTCTGATCTCGCAACGTGCGCAGCTCCTGCGAGAATCTGGCTACGAAGCAAGGACTGATGCATGAGACGCTGCGAGGTTTGGTATATACTCGAAGGTCTTATAAAAAAAACTGTAGATCTATTGTTGCTGCTTTAACACCCCTGTAGTCCCCTCAAGGGGACACTTCTGTTTTGCCATTTCACTAGCTATAGTTTTATAGTTACCTACCATGAACAGGACAGATCGCGATCTGTCTCTACGAAGCTACAACCACGAGAAAAGCTATACAACTATAGTATCTTCAATTACCTATAGCTCTAACGATCACTGTCTTTGGGTGGAGCGCCTTGTAGATTTCCGGTGCCATAAGGCATTGCGACCGAAGGAGCAAAGAAAATGTAAACTGCGCGATACCCGAAGTCCCAGATCCCGAAGAATTTCGGGGACGAGGCCCCGCGGCCGTGAGGGCACCAAAGCTAACTATGACAACTGTAGGTAAGTGAAGCTCCCAGGATTAGAGGCAGCTATGATAGTATAGCTTGGTTTGAGAAAGCATAAACAGCAACTATAGGACATATAAGATCCCTCGGCTGACGCTCGGGATGACAACGAAAAGAAATGTCACCAGAACTTGTAGTAGCTGCGCACACTACGAGATCTTGGTCATACTGCCTAATTTATAATTCTGTAAACACTGATTTATAGTTTATAGAACCTGCATCTCTATGCGGCGATTCAATTGGCGGTTTTCTTCAGAGGTATTAGCTTTCACAGGCTTACTTTCCCCTAAGCCTTTATACCTGATACGATTCCCGGAAACACCTTTAGCTACCAGGTAATCTACCACAGCTTTCGCCCGCTTTTCTGATAACAGTTGATTTGCTGCGTCAGAACCAACATCATCGGTGTGGCCGGTAATTTCAATTTTGAGGTTCTGGTTCTGGCGCATGAAGTTGATGAGTTTGTTCAGCTCAGTCTGAGACTTCTTCTCCAAGTTATACTTTGCTGATGGAAAGAACAGGTTATTCAGTACGACTGCAGAGCCGGTTTTAATGGGCTTTAAGTATACATCCAGCGCTACGGGTGTCAGGTTCTTACGGGAAGTATAATCAAAGTTCAGGCTGTTCATCATAAACTGCGACGCACTTACATACAAAGCATACTGCTTGCCTTCGGTAAGCACTACAGTATATTCTCCGCTAACTTTATCTGAACGTACCTGCTGTACCAGCGAATCGGCCTCTATATCATATAGCTGAACGGTTGCTGCCAATGGCTTTTTTGTATCAGCATGATAAACCCGACCCTGCGCGTAAGTACTCTTTGCTTTGGTCTGCCAGACAGCGGGAACATCTAAGGAATATAACTGTACAGTAGTAGTTCCGTCATCTGTACTCATACTGCGCGCGTAAAAACCAAGTTTATTATCAGGGGTAAT
Organism: Pontibacter deserti; assembly: GCF_023630255.1. Taxonomy (NCBI): domain Bacteria; kingdom Pseudomonadati; phylum Bacteroidota; class Cytophagia; order Cytophagales; family Hymenobacteraceae; genus Pontibacter; species Pontibacter deserti. Next base: position 955,988 of record NZ_JALPRS010000001.1, on the reverse strand, counting down.
GTATAAAGAACTTTCGTCCGCGTGCGTATTTAAAGGGTAACCAAGGTTTTTAGGAGTCTGCCACTGCTGCCTCGAAGCTAAGTCTGTCATGAAAACATCCAGTCCGCCTAAACCTTTATGCCCATCGCTTACAAAGTATAAAGTAGAACCACTTACATGTATAAATGGAGCCAGGTCACGGCCTTTTGAGTTTACAGGTTCACCCATGTTTCGCGGTTTACCCCACGAACCATCATCACTTAAAGTAGTAGTCCAGATATCTTCTTTCCCAATACCACCTCCGCGCATCGAGCTGAAGTATAGGGTACGACCGTCTGCAGAAAGGCTTGGTTGCGAGTCCCAGTTCTTTGAGTTAACAGTACTGCCCATGTTCTTAGGCTTACTCCACTCATTTCCTGTTCTGAAAGAAATATAAAGGTCACAATCGCCAAAGCTGTCAGGTAGGCTACAGGCTGTAAATACCAATGTTTTACCGTCGCCGGAAATAGTAGCAGCACCTTCGTTGGCTGTTGTATTTATGATTTCAGAGATTGAAACCGGTGCTTGCCACTCTCCTTCTTTCTTTTCGCTGATAAATATGTTCTCATCCTGGTCTGGTCGTAGCCCGTTACGAGCTGTAAAAATCAGGTAGCGTTGATCTGCAGTAGTGGATGGGAAATATTGAAGGGGATATTTATTGATGTTGGCCGGTAGCTGCACCGACTTAAACTGAACAGGCTCTTTCATTGCCTGCAAAGCATAATCTGCAGTCTCTATCTGGCTTTTAGCATAAGTAATAAAGCGACTGTTTTTTGTATTCGCTTTTAAGTAATTTTCATAATTACTTTTTGCTGCCTTGTAATCTCCTTTATCAAAATTGAGTTCTGCCAGATCGAAGTAATAATTGGCAAAGGCCGGATTATAGGGCATCAGTTTTAGTCCTTTGTCTAACTGCTCAAAAGACTGCGCCTTATTCCCCATCATCTTGTTCAGGTTCGATGCCTTCAGATAAGCTTCAGCAAAATTAGGGTCCTTTTCTACTGCTTCAGCTAATAGCTCCAGTGCCCGGGTAAAATCGCGGGAACGGGCATAATCATCAGCTTTCAGGTATAAACTTTCAGCTTTTTTAGAAGTTGTGCTTAAGGGTTGCTTCTGAGCATAAACCCCTATTGCCAGAAAAAAACACAGAAGAAAAACAAGCAGTTGCTTTGGCATAAATTGCTAAGGAATGTCCATATACTTGTGCGTCTGTAACGACACACGCCACTGTGGATTTGATTTCACGTATTCTACTATAAGAGGCATTAATTGGTTGGCTTTACTCCACTCCGGCTGCAAATAAAGTTTTGTTTTCTCACCTACTCTGGCTGCATGCTCTTCTGCCCATTTAAAGTCACTCTTATTAAAGATAATCACTTTCAGCTCATCTGCAAAAGGATATACCGATGCATCAGGGGCTTTAAACTTTTTAGGAGAAAGGCATACCCAATCCCAATAGCCACTAAGCGGGTACGCACCCGATGTTTCGATCATGGTCCGGATGCCTTTTTCCAGGAGTTGTGCGGTTAACGGGTTCAGGTTGTAAAGAAGCGGTTCGCCACCTGTTACTACCACGGTTTTCCCCGGGAAAGTTTCAGCTGTAGTTACGATTTCTTCAATAGGTGTAAGCGGGTGCAATTCCGCATCCCAACTCTCTTTTACATCGCACCAATGGCAACCTACATCGCAGCCGCCTAATCGGATAAAGTACGCAGCGGTGCCAGTGTTACCACCTTCGCCTTGTATGGTATAAAAAGCTTCCATCAGGGGTAAACGACTACCGTCTTTTGGTACCTGGTGGATGGATGCTGTTTTTAAAATTTTAGTTGATTCCAATTTACTTCTAACCTTGTGCACCTTTACCGGTGCTTATACTTGCTTTCTTCAATTCTGAAGGAGCTTAAATTAACTCTGCAGAACTTGCAAAGGTAGCTAAAAATGCAACAAGGTTTATAGTATGTTGTGTTCCGCTGGGGTTTAAGAGATTTTGAGAAGTAAAGCTTTTTCTTTCTTCTTTGTCATTTCGAGCGAAGTCGAGAAATCTTATTTGTCTTATAGTTGAAGGTTCCTCCATCTTGAACCAAGCTTTTTCTTTCATAGCTACCTCCAATTCTGGGAGCTCTACCTGCCTACAGTTGCCATAGTTTCCTTTGGTGCGCTCACGGCCGCGAGGCCTCGTCTTTGGGCATCGCGCGGTGCAAATCTCTTTTGCTCCTTCGTCGCAATGCCTGACCGGCACCAGATATTTACAAGGCGCTCAACCCAAAGACTGTGATCAGTTAGATAGCAATAGCTATTGTTGGGTTGAAGTGTTATGGCTCTTAGCTTTTCCTGCAATGTAGTTCCGTAGGGACAGGTCGCGACCTGTCCGCTCTTGGTCTATAACTATGGAACTATTAACTTAGCTATAGTAATAGCAGAACTGCCCCTTGAGGATAAGTGAGAACGGGAGTTCGAAACTTGCGAGCAAACCTCATAAGGGTGTTAAGACTGCAACTATGAAACTATAGCTGAAGAAATAGCAAAGTAAGAAAAGCTCCCCGCCTTAGACAAGGAGGGGTTGGGGGTGGTTGGACCAACGGCAACTATTAAACTGTAAGCAAGACACTCGCAGGAGCTGCGCACGCTTCGCTGTCTAACCCCGAAAATACTCATTCAAAGAACGGCTTTCCCTTTTTAGACGATTATTCTGTACAGAGGTAAAAAAATAGCCGCACACCTGTCACGATATACGGCTAAACTTAATACCTAATTTTATACTTACACAGCAGCGTAAACTTCTCTTTTGGCAGCGCGGAGTGTGTTCTTTAAAAGCATAGCTATGGTTAACGGACCTACACCACCCGGAACTGGCGTAATATAACTGCACTTTGGTGCCACGTTATCAAAGTCTACGTCACCGCGCAGCCTGTACCCTGCTTTGCGTGTAGCATCTGGCACGCGCGTAGTTCCTACATCTATCACAACAGCGCCTTCTTTCACCATATCTGCCGTAATAAGACCTGGTTTGCCTACTGCTGCAATAATGATGTCTGCCTGACGGGTATGGTAGGCCAGATCGACAGTATTGCGGTGGCAAAGTGTAACAGTGGCATTTCCAGGATAGGCAGCCTTGGCCATCATGATGCTTATCGGAGAACCTACTATGTTGCTGCGACCGATCACCACACAATGTTTACCGTCTGTTTCAATCTGGTAACGGTCCAGGAGTTGCAGTATACCATATGGTGTGGCAGGCAAATAAGCAGGCAGATTCACTACCATACGCCCTACATTTATCGGATGAAAGCCATCTACATCTTTTCTGGGATCAATTGATTCAAGAACTTTCTGTGTGTTTATATGGCGCGGCAACGGCAACTGAACTATAAACCCATCGATCTCATCATCATTATTTAACTCCTTTATTTTATAAAGCAACTCCTCTTCACTTACAGTGTCTTCATAACGGATAAGGGATGAACCAAAACCAACACGTTCACAGGCCAGTACTTTATTTGTAACATAGGTAACTGAACCACCATCATTGCCTACAAGTACAGCCGCCAGGTGAGGCACTTTTCCGCCATTGGCTCTGATATCAGCCACTTCAGCAGCAATCTCTTGTTGTATAACTTCGGATGTTTTTTTACCGTCAAGCAGGATCATAGTTTGATTTATTATTAGGAATTATGATGTATTAAATCAGTATAGGCACTTGTAATTAAATCGTCTTCTTCAATCTGGAGCAGTTCTTTGTAATAACGGCATTGCTGATTCAGCAAGTCTATGCCTAAAGATCCATCCAGATCAATGGCTTCTATTTCAACAAAATGCCCAAGTTCCTCCAAGTAATCGATGTGGAACTTCACATTTTCAATGAAATATATTTTCCGGAGTTTCTTTACCTGCGCCAGCAGTCTCTGGTTTCCACAAATCTGGTCTATAGTTTCAACTCCGGGATTCTTCAGATATAGCATCACTTCGGTTTGCGTTGCCTCCCCGTTGATTTTCCGGTTATAGTGTATCAGCACGTTTTCTATAGTTCCTTGCCGGTGCTTTAGCTTACCATAATCTGTTTCATAGTAGGTATCCGTTTGCACATCTAACCCCACATACTCGGCCTCGTGTTCCAGAAGTATACTCTCAACCTTGGCTGGGTCGTAGCAGCGGGCTTTTATAGTTATATCGGCGTACAATGCTTTAGTAAGTTTATATCCAGACTTCCTGACAAAGGACTGTTTATACTACAGGTCTTTTATCCTTTGTTAAAAGCTCTCTTTCTTAATTGTATATAAGCCACAAGCCCCGGCGCGCAGGCAGCACGTCGGGGCTTGTTCTATGTTAGTCGAGTTTAAGCACGGCTAAGAAGGCTTCTTGCGGAATTTCCACGTTACCTACCTGGCGCATGCGTTTCTTTCCTTTTTTCTGTTTCTCCAGAAGTTTACGTTTACGCGAAATATCACCCCCATAACACTTGGCCAAAACGTTTTTGCGCAAAGCTTTTACAGTCTCTCTAGCAATGATCTTCTGGCCGATAGCAGCCTGAATGGCGATCTCGAACATCTGGCGCGGCAACAGTTCACGCAGCTTTTCGCACAGACGCTTGCCCCAATCGTAAGCCTTGTCGCGGTGCACGATGGCAGATAAAGCATCCACAGGTTCTCCGTTCAGCATTACATCCAGCTTCACCATGTTCGACTGACGGAAACCAATCAGCTCATAGTCCAGGGAAGCATACCCACGAGAAATGGTTTTCAGTTTATCAAAGAAATCGAATACGATCTCAGCAAGAGGCATTTCAAAGGTCAGCTCAACACGGTCGCTGGTCAGGTAAGTCTGGTTTTTAAGGATGCCACGCTTATCCATACAAAGCGTAATGATTGGCCCCACAAACTCAGACTTAGAAATGATCTGGGCTTTAATGAACGGCTCTTCTACGTGGTCGATATAGTTTGGCTCCGGCATTTCGGAGGGCGCACTTACTTTTAGCAATGCACCTTTAGTAGTATGAACATGGAACTGCACTGATGGAACCGTCGTGATAACGGTCATATCAAATTCGCGCTCCAGGCGTTCCTGCACGATCTCCATGTGCAGCATTCCTAAGAAACCGCAACGGAAACCAAAACCAAGTGCTGCAGATGTTTCAGGCTCCCAAACAAGCGAAGCATCGTTTAGCTGCAGCTTCTCCATTGAAGCGCGTAACTCTTCATATTCGCTAGTCTCAACCGGGTAAATACCGGCAAATACCATTGGCTTCACGTCCTCAAAACCCTGTATACTTTCACCAGGTTTGTCAACGTGTGTTATCGTATCACCAACTTTTACTTCCTTCGCATTTTTTATACCAGATATAAGGTAGCCCACGTTACCGGCCCCCATTTCCTGGCGCGCTTCCTGGTTTAGTTTCAGTACACCAATTTCATCGGCTTCGTAGGTTTTGCCCGTGTTTATGAACTTTACCTTCTCTCCTTTTTTAAGCGTACCGTTAAAAATCCGGAAGTATACTTCTATACCTCTATATGAGTTGAAAACGGAGTCGAAGATAAGTGCCTGAAGCGGTGCAGCCGGGTCGCCTTTCGGAGCTGGAATACGCTCGCAGATAGCATTCAAGATATCTTCTATACCAATACCGGCTTTACCAGAAGCATGGATAATATCTTCTCTGTCGCAGCCGATCAGGTCAATGATCTGGTCCGAAACTTCTTCCGGCATGGCATGCGGCAGGTCAATCTTGTTCAGTACAGGTATAATCTCAAGATCGTTACCAATAGCTAAGTATAAGTTAGAGATGGTCTGTGCCTCTATACCTTGTGATGAATCTACAATCAAAAGCGCGCCCTCGCAGGCAGCAATAGAACGTGAAACCTCATACGAAAAGTCAACGTGGCCTGGTGTATCTATAAGGTTAAGTACATAGTCCTCACCTTTATAGTTATAGTTCATCTGGATGGCGTGGCTTTTAATTGTAATGCCTCGCTCTCGCTCCAGATCCATGTTATCTAGCAGCTGGTTTTGCATCTCGCGCTCCGCTACCGTTTGGGTAAATTCCAATAGGCGGTCGGCCAGAGTACTCTTACCGTGGTCGATGTGGGCGATGATACAGAAATTGCGGATGTTCTTCATAAATATCTATACGAAGAACAAAGTTAAGAAGAAAGTGGCTTTGTTGCTGCTTCTGCAGGCAAGATTTATAGTTTACAGGTATAAATTATACTTACCCCTGAAGTTATCTGCATTAGGTTAACACTACCGCTGACGCCACCTTTTCAGGCAAACAATCATTAGCTAGGCTGCTGGTTCGAATTACTTCTTCTTCCGTATACAAAAACATTTACTTGAAATACTATATGAATCTAAACGAAGATAAAAACACCGCTCCCGATAAAAGAGGAAGAATGACGCAGGTGGTGGAGCGGAATATAAAAGCATTACTAGAACGAAAACAGCAGGAAGACCGGGAAAGATCGGTTCAGGACAAGGTAGCTGATGCTATCACCCGCTTTGCCGGAAGTATGGCTTATGTATACATTCACCTGGCAATTTATGGTATCTGGGTGATCTGGAACCTAGGTTGGTTTGGGCTTAAGCCATTTGATGAATCGTTTGTAGTATTGGCCATGATCGCATCGGTAGAAGCCATTTTCCTTTCCACGTTTGTGCTCATCAGTCAGAACCGCATGTCGGCTCAAGCCGATAAGCGTGCAGAACTTGATTTGCAGGTTAGCCTGCTGGCTGAACATGAAGTTACCCACCTGATCAAAATGGTAAGAGCTATAGCTCAGAAAATGGATATTCAGGAATCAGAAGACCCTGAGATTGAAGAACTTGAAAAGAATGTTGCTCCGGAGAAAGTAATGGATACAATGGAAAAACACCAGGAGCAGATAAACCAAACCAAAAAGAACGAAATTCTTTAGCAGGCAGTTATCATAAATTCCTGAAGCTTTATACTTATATTTATATCTTTAAGTATACTAAGCTTTGCGCTCATGCCTGATAAACAAACTGCTAACGTAACTTTAGATAAAATTGCTGAACTGGAAAAGCAACTGCAGGAACTACAGACAAAATGTGATTTTCTGGAAAAAGTTGTTCACGAGGTTCCCGCTAATATTTACATCTCCGATCTTAAGAAAGGTGTAATATGGTGTAATAAAACCAACGAAGAAACATTAGGCTATACTTTAGCTGAGATTCGGGAGATGGGTGGAATGGAATATATGTATAACATTGTGCACCCCGACGACCATACCGTACCTGACGACAGCATTACCCACTACCAGCATTTTGATGGAGCTGAATTTGGAGGCGTTTTCAGGGCGAAACATAAAAAAGAAACAGCCTATAAATGGTTTATAGGTTGGGCTAAAGCCTTTCAGAAAGATGCGGCGAACCAGGTGCAGGAACTGCTCTGCGTGGATGTGGATATGAGCCCGCGCATGAATACAGATGAACAATTAGTGCAGGCCCTGCGGGAGAACCTGAAACAAAAGAACAAATTGCTGGTAAACTGCCTCCGTAAACGCGAGCTGGAAGTACTGGACCTGGTATGCAAAGGCCTCAGCTCAAAAGCTATTGCCGATAAGCTTTTCATTAGCCTGAATACCGTAAGCACACACCGTAAAAACATCCAGCAAAAATTAGGTACCGCCAATGTTGCCGACCTTGTATCGTTGGGTAAAGAAGCTGGTTTGGGCTAAGTATAAGGTAAAACTTATAGTCGTTGAAATCAGTTACAAGAGTAAATAATCTGCAAGATTTAGGGCTGGCTACAGGTCCTTACTGCTAAAGGTTGATAAACGTATACTTTGAGGTCAAGCTCCGAAACTCATTCAAAATATGCGCATCCTTTAATCTTATAAATCTTAGTCCTATCTTCGCATCATATTTCGAAAAATCTTGTTACTAAAGTATGTCAATTACTACAGTAGAACCATATAAGCCTGTCAACCACATCCGTATCGTGACGGCTGCTTCCTTGTTCGACGGCCACGATGCTGCCATTAACATCATGCGTCGTATCATTCAGGCCTCGGGCGCAGAGGTGATACACTTAGGCCATAACCGTTCGGTACAGGAGATCGTGGATTGTGCCATACAGGAAGATGCGCAGGCAATTGCGATTACGTCTTACCAAGGGGGACACATCGAGTACTTCAAGTACATGTATGACCTGTTGAACGAGCGCGGCTGCGGCCATATCCGTATTTTCGGTGGCGGTGGCGGAGTTATACTTCCAACCGAAATCGAAGAACTGCACGGTTACGGTATAGCCAGAATTTATTCTCCGGATGATGGACGTGCCATGGGACTACAGGGCATGATCAACGACATGCTGCAGAAATGCGACTTCCCGACAGGCCAGAACCTGAATGGCGAAGCCAAGCACCTGCGCGATAAAGACCCGAAAGCCATTGCAAGACTTATCTCAGCTGCCGAGAACTTCCCGGAAGAAGCCAGAACTATACTTGACTCTGTTAAAGAGCAGGCGAAAGAAGTAAAAACGCCGGTGTTGGGTATAACAGGTACTGGTGGTGCCGGTAAATCATCCTTGGTGGATGAATTGGTGCGCCGTTTCCTGCTGGACTTCCCTGACAAGAAGATTGCAATTATTTCTGTAGACCCATCAAAGCGTAAGACTGGTGGTGCTTTATTAGGTGACCGTATCCGCATGAACTCGATCTCGAACGAAAGAGTGTACATGCGCTCGCTGGCAACCCGCCAGAGCAACCTGGCCCTGAGCAAGTATGTACAGGACGCTGTGGACATTGTAAAGGCTGCTGATTTTGATCTGATCATTCTGGAAACTTCCGGTATTGGTCAGTCTGACACGGAGATCATCGAGCACTCGGACATGAGCCTGTACGTGATGACGCCGGAATACGGTGCCGCCACGCAGCTCGAGAAGATCGACATGCTGGACTTTGCCGATGTGATCGCCCTGAACAAATTTGATAAGCGGGGTGCATTGGATGCCATCCGCGATGTAAAGAAGCAGTACAAGCGCAACCATCAACTATGGGATGTAAATGATGACGATATTCCGGTTTTCGGCACCATCGCCTCCCAGTTCAACGACCCGGGTATGAACCGCCTGTACCGTGCGGTAATGGCCAAGATCCAGGGGAAAACTGGTGTAGAATTTAACTCTAACCTGCACACCTCGCAGGAGATGTCGGAGAAAGTATACATCATTCCTCCTGCCCGTACCCGTTATCTGTCTGAGATTTCTGAAACTATCCGCAACTACGACAAGTGGAGCAAGGACCAGGCAGAAGTTGCTCAGAAACTATACGGTATCAAAAAGTCTATCGAAGCTGTTCAAAGTATAGAAATTGCCGATAAAGATAGACTGGTGAAGCAGTTGGAAGAAGCTTACGCTGAAGTCGCTTTAAGCTTAGATGGCCAGAACAAGAAGATACTCGAGAATTGGAAAGAGAAAGTACAGGCCTACAAGAATGAATTCTACGTGTTTAAGGTACGCGACAAAGAACTGAAGATAAAGACACATACAGAGTCGCTTTCTCACTTACAGATTCCTAAAGTTGCTACGCCACGCTACGAAGCATGGGGCGATCTATTGAAGTGGAACCTGCAGGAAAACGTGCCGGGTGAGTTCCCTTACACTGCCGGTGTATTCCCGTTCAAGCGCGAAGGCGAAGACCCTACCCGTATGTTTGCCGGCGAAGGTGGACCAGAGCGCACGAACCGCCGCTTCCACTACGTAAGTTTAGGCATGCCAGCCAAGCGTCTGTCTACAGCGTTTGACTCGGTAACGCTGTACGGCGAAGACCCGGATTTCAGACCAGACATCTATGGTAAAATTGGTAACTCAGGCGTAAGCATTTGCTGCCTCGATGATGCCAAGAAACTATACTCCGGCTTCAACCTGGCAGACCCAATGACGTCGGTTTCGATGACCATCAACGGTCCGGCAGCTATACTTACCGGCTTCTTCATGAACGCCGCCATCGACCAGCAATGTGAGCTATACATTAAAGAGCATGGCCTGGAAGAAGAAATAAACCAGAAGATCGACGCTATCTATAAAGAGAAAGGTGTTGAGCGTCCAAGATACCAGGGCGAGTTGCCAAAAGGAAATGATGGCTTAGGCTTGATGTTGCTGGGTGTAACCGGCGACCAGGTATTACCTGCTGAAGTATACGAGCCCATCAAAACCCGTACACTGGCAGCTGTGCGCGGTACCGTGCAAGCCGATATCCTGAAAGAAGACCAGGCTCAAAACACCTGTATCTTCTCTACAGAGTTCTCGCTTCGTTTGATGGGTGACGTACAGCAGTACTTCATCAACAGGAACGTGCGCAACTTCTACTCGGTGTCCATCTCAGGTTACCACATTGCAGAAGCCGGTGCTAACCCGATTTCGCAGCTGGCCTTTACGCTTGCCAACGGCTTTACCTTTGTAGAGTATTACGTGAGCCGCGGCATGGACATCAACAAGTTTGCGCCAAACCTGAGCTTCTTCTTCTCTAACGGTATCGATCCGGAGTACGCGGTAATTGGCCGTGTAGCCAGAAGAATCTGGGCGAAGGCGATGAAGCACAAGTATAACGCCGATGCCCGTTCGCAGATGTTGAAGTACCACATCCAGACATCAGGCCGTTCGCTGCACGCACAGGAGATCGACTTTAACGATATCCGCACTACGCTTCAGGCGCTTTACGCTATTTACGATAACTGTAACTCGCTGCACACGAACGCTTACGACGAGGCAATCACAACACCTACAGAGGCTTCTGTACGTCGTGCAATGGCGATTCAGCTGATCATCAACCGTGAGTTAGGGCTTGCCAAAAACGAGAACCCGCTGCAAGGCTCGTTCATCATAGAAGAGCTAACAGACCTTGTTGAAGAAGCAGTATTGTTAGAGTTTGACCGCATAACAGAGCGTGGCGGCGTATTGGGTGCAATGGAGACCATGTACCAGCGCGGTAAGATCCAGGAGGAAAGTTTATACTATGAGACCCTGAAGCATACCGGCGAGTACCCGATCATCGGTGTGAATACATTCCTTTCTTCTCAGGGCTCTCCTACGGTTATTCCGCAGGAAGTTATCCGTGCTACCGAAGAAGAGAAACAGTACCAGATCTCGATGCTGCAGTCGCTGCACCAGCGTAACGCAGATAAATCAGCTGAAATGTTGAAGCGTATCCAGCAGGTGGCGATCAACAACGGTAACATCTTCGAGGAGATGATGGAGACGGTGAAATACTGCTCGCTTGGCCAGATTACCAACGCATTATTTGAAGTAGGCGGACAGTACCGCAGAAACATGTAAGTTATACTTCTGAAGTATAAGTTAAATAAAAAGGAGCCGGTTAAAACTGGCTCCTTTTTTGTTATACATGCAACATAACATTCTCTTAATAATAAGTTTAAAATATAATAATATACAGAAGTAACCTTCAATAACACTACACGTTAGTAGGTATAAAATAACCCTTTACAAAAGCATCATGAAGCGACTTTCAACTATATCTTCGTTGCTGCTACTAGGCACAACATTTGGCTTTTTTATGAAAGGCTGGCTAACCTCCCACGATATACATATTGATCTTTCTGAAGAAGAAGTTCACATGTATCTATAATTTGATTACGTTTTAAAAAGTGAAAGCGGACCTATAGTTCGCTTTTGCCGTTTATAGAGGCATTAGGTTAAAACCTTCTTATCTTATACTTTTATACTTTCTTTCACATATCAATACATACATGACATTACAAGAAAAGATCAGCTACATTATTGGCCGCGACATGGCAGGCAACCTTAAAAAACAGGGAATAGATGTAAATCCAGATGCTTTCATCAAAGGCATGAAAGAAGCTATTGAAGGAAAACCATCTACATTGTCGCAGGCTGAAGTGCAGGAAGCTATGATGCAACTACAGCAGGAAATGGGCCAGAAACAAGGCGCTGCTGCTGCTGAGAATCAAAAAGCAGGCGAGGCTTTTTTAGCTGAAAATAAAAATAAAGCCGGTGTAAAGACTTTACCAAGCGGTTTGCAATACGAGGTGTTAAATGAAGGTTCAGGCAAATCACCTTCAGCGTCTGATAAAGTAACAACACATTATCATGGTACACTTATAGACGGTACTACTTTTGACTCATCTTACGAGCGTGGTCAGCCAGCTACTTTCCCTGTAAATGGCGTAATTGCCGGCTGGACAGAAGCGTTGCAGTTAATGAAAGAAGGTGCAAAATGGAGACTTTACATCCCTTCTAACCTGGCGTATGGCTCTCAAGGGGCTGGTGATGTAATTGGACCAAATGCTACGCTCATTTTTGATGTAGAACTGATCTCAGTTCACTAAGCGAGTTGTATTTAATAAAACAAAAGGCCTGGCTAATGTATAGCCAGGCCTTTTGTTTTATAGGTAGTATCAATTATGCGCGTTCACTGGCAACATTTACTTCCTGTAACCACCTGACACATTCCTCATAGTATAAGAAGTGGTTCATGATCAACAGGTTTTCTTTGTCTATAAACTCATCCCCGCTAAGACCATGCATCAGGCTTTCATATAGCGAAACCGGCAGTATCACAGCAATAAAAACATCCTGGTTAAGCATCCGGAGTATCTGCGGGAAAACGTTTTTTATCACCCATTGCTGATCTTCCTTTTTTATACTGTCTCTGCTTTGCAGGTCAAGTATCCACCTGGATGGTTTGAAGAATCGCACCATTCTAAGTATATGCATGTACCCATCACGAAAATCTTTAGTATCTACTTCTCCTTGCCACTTCACATGTAGTATCTCAGTAGCATCATCAAAAGCCACATAAAGGTTCTCCGTTACATGTTCTTCTCCCGGGAAAACAGCACCCGCAATTTTAGAATGATCTAGTGCCTGAAGCACAGTGTTATCTTGCATACTTTGGCTAAGGTGTTTAACTGACTGTATAGGTAATTTAATGGGCGGCGGTAACCAAGCAATGTCTACAAATATGAATACTTTATAGTTACTAAACAAGATAATATTACCTTATCTATATAAAATATAAAGTTTGTACTTTATTAAGTAATATTTAGTTAACGGAGGCATAACCTTTTTATTATCTGAAAATCAGGTATAGCCCTGTGAGCCATTACAAATCAGAACAAAACATTTCATCTGCCGTTCTAAAATCATCTAATTATTATCACCTTAACCATAGAACACCATGGCAGATAACCAGAACGAAGGGGCCAAGTTCCTGAACAGTGTACACAAATATTTTGACAATGCCGCTCAGTACTCCAGATTATCTTCTGGTATACTTTCGCAAATCAAGGTTTGCAACAGTGTATATAAGGTTTCCTTCCCGGTAGAGATAGATGGAAAAATAGAAGTGATAGAAGGCATCCGTGTGCAGCACAGCCATCATAAGCTCCCGTCAAAAGGTGGTATTCGTTTTAGCATGCAGGTAGATGAAGATGAAGTAAAAGCACTGGCTACCCTGATGACTTTTAAATGCGCTGTGGTGGATGTACCTTTTGGAGGCGCTAAAGGTGGTGTAAAGATAAACCCCAGAACCAGCTCTGTTAAGACACTTGAAAAAGTAACCCGCAGGTATGCCGCTGAGCTTATCAAGAAAAACCTGATAGGACCCGGAATGGATGTACCAGCCCCGGATTATGGTACAGGTAGCCGCGAAATGGCCTGGATAGCTGATACTTACCAGGCCCTGAAGTACGGTGAGACTAATGCGCTGGGTTGTGTAACAGGGAAGCCTGTTGGGCAAGGCGGAATTAGAGGACGGGCCGAAGCAACTGGTTTAGGGGTATACTTTGGCATACGTGAAGCGCTTGCTGATACGGAACTGCTTAAAGGCAAAAGCCTGGATGGCGGCACTATGCAAGGTAAGCGTGTTATAGTTCAGGGCTTAGGTAATGTGGGCTATCATGCAGCATTGTTCTGTCAGCAGGATGGCGCGATCATTACAGGTATAGCTGAGCGCGAAGGCGGTATTTTTAACCCTGATGGAATAGATGTAGAAGAAGTCTTTAAACACCGCAATGAAACAGGCTCTATACTTAACTTCAAGAATTGTAAAAACATAGAAAATACGCTGGACCTGCTGGAGATGGAATGTGATATTTTAATTCCTGCGGCCTTGGAAAACCAGATCCACCTGGCTAATGCGCCTAAAATAAAAGCTAAAATTGTGGCAGAAGGGGCCAATGGCCCTGTAACGCAGGAGGCTGAAGAAATACTGATTAAGAACGGGATTATTATACTTCCTGACCTTTATCTGAATGCTGGCGGTGTAACTGTTTCTTATTTTGAATGGCTTAAAAACCTGTCAAATGTACGTTTTGGTCGAATGGGTAAACGCGCAGAAGAAGCCAGCTACAAGCGATTAGTAAATGCTATAGAATCTACATCAGGTAAGAGCATGACTACCCAGGAAAAAGCAATATTAACCAGAGGTTCCGACGAAGTGAATCTGGTACGCTCAGGTCTGGAGGATACAATGATAAATGCCTACCACGAAATAAGAGAAACCATGCGTCAGAAAAATATTCCTGATATGAGAACAGCAGCATTTTTAACTGCAATTGAGAAAATCGGGGTAAGCTACGAAGCGTTAGGAATATTTCCGTAAGCTAAGGAAGTTACTTATTATTTACAGGCAAAGGTTGGGAATACAATAGTATCCTGGCCTTTTTTTACGCTCTCAAGCCAGTAAGTAGCTTCTTTGCGATCAGTAAAATAATTGAAAAGTATAAAATTGTGTGACGAAGATGTTCCTGTAGCAGCGTAGTTTGTGATAATTGCTTTGAAATGTTCTTCAGAAAAAACGACAGCCACACAAATATCAGAGTTGATAGTTTCGTGCAACTTCTCATAATAAACGTTGTTTAACCAGCCCTCCTGTTCACGCTCCAACGGGCCGATAGCAGTAAGGTCGGTACAGTATAGTTTAACTGGTCTTACCTCCTGTACAAAAGTAAGCCCCTGCAGGTAAGTTTCTATAAAAGCGCTGTCGGTTGGCTTCGCTTTCCAGATTACCTGTAAAATTTCCAATTCACTATCAAAGATGATGTCAGAAAATGATGTAGAATAAACTACCATGCCATCACAACTATTTATTTACCAATTTGCACGAAATTTATCTAATAAAAAGCTCAAATCAAAATCTTAAATTGTATTAGTTAAAGAATATTATAAACAATATATAAAGAAAACATCTTGCTAATTCTATTATAACTATAACAAAAAGTGCCTTAGCAGAACCCATTTAAGGTTATTCTATATTATGATGCATATTAACGATAACATAATAGCACTCTGAAAAATAGAAGAACTTTTTATAGTTAGTGCTTTAGAATAATGAAGAATTGACCATAAAAATTTGTGTTCGGAAATTTGTACTGATTTTAAAAAGAAAAGGGAAGTATAGCTTTTGTAAGCTGTACTTCCCTTTAATATAATTTTAGAACAATAAGATGTTTAAGAATTAGTTGCCTTTAGCCAAGTATTATAGATTTTTACCTGCTCGGCTGTCGGGTTAGGCAATTTCTCGAACTTGTAGCGTGTACGCGTATCCTTTAGAATCTTCACCGATAGGTTCTGTAAAATACCATCTCGTGCGATAAGTACATCCAGCTCCTCTCCCGGCTGCAGTCCGTTCACATAACGGTCCAGATCATTTGCTACACGGTAGCCGTTTACAGCCACTATTTCATCTTTTACATTAAGGCCAGCTTCATAAGCACTGCTTCCCTTAGATACAGCACTTACCATAACTCTGCCATCACTGAAAGAGGTAGTTGCACCCCAACTACCCATTTCTGCACCTTCATTAAGATTTACGAGGCGAAGCCCGGCTGCATTAAAATATGCGTTGTAGTCCGGAGATTTAGTACCGTTCACATAATCCCTGAAGAAAGCATCCATCTTATGTCCTGCTACCTGTTCCACTGCTTCCTGAAACTCTTCTTCCGTAAAGCCACGATTTAATTGCTTGTAATAGCGCTTGTAAAGATTGCGCATTACATCATCCAGACTTTTGCTGCCATTAGAACTCTTCATTATCTCCATGTTAAGCAAATGCCCCAGCACACCACCTTTCGTGTAATAAGATACTTCAGCATTGCTGGAGTTTTCATTCTGACGGTAATACTTTATCCAGGCATCAAAACTGGATTCACTCACTGGTTGTACAGCATTACCAGGTGTGTTCTCAACTGAGTTTATACTTCCGGCTACTACATCCAGGTAACGTTGTTCAGGAGTTAAGCCAGCACGACGAACGATCAGGTCGTCATAGTAACTCGTAATACCTTCTGATACCCAAAGCAGCTTGGTATAATTCTCTTCGTTATAGTTAAACGGACCTAGTGGTGCAGGACGCAGACGCTTTACATTCCAAAGGTGGAAATACTCATGGGCAACCAGGCTTAGGAAACCTGTATAGCCACTTTCGGTGCCATAGTTAAAACGGCTGGTCTGTAGAGTAGTAGAGTTCAGGTGTTCCAGTCCGCCACCGCCACGCTGCAGGTTATGAACTATAAATACATAACGATCTACAGGTAGCTCCCCCATTATCGCGATGGCCTCTTCAGTTACACGCTTCATGTCGGCTATTAAACGCTCAGGGTTATAATTCCCCTCACCAAACATAGCTACTTCATGCGGTACGCCTGCAGCTTCAAAAGTATAAATTTCGTGATTACCAATCTCCAGTGGTGAGTCTCCAAGTATATCATAGTTAGGGAAAGTATAAGTAAACTTACCTGTAGATTTAAGACCAGTAGAAACTTTGCTGAAGCTCTTGTGAGGCTTTACGATAAGCGTACCCGCTTGCTTTTCATACCCTTCAGGGTACATAAACATACTGGTACCATTTACATAACCATGAGCTGCATCTAAAAAGCTGGTACGAACGGATAGCTCAAAAGCATAAACATTATACTTGGCTTGTACCTTAGATGCTCTGTTACTATATACACGCCAGGTGTTTTTGTCGATCTTCTCAGATCGCAGAGTTTTGCCGGAACCATCTGTAGCCACAAAGCTGTCAACGTTTTTAGCGAATTCCCGGATCAGATATGAACCCGGAGCCCAGACAGGCATTGTAAAGTCGATGTATTTTTTCTTCGCCCCTTCCAGTTCAGCCGTAACCTTAAAATAATGCGTGTGCGGCTCAGGCATTTCAAGGGTATAGCGTAGTTCTGCAGCAAATGCCGGCGAGACTATACTTACCAGCGATAATAGAAATATAAGCAGATAAAATTTAGGTTGGTTTATTTTGTGAAACATGTTTTAAGGTAGATTTTGTTTAACAAGCATGTTACAACAATTATGCTTGTTTTCAAAATCTGCTCTCTTGCATGTCAGCTATTCTGTGGGCTTACGGTATGGCTGCGCAGCCAGTCTTCAGCATCTTTTTTCTGATAGAAAGTATCGATGATAATAAAGGAGTTATAACTTTTAAGTCCATATGCGCCAGCTTCCTGTAGCATGCGGTTATAGCATGATTCCGAAACAAGTATAGCAAAATAGTTTTCCTGGCCCAGCATCATAAGTTGTGGAAAAAACTGAACCTGTAACCATGTTTCTTCTTTCTCTCCTAACTCTCCTATCTCTCTGAAGTCAAACAACCACGAATTAATATGATTTGTCCTGATATACTCCAGAGCTTTCATCAATCCTGCTTTAAAATTAAGATACCCCGGCTGCTTTGTACACTCCACGCACACCCATTCATTACCAACTGGCAAACTGATCGACAAAGCCTCTGAATTATAGAGTATCATTGCAACAAAGAGTTAAATTTATTATTACAAAAGTATAATAATATAAACGAATTTGCTCTAAACATGCCCCTGATTGTAAGGTATAAATCTCAAAAGCTGGTAAAGAGTGAACTTTTTAAGGTTAAAGCAGCATTTTATAGAGTAAATGTAGCTATAACTCTACCTCGGGCAGAGATGGCTTAAGTAAATACAAGCCTGTTTGGCATGGTATTGGGAAGTTATACCTGAACTAACACAATGACTATGAAAAAGAACATCTTACTTCTGATAGCTCCTGTTGTTTTGTTGCTTGTTCTAATAGCTTTTGGTTACAGGCTTGCCCCTACAGCGCCAACCTCCAGTGTAGAAGATGCTAAAGTTCTTCATGTAAATCATAAAACGGCTGTTAAACCAACTACTGAAGGCAATTGGATAAGAGTAGAAAGAACAACCAGATCGGCTGGAGACTATTCTAATGCAGCACCACAGCCTATTATAGACTATGCTTTAAGTTTGCTTGGCTCTCCGTACCAATATGCAGGCATTACCCCGGCAGGTTTTGATTGTTCGGGTTTTATAACGCATGTTTTTGATACCCATAATATTGCTATACCACACTCATCTGCCTTGCAGGCTAGCGAAGGCATACCGGTAACCAAAGCTGAAGCCGCTCCCGGAGATCTGGTGATATTTACCGGAACAAATGAAAAGGTACGGGAGCCAGGACATGTGGGCATTGTAATTTCAGAACCCGGCGATACAATCTCGTTTGTTCATTCATCATCTAACGGAGGTGTTAAAATAAGTAAGGTACAAGGTACCCGCTACGATGTCCGTTTTCTGGAAGTAAGAAGAGTGCTTTAAGAATAGTTAGAAGTTAATATTGCAACTTAAAGGGTTTTTCTCGTACAAATCACTGTACCGGAAGAACCCTTTTTTATGCTACACCCATATATCATCAATTCTATAAATGCAGCTATACTTATAGTTGCAGGTTTTATAGTTTACTTCATACATCCCGACCGGCCTCAGGTTGCATTAGTAGCTCCGGGGCTGGGGCTTATGCTAATGGCCTGCACCTATCACCTGCGCAAGCACAACCGGTTTGTAACACATACAGTTACAGCCTTAACCTTGCTGGCAGCTATAGTAGTGATCATGCGCTTAAATGCTGCTGATGAAACCCTTGATATGGTGCATGTGCTACTATTTGCAATGGCGATCAGTTGCCTGGTGGCTGTGGGTGTGTTTATAGGTACTTTTATTCGGGAGCGCAGGCTTCGGAACAATACAATTTACAAAGATGACTTATAAAGTCAGTTCGCTATAAAAGCAAAACACCTGGTGTAGCCCGTCAAGTTACACCAGGTGTTTCAGAATCCTAAAAAGTCTTAACAAGCGGCTTCCTGTTGTTCAGGTTACCATCCGAAGACCTTCAGTAATATTAAGCTGTGCAAACAGCAAAAATCCCGTTTACGAAGCCGACTCACAGATTACGTGAATACAATTACTTAGGCTCGTTAAAACTTGTTTGGGATTAGACATTTGTACCTCCTTTCTCTATAGTCCAACATAAACCCTGAACCTCCGACCAAATATGATAAGGTTGTTAGACCAGAGCCGTAGCACTCGCTACATAACTTATTATCTAAAGGTAAATTAACGCCATTAAGTTCACAAGGGTTATGCTTATTTTTTTAAATTTATTTAGATAACCACACCGTATTTATACTTACAAAACCTGCATTAAACGCAACCACAGCCAAAACAACAGATAAACTGCTGACTACCAAAATTATACATTTCACCTTCAGTAACTGGTATAAGTATAGCCCTGAAAAACGGGGTACGTATTTTGTGTTTTTCTTTTTGTGCTGTGTCTCAAAAACAAAAAGGTACCTCTATAAAATGTAAGCAGGCAGAACGTAGCACTACCTTAAATGAATTATTTTTCTTATATTTAATTGCTAAAAACCAAACAACAAACCTATCATGAAAAAGCATCTATTAACTTTAGTGGTACTCATGCTGTTCAGCACCTGTGCATGGGCCCAGAAATTATCTCCGCTTGGCATCTGGACAAACGAAGAAGGAAAAGCACGTTTTGAAATTTATAAATGTGGCGATAAGCTGTGCGGTAAACTTGTTACTTTAAAAGAGCCTCTTCGTAATGGTAAACCTAAAGTTGATGAGAATAATCCTGAGAAGAAGCTTCGTAACCGCCCGTTGCTTGGCCTGGAGTTCATGAAAGGTTTTGAGTATGACGGCGACAACAAATGGGATGACGGTACGATCTATGACCCGGAAAGTGGTAAGACCTACTCTTGCTACATGAAAATGACAGGTAAGGACAAGATGGAAGTGAAAGGATATATAGGTATTTCGCTGATTGGCAGAACGCAGAACTGGACAAGAGTTAAATAACCTAAGCATATATACAAAGAAAGGCTGGCGCATTGCCAGCCTTTCTTTTTTTAACCCTTTACCATTATTATTACTCGCTTTACGGTTAAAAGGTTTAGGTTCGGTTAAAAAACCTGCTCTATTTTATACTTCTGATCCCGGAACTCGAATGTATCACCGGCAATTTTACCAGCCATTGCCTTAAATACCGGCGACATCCCTGAAATAGCATAGTATGTTTCACCATCTACTTCTAACTGCCCCAGGCTTACTCCAATAAAATAATTCTGCAGGTTAGTATGTACTACCGCACCAAAAGCTACTTCCTTACTTTCTTTGGTAGCATTTATGCGTTTTAAAACACTCATGGTAGTAATCAATTCGTCGAGCTGGCGGGCATACATATCCCGTTGTATCTGGCAGGCCTCTCTAAACGATTCAAATTTATCTTCTATTGCCCCCTGGTGCTCATTTGCGCTTTCCTGAGCGTCATCCATGGCATCTTTAGCTGCCTTTATCTGCGTATTAAGCAATTTTGTGCATTCCTGCAGCAGCCTTTTCTTAAGTTCTAATTCTTGTGCAACCATCTTCTTATAAGTATAAGTTTAAACCATCTACCATATCTGCGGTTATGTACCAAAGCCAGCGTAAATAGCAGTTGAAATATCAAAATTGAGAGATATAATTAATTGCAAACAAAACCTGAAGTGTGTAAGATAATAAACTATTCAGGGTAACGGATGTTTTTGTTTTAAATTACTAAATGTCGTTAAACGGATTTTTCAAACGATTGTTAGGGTTGTTTAGCAGTAAACCATCTTGTCGTGAATTAGTACGATCAGAGGGTTATCGGGCTAACTATAACAAGTGGGTAAAAACCGGATCTTACCTTGATTTAACCGGTTCATTTTATAAAGCATATCATTATAAAAGAGCGGGCATCCAATGCAGCTACCGGGTACAACTTATTCAGGAACAAAACCGAGAGGGAATAATCTTCTTTTTTACGCCTGGTACTGCTCCTGCTGACTTCTCCTTCTTTTTCGATTACACAAAAGACCAGGTACTCTTACTTGGTTACCAACTTCGCTCTGCCGATTTACTTAAAGTAAATCATGAAAGGTATACCCAACATACCGAAACCTATTACCTTACCCCCTTCCCTTCAGATGTACCGGGCAGCAAAATCTGCAACCAGTTGTACGGTAACATCCGGATAGATTACACACGTGTCAACCGTCATCCGGGCTATATAAGAATTATTGCTGATAGCTATTCAGATGTACACTTCAGCGCGCCTCTGCCCTTTTCCGAATTGCTTAAAAACATATTTGAACCAACTGAAGTATAGTAAAGCAGCAAAAAGTGACAACTTACGATACTTCTATAAAATCTTGATATGGTATAGTATACGTATCAAAACTTATAAGTATATTTAAAATACTTCAACTCCCGTTTTCACCTTAAGTTTTACTGCATGAGGCAACGTTTACTCTTAATGTTGGTTATAGTGCTTTGTACTTTCTCTGCTAATGCAACGCATATTGTAGGCGGCGAATTTGAGTTGGAGTACTTAAGCGGAGACAACTATAGGCTAACCCTTAACCTATACTTTGATCAGGTTCATGGCGACCCGGGGGCTTTGGACCCAACCATTACTGTCAATGTATTCGAGAAAGCAGGAAACCGCTGGCTGGGCCAGGTTACGATGAGCATTAAGGCCCAATCTAATGTGCCTTATACTAACATTGAATGTGCTATAGGTGAGCTGCAAACCCGGAAAATCGTTTATTATGAAACCATTGTACTGAACCCACAGGTATTTAATCACCCAGATGGTTATTATGTTACCTGGGAGCGCTGCTGCCGTAATGAAACTATAAATAATATAGTTGCACCCGAAGACGCTGCTCAAACCTTTTATATGGAGTTTCCGGCAGTAACTAAAAGTGGCCAGGCTTTCAGAAATTCTTCTCCTAAACTTTTTCCTCCCCTCAGCGACTATGCCTGTGTAAACGAGCTGTTTTATTTTGATTTCAGTGGATCAGATGCCGACGGAGACTCACTGGCTTACGACATGATTACACCACTTAATGGTTTTACAAATGCTGCTATGCCCTATTATGGCATTCCGGGTTTTGAGAACATAGCACCTAAGCCAGCGCCTTACCCCCAGATTGAATGGCTGCCCGGGTATAGCACCGGGATACAGGTACAGGGAAATCCACCTATAAATATAGATAACCGAACCGGTCGCCTGACTATGCGCCCTACTAAAACGGGCCTTTATGTGTTTGGTATTCGTGTGCAGGAGTTCAGAAACAAGAAAAAGATAGGCGAAGTGCGACGCGACTTTCAGGTACTGGTACTTAACTGCCCAACAAACCAGACGCCTAAAGTAACTGCCAGGGAACAAGGTAAAAATACATTTTATAATGAGGGGGAAGTACTGAAGCTTACACCTACCGGCAACCGTTGCATAGACGTATTCTTTACAGACCCTGACCTGTCTGAGTTTGTGGTTTTAAAAGCTATACCTGTTAATTTCTCTGCAACTAATTTTACTTTATCCGGGGCATTACAAGGCGTTATAAACCAAGGAGGTGGCGCTCAGGAAACCCTTAAGGCTACTCTCTGTTTTGATGATTGCTTTGATACGAAAAACAAAGTATACATGCTTGACCTGATTGTGCAGGATGATGGATGCAGCCTTCCCCGTCAGGATACCTTGCGGGTGAGTTATAAGATGGAGGACATCAATAATATACCTACCCTAACAACAAACCCTGTTGACCAAGTTATTAACCTGGACAGAGGGCAGGACTTTGAGATGGATGTATTCGGTCGGGATATAGACCTGGATAGTTTATCGTTAAGCGCTGCCGGTGAGGGATTCGATATGACTGCTGTAGGCATGGTTTTTACAAGCACGGGCGGCAAAGGTGCAGCAAACGGTAATTTAAAATGGACAGCCGTGTGTAACTCAGAAGAAGAGGCTGTGCGGCGGGTAACATTCAGATTAAAAGAAGATGACTGCTTTCCTTCTCCAGACCAGACCAAAACGATAGAGTTTAGGATAACAGCACCTAACAATGCACCTACACTTACTTCAGATAAAGCGCCTATACTCTATGAACTTAACCTGAACGAGCCTTTTGAAGCCAATTTGTTTGGAGATGACATAGACCTGGACCCACTACAATTAACTGCGGTTGGCGATGGTTTTAACCTGGCTGATTTAGGCATGACATTTACTGCAACTCCTGGTAACGGTCAGGCACGGGGTGTTTTTAATTTAATAGCTAATTGCCAGATGGCCGAGCGGGATGTTGTGCGGGTAAATTTTATACTTGACGAGCAAACCTGTAATCCGGCACCGGAGCCAGTATTATCTATGGAGTTTAAAGTGAAGGTGCCGCTGCTCCGTGATTTTATACCTGCCAATATTTTTACACCGAACGGCGATGGCCTGAACGACTTTTTTGAAATACCGAACCTGCCTTCGGATTTCTGTACAGCACAGTTTGCAAGTATAAAAGTATTTAACAGGTGGGGTAAAGAGGTATATTTTAGTGCTCAGAACAACTTTAAATGGGATGGAAAAGGGGTTAACGACGGCGTATACTTCTACCTGATAGACTTCGGAAGTACGCAATACAAGGGCAGTGTTACAATAGTGCGCTAAGGCTTAAAAGATAAACAGGAAAACCAGGTATAAACCTACCCACATAAAGTCCAGAAAATTCCAGTAACTTCTGAGCATTGATAATTGCAGATGGCGGTATGGATCCCGGATAAATATCAGGCTCCTGACACTATCGGCTGCAACATGGGCTGTTTTAAAAAAAATGAAGAAAAGAAAGATAATACCTCCCACCAGGTGCAGGATATGTAATGCCGATATCAGGTATAAATAAGTTCCTGAAGCTTTACCACTAAAATTTACCCCGGCAGCTGTCATTTCGCGCCACCCTAAAATTTGTGCTCCTATAAAGAGTAAGCCCAGAGCCAGTGTAGCACCCAGGTAACGCGTCATTTTATGCAATTTGTCTTTCTTGTAAATCTGCGGCACCCTGCCCATTGTATAACTACTGAATAACAACAGCACCGTACTCACACTAAAGAACTTCGGAAGGCTAACGTTTTCAGAATCGAAACCACCTGTACGCATAAAGGCAATCAGCAGGATCAGGAAAAGCACTCCGATACCCACCATACTCAGGTATAGCAGCATCCGTATAGGATGCATACGCTCCATCTTTTTAAAAGCTGAGAGCTGTTTAGAGCCAACCTTATTTTTCTTATCTGAATCCATTAGATATAACCTAAACAAAGGTTTTACGCAGGTAAATACTATAGCCAATACTACACATTTATATACCTATACGGATTATGGTTTGTTTTGCATATGAACAGATAAATATACTTTTTAGTACATGCCTTTCACTGCACCTGCTCTGCCTTAAATTTTCCTTTTTATCTGAAAATTATACTTCCGGTTAATTATCATACTGTGACTGATGTCGTTAGATATAGTATGTAGTTAGTATCTGATTAGTATGCAAAAAAATTTATACTTCTTTTCAATTATCTGGTTAATGTTGTTAAGCCTGATCAGTTCAAATGCAAAAGCACAGCTTAGAACTCCGTTTACAGGCAAGAATTTTATAACAGTAGTACTGGAAGGTTCTTCAGGCCGCTACGAATTTCAGTCTCCCAGTCTTTTAGTACGTTACAACAACTCTACTGAACAACTGGAGTGCCGTGTACAAATAAATTCCCTTCTCCCTACCAGCGATACCATTCCTCCTGGCATGGCCTACGAAGTATTATATGGTGCTAAATTTCCGGAGCTGATTTTTATGATTGATGTACCTGAAGAAATTATAAACAGTGGTAATCCATATACAGAACCGCTTAACCAGCGCACTTACATCACGCTGCAGGGTACAACCAATCAACAACGTGTTCCGGTAATTTTAGCCCCGGACAGAAACACCATCAGTTTTGGCACCAACTTCGAACTGATGCTGGATAGTTTCCAGGCAAGTATTCCCATCAGGTACCTTCCCGTTCTTACAGGGCGGCTTCTCATCAATATCAGTAATGCCCGCTGGGTAGATCAGCGCTGATAAAAATGTAGTTCGGCACAATGTGCTTTCCTGGTGCAGTGTAGGATTTGGGGCTGATCTTAGTATATTTACTTAACTCAACAACAACCAACACATGAAAAACAAGTGCATATTTGCCCTACTGATAGGTCTTGCGCTTAGCAGCTGTAATCAGCAGCAAGAAAGCACAACCGAAACACAGGAATCAGTTACTACCCAGGCACCGGTCTATGGTTCTGACTTTTCAGAAGATAATATACTTTCGGTAACTCAGTTACAGGACGCCCTTGCTGCAGACGTGGATTCAGTACAGGCCACTGTTTCAGGCGAGATAGTGGAGAGCTGCCAGTCGAAAGGCTGCTGGATGGATGTAAAAATGGCAGATAACAGCACTATGAAAGTCACTTTCCGGAATTATGGTTTCTTTTTACCGGTAGAAGACTTGAAAGGCAAATCAGTGGTATTTACCGGTACAGCTAAACGCGAAGTAATATCTGTCGAAGATCAGCGGCACTATGCTGAAGATGCAGGTAAACCAGCCAATGAAATTGCAGCCATAAACTCTCCCAGAGAAGAACTCCGTTTTGTAGCTGACGGCGTAAAGATCAAGTAAAGTCTTAACCTATACTTTATGAGCCACCTCCGGGTGGCTTTTAACTTTAATAATAATTGGTCAACTGCCCTCATTAGCTGATATATTCCCGGCTTTATTCAGAAGGTATCGCAAGAATAACTATAAAGTATCCCCCATAACAAACCAGTTTCTCGTTGTTCCCTTCTTAGCTTTTAGATATTTTTACGTGAAGTATAACCCTGAACTATGACAACACCACAAGACGTAGCTGCAGAAGTAAAGCAACTGACTGAACGCTTAAATTACCTGAATTACCAGTATTACCAGAATAGCATCTCAGAAGTACCTGACTTTGAGTTTGACATGATGCTGAAGCGCCTGCAGGAACTGGAAGAACAACACCCTGATCTACGTCTGCCCAACTCCCCTACGCAACGTGTAGGTGGTACCATTACCAAAAGTTTTAAAACTGTATACCACCGTTACCCGATGCTCTCGCTGAGCAACACTTATTCAGAAGCCGACCTTCGGGAATTTGATAACCGCGTACGCAAAGCAATTGGTGATAATGTGGAATATGTGTGTGAGCAGAAGTTTGATGGCGTTGCCATCAGTTTAACCTACGAGAATGGTATACTGGTACAAGGAGCAACCCGCGGCGATGGAACCCGGGGCGACGACATTACCAGCAATGTGCGCACCATACGCGACATTCCGTTACAGTCGCATGGCGAAGGATACCCCCAATTGTTTGAAGTACGTGGTGAAGTGTTTATGCCTCTGCAGGTATTCGAGCAACTTAACCAGGATCGTGAAGAAACAGGTGAGCAACTATTAGCTAACCCAAGAAACGCCGCATCCGGTACATTAAAACAACAGGATTCCAGTATTGTGGCAGGCCGTAAGCTAGGTTGCTTTTCTTATAGTTTCCAGAGTTCTCCTATGCCGTTCGATACACACTCCGAAAGCCTGGAAGCAATTCAGAAATGGGGGTTTAAAGTATCTGATACGTGGCGCAAGTGCAGCTCTATAGACAAAGTACTGGAGTACATAACGGAATGGGAAACAAAGCGCCATGAGCTACCCATTGCTACCGATGGTGTGGTGGTAAAAGTAAACAGCTACGCGTTACAGGAGGAACTGGGATTTACGGCAAAAAGTCCGAGATGGGCAATTGCCTATAAATACCCTGCCATGAGCGCTGCTACTCAGCTGTTAGGTATACAATACCAGGTGGGTCGTACAGGTGCCGTTACGCCGGTAGCTCTGTTACATCCTGTTTTACTGGCAGGCACTGTGGTTAAACGAGCTTCTGTACATAATGCCAACGAAATTCAGCGCCTCGACCTCCGCCTCGGAGACATTGTATTCGTTGAAAAAGGCGGTGAGATTATTCCCAAAATAACCGGAGTAGATTTAACAAAGAGACCTGCTGACAGCCAGCCGATCATTTACCCTACTGTATGCCCGGCCTGCCATACCCCACTGATACGTGTGGAAGGCGAAGCCCAGTTTTACTGCCCGAACGAGAAAGGCTGCGAGCCGCAAATACTGGCCAAGCTGGAACACTTTATCACGCGTAAAGCCATGAACGTAGATGAACTGGGCCCAAAGACGCTGGAACAACTATACCGGGCGGGGTATGTACGCAATGTAGCCGACTTATATGACCTTACCCTGGAGCAACTGGCCGGCTTAGAGCGTATGGGCGAAAAATCAGCGAATAACATTCTGAACAGTTTAGCAAAATCTAAAGACACACCTTTTGAGCGTGTATTGTTTGCCTTAGGTATCCGCTTTGTGGGTAGTACGGTAGCTAAAAAACTCGCAGATCATTTTCCGGATATAGCAGCTTTAAGAGGAGCTACATTTGAGGAGCTTATTGCCGTTAATGAGATAGGAGAACGTATTGCCAATTCTATTAAAGAATACTTTACTGACCCTGAGCACATTGTGTTAATAGAGCGCTTACAGGCTGCAGGCCTGCAATTTAAGTCGGAGAAAGTACAGCCCGAAATGCAGAGTGACAAGCTGGAGGGCAAAACATTTGTGATCTCTGGTGTTTTTGAAACTATAAGCCGTGATGAACTGCAACAACTTATTATTAGTCATGGCGGTAAAGTAGTTAGCTCTATTTCAGCGAAACTTTCTTATTTGGTAGCCGGCGATAAAATGGGCCCTGCCAAACTCGAGAAAGCTACTAAATTAGGAATTACGATACTTACTGAAGACCAGTTCCTGGGGATGATCCAGTAATTATCTTTAAATAATAAAAGCGCCACTTGTACGTCAGGTGGCGCTTTTTGCATAAAACAAACAACAAACAAAATTTATGCATGCCGATGCTCTTTGTAGTAGTACTGCAGCATACTATTACCACATCGTTCTTATAACAAATAAGGCAACTTAAATCTCTTATCAAAATACATTATACCAACCGCCGGAAAGTATAGACTAACTAACTTTTTAATCTCCTGAAAGCTTTCGCAAGCTAAGTTGCTCAGTCAACTGGTAAAGTCGGTTCTGAATTATTTAATCCTGTAAAAGATGAAGTTAGTAGGCAATAAGGCTAAATTGGTAGAGTGACACGGATGGTATAGTTATACCTGTTTTATTTTTAATTATCTTTATCAAGTAGAGTCAGGTTAATTTAACACAAACACTTATTTACCTGTAATCAAGCTAATCCAAGTATAAATTGAGTTCTATAACCTTTGCATTTCCGGCCGTGAACATAAAGAAGCGATACCAGATTGCCCTGCATGTGCTTGCATGGTTGGCTTTTGGGGCATGGGTGCTTTATTATATTAACGGAAACCGCACCCTTACCTCTCATAGGGTAATGGATGTATTGGTAGGTTTTGGGTTCTGGTTAGTGATCTTTTATGTAAACTGGTCGTTCCTGATCCCGAAGTACCTGGCAAAAAACAGGCTGATGCTCTACATTGTGGCTGTACTGGCTTTGCTGATGCTTTATGGTCTGGCAAAATCCCCGATGGATTACTATGTGTTCCGGGAGTTTAACCCGAACATGAAAGCAGTTTATACTTCGGAACGGTTGCTGCAGTATGGTTTGGGTGGTTTAATGCTGGTATTCATAAGCTCAGCCCTAAAAGTTACGGGTAATTATATCCGGAACGAAAGGCGCAATAAGGAGCTGGAGAACCAGAAACTGGTAGCAGAACTCGCTTACCTTAAATCGCAGGTTAACCCGCATTTCCTGTTCAATACGCTCAACAACATTTACTCGCTTGCTTACAAGCAGTCGCCGGAAACGCCGGATGCTATTATGAAGCTCTCGCTGCTGATGCGCTACATGCTGTATGAAAGCAACGATACGCTGGTAAGCCTGCAAAAGGAAGTAGAACACATCAACAACTTTATTGACCTGCAGAAACTGCGCCTGCGCGAACAGACAAGTATAAAGTTTAATATTGAAGGTAATATAGAAGGCAAGCAGATCGCCCCGATGCTGATGATGACCTTGGTTGAAAATGCCTTTAAGCATGGCCTTGTCAGCAAAAACGAGATTGGAATTCTGATAAACCTTAAGGTAGGCGAAAATTACCTGTTGTTTAGTACGGTTAATAACATAAGCACCCATAAAAAACGTGAGTTTGGAGGCATTGGCCTACAGAACCTGCGCCAGCGCCTGAAGCTGCTATACCCAAACCGGCATACCCTTACTTTCGAAGAAAAGGACGGCGTATTTTACGCCACCTTGAAACTATATTTCCACGATAACACACCTAAACTATGATCATCCGTTGCATCGCCGTAGACGACGAACCCCTTGCCTTAGACATTCTTGAAAGCTACATAAGTAAGCTGCCCAACCTGCAACTGGTAAAAACATGCTCCAGCGCTACCGAAGCTATGCAGGTGCTACAGGACGAACAGATAGACCTGATGTTCCTGGACATTGAAATGCCTGAGCTAACAGGTATCCAGTTTCTGAACATACTAAAGCACCAGCCACTGGTAATCTTTACCACTGCTTACCCAGAGTATGCCATGGAAGGTTTTAACCACGATGCCGTAGATTACCTGCTCAAACCTATCCCCTACGACCGTTTCCTGAAGGCCGTAACCAAAGCACAGGAGCGTTTGCAGCGCCACCCGAAACAAGGTGAGCAAACTATAGTTACGCAGGCCGCTACACCCGAGCAGGAGTTTATGTTTGTGAAGGCCGACTATAAAACTATACGCGTTGACTTTAAGGATATACTCTGGATTGAAGGCCTGAAGGATTATGTAATTATCCAGACGAAAGATCAGAAGATCATCACGCTGCTATCGATGAACAAGATGATGGAGAAACTGCCGGACTCTAAGTTCCTGCGCGTGCACCGTTCGTTTATAGTTGCCCTGCAAAAGATCGACAGCATCGAGAAAAGCCGCATCCGCATCGGCCAGAAAGAGATTCCAATTGGCGAAGTATACAAAGACCAGTTCCTGAAGTGGGTGGAAGAAAATAATATTATGTAGGCAGCTTTGAGTAATTGCCCTTGCTATGTGTTTTCGCCAGCAAGAAATCTGACTGATGTATAAGTTGTTGGTGAAAACACCAACAACGGCAGTAAACGTTACTTGGATAAGGCTTCTTTTTTTGCTTCTTTTAAGTGGTGCCTACCTAGGTCTTGATTAGTTGGTTAAATAACTTTCTTAACCGAAGTGGGCACTTTTTTATTCCATCCTATACCTTTTAAAATAGCTTCTAACGACTAACCAAAACAGAAATGAAAAAAGTACTACTTCTACTTATGTTTGGCCTTGCAATTACGATCAATGCAAGAGCCCAGGGAATAAAATCAATGAAGACCATACCGCCAGATATCTTAAGCTCAGCCAGCGTTCTGGTGCTTCAGCTCCCTGATGCTGTTTTTTCCGATCATGTGCAGCAGATAAAGAATGATCTAAATAAACATGGGTTGCAAATCATTGATCATTACAACGTCAGTAAAAATCCAACCATCCAAAAAAAGAATGACGAAGTGAAAGCAAAGGAGCTGGAAGGGAAGAATGTCAAGTACCAGCTAAGCATTACCTTTTTTGAATATGATATGGAGGCTGCTGCTTTAAATCCTTACAAAAAAGATGAGAGTGTACTAATAATGGTAGTTCCAGTAACAGCAGATTTAAAGCCTGCTGGTTCTTACTACCGGCTGGATGCTAAAACCTATGCACAGGGGATGGAAAAATTAGGGAAAGAATTAAGTAAGCTTGAGAAATAAGATGAAAAACATAGTTAAAATTTCGCTGCTACTTATGGGCCTTTTCCTAAGCCAGCTATCCTTTGCGCAGAAAATGGAGGAAGGTTTGCCTGAAGATCTGCCCCAGTCAAAAATCATGTTTCTGGCTTATGAGATGCTTGATCCGGCAAGGGCACAGCTCAGAAAACCGCTCATGAGATATTATGAGAAGTGCAACGAACAAGCTGTTAAAGCAAATGAAAAATTAAAGGCTGCTGCAAGTGAGTACCCCTATGAGCACATTATTATTACCCGTGCCGAACTGATAGAAAAAACCTATCCTAAAGGGTATAAGTATGTGATGAACTGCGATTTAATGGATGCCCAAAACAATGGTGAAATCGTTTATGCTCCTAATACAAAATTTTACTCCCCACTATACATCCTGAATATTGAAACAGGAGAACGCTACGAATTGATGATGTTAGCGCAGGCAGGCGTATACAGTTTTGAAAAAATAATGAATACCCTGAACAAGAAAATAAAGAAACAATTCAATTAAAAGGTTTTGAAATGTAACAAGGCCATATTCAGAGCATTCAACCAATTTTATAAAATTGCTTTTTCCGCTTAAATAGGTTTCAAAACAGTTTCTTAAAAGTCTTTGCTCTTCCTGTGATAAAGGAGCTATAAGATTAGTAGAAAACATGCCTAAATGGATACTAGCTGAAGAAGATGGAAAGCCAGTAGCAAAAAGAATGAGGTTACCGATTAGTTTTAATGGGTTGAAGTATAAATCCCTTTGCCCAACAATGCACCTAAGCCAAGCTCTGGCTACGCCTTGCTCACTTTATGTACAAGACGTTACAAACCAAAAAACTTGCACAAACCAATACATAATCAGAACTTCGTAGTTCTTATTTTAAATTAATGATTCAGGAAAGATTAAAAGGAACGGGCGTAGCGTTGGTAACGCCTTTTACAAAAGACCTGGCTGTTGACTATAACGGCCTTGCGAAGCTGCTGGACTTTGTGCTGGATGGCGGCGTAGATTATATTGTAATTAATGGTACAACTGCCGAGTCGGTTACTACTACCGCAGAGGAGAAAAAGCAGCTGCTGCAAACTATAAAACAACATGTAAACGGCCGTGTGCCGTTGGTTTATGGTTTAGGTGGCAACAATACACAGGAATTACTGAACAGCTTTGCAACTACCGACCTTAATGGCATTGATGCTATACTTTCGGTGAGCCCTTACTATAACAAGCCGTCACAACAGGGCATTTACCAGCATTATGTGGCTGTGGCCGATGCGTCGCCGGTGCCGGTTATACTGTACAACGTGCCGGGCCGCACAGGCAGCAATATAACCGCCGAAACAACTATAAAACTGGCTGCACACCCGAACATTATCGGTATTAAAGAAGCATCCGGTAACCTGGAGCAGTGCATGGCCATTGCCAAACACAAACCTGCTGACTTCATGCTGATCTCCGGC
Source organism: Pontibacter deserti (assembly GCF_023630255.1). Classification (NCBI taxonomy): domain Bacteria; kingdom Pseudomonadati; phylum Bacteroidota; class Cytophagia; order Cytophagales; family Hymenobacteraceae; genus Pontibacter; species Pontibacter deserti. The sequence goes on along the minus strand of NZ_JALPRS010000001.1, from coordinate 923,463 downwards.
GACGACGTGCTGACCTTGCCTATGATCTCGATCGGTGCAGTTGGGGTAATTTCAGTGCTGGCAAATGCTTTCCCTGAGAAATTCAGTAACATGATCCGACTTGGCTTGAACTACGATTTTGCTCAGGCCTCTAAGCTGCTTTATGACTTTGTGGATATTAACCCGTTGATGTACGAAGAAGGTAACCCGGTTGGTGTTAAAGCCTTGTTAGAGCGTTTCGGAGTTTGCGAAGCTGCCGTACGTATGCCACTGGTAGAGGCATCAGCCGGCCTCCGCGACAGGCTGTATAAACTGATCTAAATAATAACCCAACTATAAAACAAAAAAGCCAGGCGATGAACCTGGCTTTTTTGTTTTATAGTTGGAGTTTCTCTTGTTAATAAGGTCAAGCTGCTAAATTAATGCCCATGGCCCGCATGCGCATCTTGCTGTCCTGCCGGCTGTGATTCTACAATTTGCTTGATGTTGTTCAGGCCACGTTCAAAATCAGCGCCTACCACATCATCAATTAAAAATATGCCCATATATTTTGAGACTGGGTTCATTCCTAGTTCTGATTCCATTGCCCAGGTAATGCGGGTACCTTTTGCTGTTTTATCGAACGAATAGGTGGTGTTGGCAGTACCATTCGGTCCGAAATTCATTTCAGCAACTATAAACTTATACGGCTCTGTTTTAGTGATTTTGAATTGACCGTCGCCTACATCCGGGTGTTTGCTGAACCAGTTGTAACTAGCTCCTGCGCCACCATCAGGGCCACTGTAAGTAAGTAGCATGTGCGGGTCTATTCCATGCCAAGGTGACCAACGCTCCCAGTTTCGTAAGGTATTTACCTGCTCAAAAGCAGCATCAGCGGGGGCAGCAACTTCAATAGATCGCTCTACCCGAAGCCTTGATGAAATAAACAGGGAAAATATTGCAAGCAATAACAGCAAGGCCAGAATACCTAAGCCAAGTCTTTTTAACAATTTCATAAGTATAAGGTGTTAAGGTGTATATCCAAATATACTTATACTTACTTAGCCGCGCAATTCATGTTAAAACATGGAAATAAAAAAGCCGCAGCAAATGCTACGGCCTTTTCTCAGATGGAAATTTAATACTAATGTACAGGCATCTGTACGTTAATGTTACATTTTTGGTGGTTAATACCTATTATAATCAGTGTAAGTGTCATCAGACGCTCTGTTTGTGCGGTCATAGCTGCCATAATGGTCGTTTCCGAAATCCCTGAATTCATCTGCATTTCCATAAGAAGCATCGTGCCGGTAGCCGTAGTTGCCGCGGCTATCAAAATTGCGGTACATATCCCCTTCTTCCGGGTTATCAAAGTTAGGGTTATAGCCTAATGAGTAGTTGTAACGACGACGCTGAAAGTATGGCCCTTCTTCCAGTGGCATCGGGCGCATGTTCATCAGGTCGTTTTCGGTACCATATGGTAAACCATAATCTTCGCCCCGAGGCATTCCCGAGTAATTAGCAATGTCATACATCTCGTTATAATGATCTTCGCTCATGCCCTGCTCGCCTCCTCTTCTGCCATACTCCTGGCTTTGTTGCATTCTGTATTGCTCGCCCGGCTCATGCGTTCTTCTTTGCTGCCTGTTCTGGTGGCTATAGCCATGTCCGTATTGGTCGCTGTTGTGCTCTCTGTTATAACGGCGCTCATAATTGCCGTAATGCATATCGCTGTCTTGTCTCATAGCTTTATAGTTAAGTAAGGCGGCACAAATTCAATAGTGCATTTGTGCCGCAGTTTATAGTTTAAAAACTCCGTTTATCGGTTACTTCTACCCCTGTTGCTTCCTCTGCCCCGGTTTTGATTCTGGCTTTGGTTCTGGCTTTCACTTCTCCAGCGGTCGAGGTTGCTGTAGTAACTGCCTTCGCCGTAGTGGGTGGCGCCTTCAGTATAATTACGTCCGGCAAAGCCGCCACTATAGTCGTTATCGTAGCGTGGGTCGAATTGCTCATATCTTCTGTAGGATTCATAATCTCCCATAGAAGCGTGGCCTAAATATTCATCTCTTGAACCACGGCTGCGGCTCACATCATGTCCAAAGCGTTCATCCGGCATACCATATCTTGTTCTTGGCTCATTCTGTCGGCGCAGGTCGCTGTAATCTGTATTTCTATACTTGGCACGAGAGTCGTAGTGGCGCTGCGAATTATGGTCATCGTCAGGTACATAGGTCATGCCGTACATGTTATCCTGCCTGCGGCGGCGTTGGCTGGTAAAATCTTCGCCCATGTATTGTGCTCCGCCTACCTGGTAGCGGCCTTCAGGGTAAGTATAGCGTTGGTCAGAGTTGGTATTAAAGGAGGTCTTGTCCATAAAGTCCTGATCATACTCGCCTCTGCCTACATTAAAATGTGAATCAACTGTATAGTTTCCCCGGTCAGAGTTTTCGCCACTATGGTGGCCATGCAGCCAGCGTGGTTCTACATCTCTTCCGGTATCTCGCTGGTCGTTTTCTCGTCTGTTTCTCATAGCTATTGGTTTAATTGTTCGCTAAGTTTTACGACAGGTAAGCACGTTTAGATTAGCAGCCCACACAACAACAGTTATATAAATACCTTAACCATAGGCGTTTTCCCGCGTTATAAATGATATCACTAACGATTTATAATGCTATGGAAGGAAACGATTGGTATAACAGAACAGGATACACAGATTACAGAAACCACTTTCGCGGCGACGACCGCCCGATAGACCAGAGTGTGTTCAGAGGATCTTATCGATTCGATAATGATAGTCCTCATCATAACGAAACAACATACAACAGATATGAGCGACGTGATGAGCCGCGCAACTATGACCGTAACGCAGGATACTATAGTTCGGACCGTGGAAGCTACTACAACGAAAGCAGAAATCAGGGCAGAGAGCAACAGCACCGCGCTACTGACCGCAACCAGAGAAACTATAGCCGGGGCTACTGGCAGGATGAAGAAACACATCAGCCAGAAAGCATGTACCGCTCCACTCATATAAGCGGCAACTTTGAAGACAATTATTATAGCGACCCATACTATGCTAACCGTGGCGAAAACTATGGAAATATGGCTGGCTCGCTAAGTGTGGGGTATGACGGTGACCGTAATGCAGACTGGGAAGAACACAGACATTATAACCCGCTAACAGGCCACCGAAGAAGTTATCACGGCAACTATACCAGCCGTCACCCGGAGTCAAATAACCCGAACCTGGGCCGAAGCTTCGACAGGAACAGCCCAAATGACTATGAGCGCTATTAACTAAAAGGCAATTTTGCCCTAACTTAAATTTTAGAAAGATGAATAAGAACGATAGAAATAACGATAAACTGAAAAACGAAGACCTGAACAAAACGGTTAATAAAGGGAACAAAGTACCTAATATACATCCGACAGGTCAGCAGCAGGACGTAAACAACGACCAGTTAATGAAAGGCAGAGCAGGCGGGGCACCATCGCAGAAAAGCGGTAGCCGCGGCAGCGCCGACGTACAGGACGGCGGTACCGATATTGGCAGCAGCGCCGGAAGCCACTAAGTATAACTTAAGAAAAGGCCGGGTAATTGCCCGGCCTTTTTTATGCAATATTCCTGATGGCAGCACCTTATGAGCTCCACTGCATAAGTAAATTAAAACACTTCGTTATACTGGCTGTTTTCAGGTATATTTGATCATACATTTCAGACAAGAATAATCAGTAGTATAAATCTTTACAAACGCCGGATGCAGCCAGATCAGCATGTCGTGGTTATTGGAAACGGAATTGCAGGTATAACACTGGCACAACGGCTTCGTGCCCGTAGTGATTGCCGCATCACCATTGTGTCCTCTGAATCTGCTCTTCATATCTCACGTCCTGCCCTGATGTATGTATACATGGGCCATATGCGGCAGCAGGACATCACCCCATACCCCGACTGGTACTGGAAAGAGAAAAAGATTGAACTTGTGCACGACCTGGTACTTAGTATAGATTTTGACCAAAAGGCTCTGAAACTTCAGAATGGGGCTTTCCTGGCCTATGACCAGCTTGTATTGGCGACAGGCTCGTCAGCGGTATATTACAACTGGCCTGGCCAGCACCTGAAAGGCGTGCAGGCACTTATCAGTCTGCAAGACCTGGAACTGATGCAGCAGCAAACCATAGGTATTAAACAAGCTGTTATAGTTGGTGGCGGACTTATAGGTATAGAAATGGCTGAAATGCTGCAGAGTAAAGGCGTTGAGGTAACGATGCTTGTGCGCGAAAAACTATACTGGAGCACCAACCTGCCCGAACAGGAAGCTAAACTTGTAACACAGCATATTCTGAATTGTGGCATTGATTTATGCTTGCAGGATGAAGTAACAGAGATAGTAGGTGATGAAAAAGGTAATGTTCGCGCTGTAAAAACAAAGAGCGGAGTAGAGCTGCCTTGCCAGTTTACAGGTATAGCCACTGGCGTAAAACCAAACATTGCTTTTCTGAAGAACACAGCATTGGAGATAGATAAAGGCATTATGGTTAATCACTTTTTCGAAACAAGTATACCTGATGTATTTGCCATTGGCGATTGCGCCCAGTTTAAAGATCCGGCGCCAGGAGAGCCGGCATTGGAGCAACTCTGGTATACCGGCCGGCAGCATGGCGAAGCGCTTTCGGCTATACTTACCGGCACCCGGAATGCTTACCACCGTGGCCCCTGGTTTAATTCCGCTAAATTCCTGAATATCGAGTACCAGACCTATGGTTTTGTGCCCCGCCATTGGGATGATCTGATCTATAGTTCACTTTACTGGGAACATCCTGTTAAGACCAAAGCCATTCGCTTATTTTATGAGCGGGAAAGTGGCATACTGAAAGGTATAAATCTGTTAGGTATCCGCTTCAGACATGATCTTTGCCACCATTGGCTGCAAGAGAAGTATACCATACACCAGGTAATGGAACAGTTGCCGGCAGTAAATTTTGATACAGAATTTTTCCAGCGATACGAGCCTGAGCTACTGAAGCAGTATTACCAGCAGTACCCCGACAGACAAGAACCTGCCAGGCAGCATACCTGGTGGAAACTGCGCCACCGTTTATCTTTATTTTCTGAGAAGTCCGACAACAACTAACGTATGGTGACAACAGCTACAAACAAGCTATACTTGTACTTTAAATACTTAGGTTATACCTTGCTGGCCATCAGCGCACTATGTTTTTTAACAACTATAACTGGCGGCAACACTATCAATCCTGTTGTATGGGGAATGAGCGGAATCGGGCTGTTAATTTTAGGAGGATTGATTGCCATAGTTTGCTCACGGTTACCTAAACATGTAGCTCATCAGAACAATGGCCTTTGGCAGAAGGACTTAACTTCACGAGGCATTTCGGCATGGGCATTAGGTATACTTTTAACGGGCTTTTACATCCTGCTTTACTGGTTCCCCGAGACTTTACAAGGCCTTATAGTTGCTCTAGAACCTTTCAGTCAATGGCTGCGAAATAAGCCTTCTGATCAGTGGTTTCTGTATGGTACGTTCTACACATTGGCTGTGATGCTGATGGGTGTCTATGCACTGCTTAAATATCGGAATAACCGTTACCATCTTATCCGCACCTGCTCTGTTATTTTCTTTCAATTGGGGTTTGCATTTATATTGCCCGGGTTACTGCTAGCTTTTAATCAACCAGAATTTTATTTCAGCTATTTCTGGCCATTAAAGTATGATTATTTATTCCCGAGTACGGTTGGTTACCTGATAGATAATGGTCAGGCGCTGGGTGTATTCATGGTTTTCTGGGGAGCTGTACTTTCTTTTCTGGCAACACCGGTACTTACCTACTTTTACGGCAAACGATGGTACTGCTCCTGGGTATGCGGCTGCGGTGGCCTCGCCGAAACAGCCGGAGACCCTTATCGACACTTATCTGATAAAAGTAAAAAAGCCTGGCAATGGGAAGTAGCCATCATCTACCCTATTCTTGGCTTTGTAATTATCACAACCCTCCTGCTCTGGATCAATTCATGGTCTGGAGGGAGTTTGTTTGGCGATTTGTCCGGAGGTTTTTCCAGGAGCTACGGTTTCTTTATAGGCTCCATTTTTTCAGGGGTGGTAGGTGTTGGCTTTTATCCGATTATGGGGAACAGGGTGTGGTGCCGCTTTGGTTGCCCCATGGCTGCCTATTTAGGTATACTGCAAAAGCACTTCTCCCGCTTCCGTATTACGACCAACGGCGGGCAATGTATTTCGTGCGGCAATTGCTCTACTTACTGCGAAATGGGTATTGATGTGCGCTGGTATGCGCAGCAAGGCGAACCAATTATCCGGTCTTCGTGTGTGGGCTGTGGCATTTGCGCTCATGTTTGCCCAAGAGGAGTTTTAAAGCTAGAAAACGGACCAAGGGAAGGCAGATACCACGGTACAACCTTAATAGAGCGGGAGGCTGTAACTATACTTTCCTGACGCCTGTTAAATTTTTGGCTTTTAGAGGTTCTATACTCGGTATACAAATAAAAAACGACAGCTTTATGGGCTGTCGTTTATAATATCTTTTAAACTGACCTAGGTCGGTATAGTTGCTTTGTATTTATAAAATAAGATGCTGTTACTGTAGTTCTTCCTGTTCCATGTATTCCCACATGGCATCTTCGTTAGCACCCGTCTTTGCAGCGTAAATAAGCATAGTTGTATAAACGCCTATCAACAGGAAACTCAGAGGTATAGAAAATACGAAAGATACAACAAGCGTTTTTATCGGATCAGCCTTTGATTTCATTTTAGTAGAGGCATACCAGAAAAACAAAACGTTGAAAACACCTGAGAGCGCTACGAAATTTAGAAGATCTAACATTGGCTAAAAGTTTAGTTTACAGTGGATTAACCAAGAAGTATGCCAGTATAATTCCATCTATCGTGATTATAATTTATAGTTAAGCAAACTTCGTTTAAACAGCATTCCCACCAGAAATAATTAAAGATTATTCGGATGATCTACTGCAAATTAAATACCGGATATCAAAAACGCAAATATTAACATTAAAATAATTACAAACATTCAAAACAACCTATATTTGAAATACATTATACTTAAGTACTTACATTGCAGATTAAATAGTTAAAGTATACCAATACACGATAAAGTTATACTTATCGCCAGCTAACATAAATACAACGTATAGTTTTAGATAGTAAAAATTTTTAAAGGTTCAGGTAAATTAGATTAAAGGGGCAGATCTATGAAAAAGAAACTGGTTGTATTAACCGGAGCAGGTGTAAGTGCAGAAAGCGGAATTGCTACATTCCGGGATGCTGACGGGCTCTGGGAGGGGTACGATGTGATGGAAGTGGCTTCTCCGCAAGGCTGGCGTAAAAATCCGGAACTGGTACTGGAGTTTTATAACCAGCGGCGTAAAAATGCGCATGCTGTAAAACCTAATCCCGGCCATACCATACTGGCAGAACTCGAAAAGTACTTTGATGTACACATCATTACACAAAATGTAGACGACCTGCACGAACGAGCCGGCTCTACCAATGTGCTGCACCTGCACGGAAAACTGTTCGAGAGCAGAAGTACACTAGACGAAAAGTTAATATACCCCATTAAAGGCTGGCAACTGAACAAAGGTGATAAATGCGAGCGCGGTTCGCAACTGCGTCCGAATATAGTATGGTTCGGAGAGCCTGTACCGATGATGGAAAATGCGATAGAAGAAACGCTACAGGCCGATATATTTTTAGTGGTAGGTACTTCGCTGGTTGTATACCCGGCAGCCGGATTAGTAGATCTGGTTCCGGAGGATGTACCGGTTATAGTTGTAGACCCTAAATTACCTGCCGTGCGCAAACGCCCCAACCTGCACCTGATAGAAGACAAAGCAAGTACCGGGATGGTTAAAGTAAGAGAGTTACTGTTAGAGAAATACCTGTAATTATACGTGCCCCCACTCCTGCTGCTGCCGGTACCAAAGCTCACCTTGTTCTATTTGCAGCGGCGAAGCAATATTGTTATGGTATAGTTGCCCAGTACCAAGCCCCTGCGGCATAGTGATAGCATAATTCGCAGTCAACTGGCTGATGGCATTTAACCCTATATTTGATTCCAAGGCAGAGGTCATCCACCAGCCTATACTTCGCTTTTCTGCCAGATCTATCCAGTCTGAGCTTGCTTGTAAGCCACCTACCAAAGTTGGCTTAAGTATAATGTACTGTGGTTTTATAGCATCAAGTAGCTCTTCCTGTTTATCCGGCGTCTGTACCCCGATCAGTTCCTCATCAAGGGCTATTGGAACTGGAGTATAAGCACATAATTCAGCCATTGCCTTCCATTGCCCCTGCTTTATAGGTTGCTCTATACTATGGACATTATACCTCGCTAGTCTGTCCAGTTTTTTAAAGGCATCTTCAGGAGAAAAAGCACCATTGGCATCAACGCGTATGGTCAGTTCGTTCTCCGGTGCCGCTTCGCGTATATGTTGCAGTATCTCCAGTTCAGTTGTAAAATCAAGCCCGCCTATTTTAAGCTTTAAGCAAGTATAGCCCTGGGCTAATTTTTGAGCTATCTGCTGCTGCATAAAGTCTTTATCACCCATCCACACCAACCCGTTAATGGGTATACCGGCTTCACCGCTACTAAACATGTTATTATACAGTACCCGCTTTCCACCATTTTTAAGGTCCAGCAAGGCAGTTTCCAGTGCAAAGCGAACTGCAGGCCACTCCTGCAAATCCGGTTGTTCTGATACCTCGGTAAGTGTAATTGATTCAGTTTTTAAACCATTTATGAGTTGGCATACTTCTTCCAGTTTCTGAACTAAATCCGGCCTGTAATCTATACTTAGGCCTGCCAGCGGTGCACACTCGCCTACCCCAACTATACTTTGTTCAGCTGTGTTAAGGAGTTTGATAAAATAGACCTGATGCTGAGAGATCGCGCCCCTGGAGGTACGGGCATCAAATTTAAAATGAAGCGTATACGGTATAAAGGAGCACTGTAGAGCCATTTGTGTAGTAGTGAGTGTAACTGCAAATTAAATCAAACCTGACTGAATCACCGTATGTAGCGGCATAAGATTAAACATTAGAGCACTGCTACCGGTTTTTCTTCTGTTGTACCTACGTATCAACTAACACGTACTCTTCAATCCCAGCACTATGAAAGCTATCAGCACGAGCTTAACAGATCTGTTAACCCGGTTTCAAAGAATCAGGAATCAGACAGAGAATATCTGTAAACCCCTGGAACCTGAAGATACAGTGGTGCAGCCAATGGTGGACGTGAGTCCACCCAAATGGCATATGGCACATACTACGTGGTTCTTCGAAGAGTTTGTGTTAAAACCTTATTTACCGAAGTATAAAGTATTCCATTCAAACTATAGCTACCTCTTTAACTCATACTATAACAGCGTGGGCAACCGGGTACAACGCGCCGAACGCAGCACATTAACCCGCCCGCCACTCCGCGACATTTATCAGTACCGCAGTCATGTAAACGAGCACCTGACAAAGCTTCTGGAGAATCCTGATGAGCGCACCCTGAAAGAGATGCTGCCTGTGCTGGAACTTGGCCTGCAGCACGAACAACAACACCAGGAACTGCTGCTCACCGACATTAAATATATTCTCAGTACCAATCCATTATTACCTGCTTATACTTCCGCACATGAACTTGAAAAGGCTGAATATGTACCTGCTACTTACCTGGATGTGCCTGGCGGAATTTACAGAATTGGTTACCAGGGAAATGACTTCTGTTTTGATAATGAACTGGGGGTGCATGAAGTTTTGATACAGGATTTTCAGGTAATGAACCGGCTGGTTACGAATGGTGAGTACCTGAACTTTATGGAAGATGGCGGTTATGTTGATTTCAGGTTTTGGTTAGATGAAGGCTTTAGCTTATCTAAAACATCAAACTGGGAATCACCGCTTTACTGGGTAAACAAAAACGGCAGATGGCTCCGTTACTCCTTACATGGTTTACAGGAACTTGACCTGAACGCACCGGTTAGTCATATCAGTTTTTATGAAGCCAATGCTTATGCCAACTGGGCCGGTAAGCGCTTGTTAACCGAGTATGAATGGGAAGCTGCAACACAGGCTTACCCACCGCATCAGGGCAATTTTTCAGATAACGGTTTACTGGAGCCAACTGCTGCCAGTCCTAACCAAAACGGAATGCAGCAACTATACGGTGATGCATGGGAATGGACCTATAGCGCGTATCATCCCTATCCCGGTTTTTCTACTGCCCCGGGAGCACTGGGCGAGTATAATGGCAAGTTTATGATCAACCAGATGGTATTACGCGGCGGCTCCTGCGCTACACCTTCAGACCACATCCGAACCACCTATCGCAACTTTTTTCATCCGGATAAGCGCTGGCAATTCACTGGCATCAGGCTGGCTAACAAATAAAACCACATGACAACTTACTACAGCACCACCACACAGATAACCGACCTGAGCAAATCAGAAACGGGTAAAAGCGCTACCGCCAGGTTTGCACAGGATGTAAAAGAAGGACTAAGCCAACAGCAGAAACAATTATCGTCCAGGTACTTCTACGATGGAGAAGGCAGCCGCCTGTTTCAGAAAATAATGCATTTGCCGGAGTATTACCTTACTCGCAGCGAGCACAATGTATTTACTACACACCAGCAGACTATATCCTCACAATTAGCAGCAAAGGGTAATTTCCATTTGATAGACCTTGGTGCCGGTGATGCCACTAAAACTAAAATCATACTTCGTCAACTGCTCCTGCAGCAGTCTGATTTCGATTATGTGCCGGTTGATATATCCGGTGATGCCATGGTGGAGCTTTGTGAAAACTTACACGACGAACTACCTGAATTGCAGACACATGCTGTGGTGGGTGATTATTTTGATGCCCTGGATTGGCTGGATGCAAACAAACCGAGCCGTAAAGTGCTGTTGTTCCTTGGGTCTAATATCGGCAACTTCAATCCCGATGAGCGAATGGCATTCCTGAAGAAGGTGCGCTCACATATGCAACCCGGAGATATGTTACTGATAGGTATGGACCTGTGTAAAGAACCTGAAACTATTCTTCGGGCTTACGATGATGCAGCAGGCGTAACTGCCGATTTTAACCTGAACCTGCTACACCGCATTAACCGCGAACTGGGGGGCAACTTTGATGTGGGTCAGTTCAAACATTTTGCGCTCTACGATCCACAGGAGGGCGTCATGAAAAGCTTTCTCATCAGCCAGCAGGATCAGGAAGTAAGTATAAAAGCGACCGGACAAAGCTTTTATTTCCATGCCTGGGAGGCTATCCATACTGAAAGCTCCTACAAATTTACTTTAAAACAAGCCGAAACAATGGGACAGGAACTTGGTTTTGAGTTGCAGCATATATTTCAGGACAAAAACCACTATTTTGCTGATGTTTTATACGTTGTAACTTAACATGACTGAACTGAACCTGGCATCCGGGGCAAGCTATTTCAGAAGCCCTGATGCTGCCATTACTGCTGCCACTGCCGCAATAAAATCCGGGCAAACTTATTATGGTCCTGCCGAAGGATCACCCGAATTACGCGAGGCCATTGCCAAACGCTACACTCAGGATGGCATAAACGTAAGCCCTGAACAGATTCTCGTTACTCCTGGCACAAAGCAGGCCCTTTTCAATTTATGTTCAGTGCTGCTGCACGACGAGGATGAAGTGGTGATACCTGTACCTGCCTGGTTTGGGTTTAACGAACTACTGAAATATAGCAAAGGCAAACTGGTAACGATACAGACAACACCTGAAACCAACTATAACTTGGATGTGGATGCCCTGCGCCAGGTACTAACAGATAAAAGCCGCTTGCTCCTGCTCACTAACCCAGCTAACCCTACCGGCCGTATCTACAGTAAACAGGAACTTGAAGCTATACTTGCGTTGCTGCACGACTATCCAAACCTATACCTGATCAGTGATGAGATTTATGACCTTGATACTTACAGCAAGCCTTTTACTTCTGCCCTTTCCTGCGCGGGCCCGCAGGAAAGAGTAATTGTTGTTAATGGCTTTTCCAAGAACTTTGCCATGTCCGGGTGGCGCATTGGGTATATGGTAGCCCCTGCTGATGTCATCAGACAAAGTATAGATTTCCAGTCTAGTACCTTTTCCGGGGTAAGTATGTTTATACAGGAAGCAGCTCTGGCAACTATACAACACAGCAATGAGGCACTTGCACCTATGCTGGAAGTGCTGAAAGAACACCGCAAAATCATGCAGAAAGGGCTTGAAGCTATACCGCACGTATCGTTCTATATACCCGATGGCGCCTATTATTTCTTCCCGGACCTGAGGTATTATATTGGAAGTACATCACCGGATGGCACATCTATAAATTCAACTGAAGATTTATGTGATTACCTGCAACACAAACATAATCTTATAGTTGTGAATGGCGATAAGTTTGGTGGTATTGGACATGTACGGATGTCGTTTGCTGTGGAAAGGCATATTTTAGAGCTTGCGATGGTTCGTTTAAAAGAAGCATTGCTACAGGTAACATTCACTCAAAAAGTATAAATCCGGATTCAGGTATAGCTTACCGTAAAAAGCGCTAATTTTGCAGGCCTTTACGGAGCAGCTATGAATACGAATACCTACAAAGAACATTTTTCCAAGAACTTTTCGCTCGCTTACCCTGTGGTACTAAGCCAGTTAGGCCATATTCTGGTGAGCGTGTTCGATAGTTTAATGGTAGGCCAGATAGGAACAGTACCTCTGGCAGCTGCTTCACTGGGCAACAGTATCTTTATGATCACGATGGTGTTTGGCTTGGGCGTATCGTTCAGCATTACACCGCTTATAGCCGCCGCCGAAGGTCGTAAAAACTACACCCGTATCTCCTTGCTTTTACTTAATGGCCTGATATCTAATTTCATACTGGGTATTTTGCTATTTCTGGCTGGATATTTTGCTTCGCCATACATCACTTATCTGAATCAACCGCTCGAAGTAGTAAAACTGGCTATCCCTTACGTTAATGTACTTTTCTTTTCGATGATACCGCTGATGCTTTTCCAGGCTTTTAAGCAGTTTGCCGAAGGGTTGTCTTTCACTAAGCAATCAATGTACATCACAATAGTTGCTAACCTGCTCAATATTATACTTAACTACCTCCTGATCTGGGGCAAGCTGGGCTTCCCGGAAATGGGTATGATAGGTGCAGCCTGGGCAACTTTTATCTCCCGTGTGGTGATGGCTTTTATGATGGCCGGGTGGGTAATGTATGCCAGACGCTTCGAATTGTTCCGCCATTTCGTAAAACTGCGCCACCTGTCTTTCATCCACATGTACCGTATTTTCAAGCTGGGCCTACCAATTTCCGGGCAAATGATCTTTGAAATGGGTGCATTCAGTTTTTCAGCGATCATGATCGGCTGGCTGGGTACAAAGCAGCTGGCAGCACACCAGATTGCTATAAACGTGGCTTCGGTTACCTATATGATGGCCAGTGGCATTGCAGCGGCTGCAACTATACGGGTGGGCAACCAGAAAGGCCTGGGCAACTATAGCGGTATGCGCATGGCTGGTAACAGCAGCTTTGCCATGGGTGCCTTATTTATGCTAACCAGCGGACTACTCATGATAGCAGGGAATGAGTTGATACCTATGCTTTACATCGATGACCCGGAAGTAATACAGATTGCATCTACACTGTTAATAATTGCAGCATTGTTCCAGATTTCGGATGGTGTTCAGGTAGTAGGTCTTGGTGCATTACGTGGCCTGGAAGATGTTCGTATTCCGGGGGTTATCTCGCTTATTGCTTACTGGATAATTGGCTTACCGGTAGGCTATGTACTTGGGTTTAAGCTTGGGTTTGGAGTTAACGGAGTCTGGACAGGTTTATTAGTTGGTTTGTCTGTTGCTGCTTTATTGCTATTTTTACGATTCAAAAAACTTAGCACCCAGTTAGTTACAGTATAAAGTGCAATAACGGGGCACTATTAAGCAAGTGCTGCTGTTAAGCGGAAAATATAAATCTTTTAGCCAAGATGCTTTTTTTCACCCTACTCCTGTCGCTGGCAACCAGCTACTTTGCGCCAGCCCCTGCTGCAGCTGTGCCTGCATCAGCAGACAAAAATACAGTTGCAGAGCAGATCACATGGTCTGCCGACAGGCGCTTGTCCTGGAATGATTTTAAGGCTGCTCCGGATACGCTGAACCCACACCATGCAGTTACCGCCGCCAACCTGGCCGTTGATGCAAAATGCGCTTCCAATAAATTCAGTTATACTGTAAAGTGCGTTTTTCTGGCAACTGAATCATGGTCAAAAAATAAGCAATCAGAGAAGCTGTTACAGCACGAGCAACTGCATTTCGACCTGACCGAAGTACATGCCCGAATGTTACGTAAAAAGCTGTTAACGCTGGGTAGTTCGTGCCCTGAAGCAAATGCGAAACTTACCGACACCGTAAATAAAGCCTTTGCCAACTGGAAGGCCGAGCAGGATAAATTTGATGAAGCCTCACGCCATGGCTTGGATGCCAAAGCCTCTGCCACCTGGGAGAGAAGTATAGATCAGCGCTTAAAGCAACTTGAAAAGTATAGGAGTTAGAGAGTCTGGGAGTTTAAGAACTGAAAGGAGCAACTATAGACCTTATATCTATAGTTGCTCCTTTCAGTTTATAGTTAAGCTAAGGAGATCTCACTAATACCCAAACTCTCTAACTCCTTAACTCTTTAACTACTAATGCTTCGGAGGTGCCAGATCCTGCGTGGCTGGGCCGTTAATTACTTTCCCAAATGGGTCGAAGCGAGAACCGTGGCAAGGACAATCCCAGGAGCTTTCTACGTTGTTCCAGCTAACCACACAGCCCATGTGCGGGCAAATAGCAGAACATTCGTGGCGCACCCCATCCTGATCGCAGTAAACAGCAGTTTTAGTAGTACCGTTACGTATGATTTTACCTGTGCCCGGCATTACCTGCAACGGATCATCAACTTCTCCACCAGTCAGGTATTCTTTGTACTGAGCCGCTACATTCAAGTTCTCTTTTAAAAACTCTCCGGTAGTTTTAAGGCTAACGCGTGCCGGATCGTAAATTGTAGCCCATTCATTCTTTCGCCCCATGATCAGGTCCGTGATCAGGATGCCGGCTATAGTTCCATGGGTCATACCATGCCCGGAGTCGCCGGTGGCTATGTACACGTTATCAGCATCTCCCGGATTTTTACCAATAAAAGCAAGGCAATCTACAGGCTCGTATACCTGCCCCGACCAACGGTAAACAACCTCCCCTGCCATCGGAAACTTCATACGCATCCAATGTTCCAGGTTCTGAAAACGCAATCCCGGGTGTTCTTCCTGGCCTGTTTTGTGGTCTTCGCCACCAACTATAAGCAGATCATCTGCGCCTTCTCCGGCATCTTTCTCGGCTTCCTGTATTCTTATGTAATGGTAAGGGTCCTGCATGTCCCAGTACAGCGCATCAGGCACAGAACCTTTCGGCACTCTAGCACCCACCACATACGTACGGTAAGGTGCCTGTTTGGTGTGCATGGTTACCATATCGTTAACAGGCGTATTGCTGGTCACTACCAGGTAGTTTGCTGATACAGCGTGACCGTCCTGGGTAACTACAGTGGTTAAAGCCCCGGTTCTGAACTCTACTGCTTTACTGGAAGTATAAATCCGTACATCTTTATCTAACAGCACACTCGCCAGGCTCGACAGATACTTCAGCACATGGAAACGCCCCTGGTTCGGGAAGTGCAGGCAAGGCAGGTTCGTAAGTGTATCCAGTGGGCAGGATTTACGCAGTACTACATCGCGCCACCCTATCTGATGCACGGCTTCCAGTTCTTTTGTCAGCTGCTCTTCTTCTTTCTGGTCGTTGGCAAACATATAGCCATCCAACCTTTTAAAGTCGCAGTCTATTTTTTCGTCTTTAATAATGGCTTCTATCTTGTCGATGGCGGCCATATGGCTTTGCACCGCAATCCGGGTACCATCTACCCCAAACAAACGGATCAGTTCCGGAAAGCCATCATCCAAGGCACTGGCAAGGTGTGCGGTGGTACGGCTGGTTTCGCCGCCACAAATAGTATCTTTTGCTTCGAGCAATACTACTTTGCGGCCTTCTTTTGCCAGAAGGTAGGCTGTAGTTAAACCGGCAATACCGGCACCAACTATACAAACATCGCAGGTAGTGTTTTCTTGCAGCGGATGAGTGGCAGGCATAGAAATGCCATCAATCCAAACAGATTTGCTTGCTCCGGATTCTTTTTTCATAGTTTTATATTGTGAGCGCGTGATCGATCGGTAGCCGAAACCACCTGGTTACTTACATTAGTAAGGTTGCATAGGATTACGAAGCACAAGGGCTTATGTTGCTTTAGCGGCTGTTGGGATACTCTTGCAGCTTACTTACAAGTATTACTCTGCCTTACGATACTTCCAGTTTAAAGAAAATGCTATATTTGAGTAAAGCAAACCACTAACTAATCTATACTTACCTGAACATGTACGCACCCGAAGAAGCAAAAGAAACTATAACGTGGCAGCAATTTGAGCAAACCGATATTCGGGTAGGAACGATCGTGGAAGTGAATGCTTTTCCGGAAGCACGCAAGCCAGCTTATAAGCTGACGGTTGACCTTGGCCCTTTAGGTATTAAAAGATCAAGTGCTCAAATAACAAAACACTATACTCCTGAAGAACTGGTTGGGCAACAGGTGCTTTGCGTTGTGAACCTTGATAAGAAACAGATTGGAAAGTATATATCAGAAGTGTTGGTAACAGGCTTTGAGGATGAAAACAGAGATATAGTGCTGGCGCAACCTGCCTCTAAAGTACCTAACGGCAGCAAACTTATATAAATAAAACCTATTACACACATAATGCAGATAAGCGTATGTTTTCGTTTATCCAGTAGTTAGCGGTAATTTTACATAACCCGTGAAATCAACAACCACTTAATTATAAACATATAAAGCTGACACTGATTTACATAAAAACAGACAGTATTGAATATTCTAAAACGTAAAAATGGGTAATCACGACTACATAATATCTGAAGTAAAATTTTTTCAAGAGCAAGATAGAGATGCTACTAAAGAATTTCTGTCAGGAACTGGAATAGATTTAGATAAACGGTGCGCATCAAAAATTCCGACATTCTTACAAATT